>JBFFHS010000144.1:0-6189 GCA_041556855.1 Gammaproteobacteria bacterium
ACACTTCCAGACCAGATCAAGAAAGCCATCGTTGTCGTAGTCGGCCCAGGCCACGCCGGCACCCGTATCCCCTACTCCGCCGATGCGCGCGTCCCGCTCGTTCCCGGCCCGCATGATGCCCGCCTCCCGAGTAACGTTCTCGAAATCCGCGGTGCCGATTTCCACCAGCATGTTGCGATACAGGGTGGTGGGCACATGGGCCCGGCCGCTCGTACCCGGCGGCATGTTGGCCACGACCAGGTCCAGATCGCCGTCGTTGTCGTAGTCGCCCCACGCCGCACCGCGGCTGTAGGAACCAGCGTTATCGACGCCGCGGTCGGGCGCCACGTTGCGGAACACGCCGCCACCGTCGTTCTCCCAGAGTCGGTTGTCCTGGCCCGGCTGATGGGCCTCGGTGGGCACATAGATGTCCACATCGCCGTCGTTATCGTAGTCGGCAAAGGCCGGACCGGTGCTGTTCACCGCCGGGTCGGCGATTCCGGCCGTCTCGCTGACGTCCCTGAACTTAACCGTCGAGATCGCGCTCGTTGGAACCAGCACCGCGCCCAGAAACAGGGCAAAGACCATCCGTTGCATGGCCACTCCTGTTGAGTATCAAGACCTGTGAGTGTATGTCCCCCAATTGCTGCCCGCCATGGACCTGGGGAGGTTACTGACCGGCTGTCGGTCAGCGGGCCGCCGCAAGCGCGGCTCGGGTGTATCATCCGCCAAGCATTCGGGAGCCGCGCGATGAAACGATTCTTCAAGGTCACCGGCGGCGTTGTGGCGGCCGCGCTGCTGATCCTGGTTGGCGTCAGCGCGAATTTTCTGGCGCGCGGGGGCGCTTTCAAAACACTTCAGCCCCACTTCGCCGGCCGCTGCGAGAGCCTGCCCACGGGCGGACCCAGCGGTGAGGACATTCAGATCGATCGCGAGCGCGGGGTGGCCTATATCTCCGCGTTTGATCGCCGCGCCCTGATTCGCGGCGAGGATGTGCGCGGAACCGTCTGGCAACTGGATCTCAACGCGGCGACGCCCGAGTTCCGTCCCGCCATCACCGGTGAGCCCGAAGACTTCCGCCCCCACGGTCTGAGCCTTCACGTGGACCCCGCGGGGCAGCGCACCCTGCTGGTCATCAGCCATCCCCCCGCTGGCCATCACACCGTAGAGCGCTTCGAGAGCACCGACGACGGGATTTTCGCCCATCGCGAGACCTTCGTCAGTGAACTGCTGTTTGACCCCAATGATCTGGTCGCTCTCGGCCCACGGCAGTTCTATCTGGTCAACGATACCGGCGCCGCAACGCCGTGGCAGCGCACCACGGAAATGCTGTTTGCCCGCGGTCTGGCGACGCTGGTGTATTTTGACGGTACGCAGTTCAGCGTCGCGCTGGAGGGACTGGCAGGCCCTTCCGGCGTCAACGTTATCGCGGAGAAGCGCCGACTCGCGGTGGCGAAAACCCTGGGACAACGCTTGCGCATCTACGACTACACGGATCCCCGCGCTTTGCGAGCAGTGACGGATATCGAACTGGGCAGCAGCGTTGACAACATTGACACGGCTGCCGATGGCAGCCTGTGGGTGGCCGCCCATGCCGACACGCTGGCCCTGATCCGGCATTTCACCGATGCTGCCAGCCCGGCGCCCACCCAGCTGTTTCGCATCCGCCTGGACGCCGCGGACCCGCGGGTGGAAGAAGTCTACCTGAACGACGGACGCGACCTGTCCGCCGGCAGCGTGGGCGCGACCTATCGGGATCAGCTGCTGATCGGCTCCATCACGGAACCGAAGCTGCTGCGCTGCCGCATCACCGATACCTGACCGCCTCAGGTGCCCTCTGCTACAGAGGGGGTCTCAGCCAGCTGCTGCTGTCGCATTCGTTGCAGCACGATGAGAATCAACCCCAGGCAGGGGAGCAGCAGGACGGCGCCAGTGAACAGCGGTGCATCCACACCGACCCGCGTGAACAATACGCCCGCGAGCAACGGTCCCGTCGATCGCCCCAACCAGGTGGCTGATTGAAACACCCCGATAACAAAGCCCCGCTCTTGCGCACCCGCCTGCTGGGACACCAGACTGGACATGGACGGGTTGAACAGCGCACTGCCGATGGCGGTAAAGGTGATGCCGAACAGAGCCATGGGCCAGACGGCCGACGCTGCCATGATGATCAGTCCCACCCCGTAGCAGATCGCTGCAACGACCACCAGACGCCCCTCCCCAAAGGCCCGCACCAGCACGCCAATCAAGCCCCCCTGGACCACGGCCACCAGCAGGCCCAGATAGGTGAACAACAGACCCACCTCCTTGGGTCCCCAGGCAAAGCGGGCGTTGGACCAGAGGGGAAATATGGTCTCGAACATGCCGGCGATACCGATGAACATAAACCCCACCAGCACCATCCGGGACACCACGGGCCGGCCCATAACCCGCTTGATGGCCTTCAGCTGACTCTCGGGCTTGCGGCCCGCCAGCTGCTGGCGGGCCTCTCGGGACAGGCTTTCTTTCAGAAACAGGCCCGTGGCGATGGCCGTGATAGCCGACATCAGGCCAGCCGCCAGCCCCGGCATGAGCAGACTGGCGCTGGCCGCATCACTACCGCTGAGGAAACCGCCCACGGCCGGCCCCAGGATGAAGCCGATGCTCATGCCGGCGCCCACCATACCCATACCCTTGGCCCGATTCTCAGCGCTGGTCACATCGCTCACGTAAGCCATGGCGGCGGCAAAGTTGCCCGCCATCAAGCCACCGAAGGCCCGGGCAACGGCCAGCATCCACAGCTCAGTGGAGAAGGCCAGGCCCAGGTAGCTCAGCGAGGCGCCCACCAGACTCAGCATCAGGATGGGCTTGCGGCCGAACCGATCGCTCAGCCGTCCCCAGATGGGCGTGGAAATCATCTGGCCAACGGAATAGGTGGCCACGATGGCCGTAGCGATCTCCGCCGAACCGCCCAGGTTCTCAGCGAAAAACAGAAACGCCGGCAAGACCAGGCCAAAGCCGATGGCGGACAGTACGATGATCAGAAAAATGATCGGCATGTAATGCGCCGCGGTTGTAGTCGGGACGGACGATAAAAGCGGGTCATCTTGTCAGGGCCGGCTGGGGCGCCTCAGCCTGGATCACGATCTCGTCCAACCGGCGGACAGCACAATGGTAGAATACGCGCGCGCTCTCCAAAGGACACCCGCGTGACAAGAATTCGAAAACCGGCGGGCAACGGTTTCATTCGATCGGGTATGGTGCTGCTGGCGCTGGCGGCGTTAACCAGCTGCGATCGCGGCCCGGACATGGTGCTGCGGATCGGCAGCTATGTGCCGGAGCAATCCGTCGGCATTCGCACCGTTATCAAGCCCTGGATGGACGCGGTCGAAGCCGAGCTGCCCCCTGGCATCAGGTTTCAAGGCTACTGGGGCGGTTCCCTGGGCCGCGACGCGTTTGCCCAGTACGACCTCGTCAAACATGGCGTGTTGGACCTGGCCTGGGTGCTGCCCGGCTACACGGCCGGCCAGTTTCCCCAGATCGACATCATCGAATTGCCGTACCTGGCGCGGTCGGCTACCGAGGCCGCGATCGCCGGCTGGCGCCTGCACGCCGAGGGGCTGATCGATGGCACCGATGATGTCCAGGTCATCGGCATCTGGTCCACCGATGTCGCCTCGATCCAGAGCGTCCAGCCGCTCAACGCGCTGACCGACGTGAAGAACCAGAAAATTCGCACCGCAGGCGCCGTGCAGGCCAAGTTCATCAACCTGCTGGGCGGTGTGTCGGAAACCATGAGCGCCATCGAGATGAACGAAGCCATCCAGCGCGGCTCCATCGACGGCGTCGTCCAGGCCTGGAGCGGCATCCGCACCTTCCGTACCGACCGGCTGATGCGCTCCTCATACGAAGCCCCGCTGGGTGCGCTGCCCTTCATGCTCCTGATGAATCGCAAGGCCTGGGACAAGCTGTCGCCGGAAGTGCAGGCGATCTTCATGAAGCATGGCGGGGAGTCACTGGCGCGTCGTGCCGGAGAGCAGTACGACGCCATTGCGGACGGCATTCGCGCGGACCCCTTTGTGGTCGACCGCTACGACATCGTCATCGCCAACGACAAGCAAAACCAGGCTAACGCCCGCTTGATGCAGCCGATTCACGACGACTGGATTGCGCGCCGACCCAACGGCCGGGTGGTCTATGATCGGTTCACCACCCTGGTGGAGAAGATTCGCATCGAGGCCGCCGCCCCATGAGCCGGCCCGACGAGTCGCGGCTGGGACGACTGACCTATCGGGTCGTCGTGATCGGCTTTTCCGGCCTGGTGCTGATCGGCATGCTCACCATGCTGGATGCGGTTATGCGCCATCTCAACCTGCCGCGCATTCCGGGGTTCGGCGATCTCGGCGAAGTGGTATTCGCCATTGTCATCGCCAGCTGCTTTCCCGCCGGGCTGCGTAATGATCAGAATATCCGCATTACCCTGCTGGGGGACCGCGTCGCGCCCGGCCTGAAACCATGGCTGGAGGTACTGCAGGCTGCCCTGACGCTGATGGTGTTCGCAGCCATAGCCGTGCAGTTTGTGTTGATGACCTGGGATCTGCAGGTGCATCACCGCGTCACCTCCACCATCGAGATGCCCGTCGCACCCTGGTGGTGGATTGCGACTGCGATCATGGCGATTTCCGTGCCGGTGCAGGCCGGCGTGCTGCTGGCCCGCTGGCGCGACCTGCGCGCCGGCGCTACCGGGGCGTCCTGAGCGATGGATCCGGTCACCGTTGGCATAGTCGGTCTGGTGGCCATGTTCGCCCTGATCGCCCTGCACGTGCCGATCGGTATCGCCATGGCCTTTGCCGGCGTGGCCGGCGTGGCCTGGCTGGTGGGTCCCGGGCCGGCCATGGCGCTGTTCTCCATCGAGGCCGCCTCCGCCATCGCGAACGAAAATCTGGCCATCATCGCCATCTTCCTGCTCATGGGCAGCTTCGCCAACGCCGCCGGGCTGTCCCGGGACCTCTATCGGCTGGCCTACGCCGTCATCGGCCATCGACCCGGCGGGCTGTCCACAGCGACGATTCTGGGCTGCGCCGGCTTCGGCGCCGTGTGCGGCTCTTCCGTGGCGACCACCGCCACCATGACCAAGATGGCGCTGCCCGAGATGCAGCGCCGCGGCTATTCCCTGCAGCTGGCCAGCGGCTCCATCGCGTCCGGCGGCACCTTGGGCATTCTCATACCGCCGTCGGTCATCATGGTGCTGTACGGGGTGCTCACCGAGCAATTCGTGATCGCCCTGTTTTCCGCGGCGATCATTCCCGGCCTGATCGCGGTGGCCTTGTACATCGTGGCCATCGAAATCCAGGTGCACCTGATACCCGATGCGGGACCCGCAGGCGAACGGCTCACGTGGCCGGAACGACTCGCCGTCTTCAGGGACTCCTGGCGCATCCTGCTGGTGGCGACCGCCGTATCCGGCGGCATCTACAGCGGCGTGTTCACCGTCACCGAAGCCGCATCCGTGGGTGCCAGCCTGGCCCTGATCATGGCCTTGCTGGCCGGACAGCTCACCTGGGAGAGTTTCGTCGACTGTCTGCTGGAGGCCGCCGGCAGCACCTGCATGATTTTCGTGATTCTGATCGGCGCGTCCATCTTCTCCTACTTCATTTCCTTAAGCGGCGCGCCGGATGCCCTGATCGAATTCATTCGCAGCCTCGGCCTGGCGCCGCTGCTGGTCATTGTGTTGTTGATGATCATGTACGTGGTGCTGGGAAGCGTGTTCGATACCGTGGCCGCCATGGTGATCACGCTGCCCTTCGTGCTGCCGCTGGTGACGGAGATTGGCTTTGACCCCATCTGGTGGGGCGTCATGATGGTCATGGTCATGGAGGTCGGCATGATCACGCCGCCCATCGGCATCAACGTCTTCGTGCTCAAAGGTGCTGCTGACGAGACGTTGAATCTGGCCACCATCTACCGCGGTGTCGCGCCGTTTGTGGCCGTGGATCTGGTGCGCCTGGCGGTCATCGCCATCTTTCCCCAACTGGCGCTCTGGCTGCCAGGCATTCTGGGCTGGCTGTAGCGGGCGCGGCGACGCCCTTCTGGTTATCCGCCCTGGGATACGTCCGGATTGGGAAACAAATCCGAGTCATCCTCCCCTTCCCGGGGCGCCAGACATGTGAAGTCCTTTTCCACCAGGATTCGCAAGGCCTCGCCGTCGCCGATATCCTGCTGGTCATGGAT
>JBFFHS010000145.1:0-6110 GCA_041556855.1 Gammaproteobacteria bacterium
CGGGCCGCCGCCGGCATTCCTGCCCACCGGCGTCGCCGTGGGGCAGGGCGGTGAAATCTTCGTGGTATCGGACAGGGACCACACGGTATTGAAGGTGAGCCCGCCTTAGGATAATGAGGCCTGTTCCGCGGTGGCTTTGTCCGAGCTGTGTTGCGCCAGGATCTCGGTGGCCTCAGCCTCTACCACCGTGCCTTTAAAGAAATCCGGGTTCATGCTGCCGTGTAACCTCACGGTATTGACGATAGCCTCGGCTGTCAGGGGAGCGCCGTTTGAGAACGTCGTACCCTGACGGAGAGTGAATACCCCGGTCGGCGGGTCAATATTGCGCCAGTCCGTGGCCAGCGCAGGTTGGGCATTGCCGTCTCGATCGAGTCGGGTGAAACCGTCGAAGATCGCTGCCATCGTCGTGATGGTCGGCATTCGGAACGTTCCGAATGGATTGCCCTGGGGTAGGGCGCTGACGCCAACTCGTAAAGTCGTCTCTGCGATAACCGGACCGTGATAGGCGGCAACAGCCAGGGAACACCACACTATGGTCGATAGCGACCTGATTCTACTCGGCGTTGCTACCTTCAGCGGGCGGTCGCGGGGACAGGTTGTCGTCGAGGGCGTGGAAGATCTTGTTTGCGCACCGCTGAGCTGCAAAGCATTCCATGGTAATTGCTGCAAGATCCACTCGAGTAATTCGGCCCAGCGCCGTGGGGTCTTCGGTCATGCGAGCGCGGCCGCTGGATTTGCTGTCATCATTCTCCAGTAGGCCATTGCGGATGATGGTGTAGGTCAGGCCGCTTTCGACCAGAATGGCTTCGGCCCGTCCCTTGTCGAGCAGGATGGACACCATCGTCGCTGATGTAGGCGCTGTCTCGAGGTTCGCGAAATCGATATGGGGAAACAGAGCCATGTTGTCGCCAGCGCCGACCGACCCGTGGTGAATGATCTGCTCCACCCCGCTTGTCTTGGCGCCGGCAACGATGTTGCGCACAGCCTCCTCATGTTTAGCGTCGTAGAGCGCGGAGGCATCGATCACGATACGCGGCTGGACTGCCTGGAAGGCCGCTATCATCTCTTCCCGATTGAGCATATCCCCGACGACGAAGGACACATCAAGGCCTTCGAGTCGGCTACGGTCAGACGTGGGGCGAGCGAAAACAACCACTTTCTCTTTGGCGGCGATAAGCGCTTTGACCGTCTCAGCGCCAAGCCGGCCGGTGCCGCCGAATACCAGCACGCCGTCCGCCAGCGCGGGGACGCAAATTAGAAGGGTGACGGCCAGGGTTGCTGAGAGGCGCAGAATGGGGTTTATGGAGATCCTCATGGTTCTAGGTGACGGGTCGGCGGTGATCCTGGAATCCTGCCTGGGCCGATTTGTAGCTCGCACGATAGGGTTTTAGAGCGCGCCAATACAAAAACGCTGCCAGCGGTCCGCCCACAGCGGCGGCGATGGCCATGGAATACCCCACAGCAAAATCATCGCGAAACACGACGTCGGTAAAGAAGGCAACGAATGTCGGCCCCAGGCCGATGCCAAACACGTTTGACAGGAACAGGTATACCGACGAGACCTGAGCGCGCATCTGATTGGGCGTGATCTCCTGGAGCACAGCTGCCTGACAGCCTACCGGCGCGCTGGCGAAGAAAATGAAACCGCAATACAACCCCATCGCAGCAGTTGCGGAGGGCAACAACGGAGCGAGAAAGCCGATGGGTCCGAGGCATGCAAAGCAGACCAGACCCACCCGCACGTTGGCATCCACGTAACCACGAGTCCGCAGCCACCCGGCGACGATGCCGCCAGCGTTGATGCCCAGCAGGCCGAAGACAATGCTGGCCAAGCCGTAGCGGAGCCCCACCTCTGCGGCATCCCATTGGAATGTCCGCATGAAGAAGGCCGGTAACCATGCGGTAATGCCGTAGAATGCGAGGCTCTTTGCGGCGACGCCACCGATCAGCAATCCGTAGGTTTCCCGCCGCCGCACGATGAAGCCGATGACCTCCCGGATGGGAATTGCCGTCTGTGTTGTACGTCGGGCCATCAGTCCCTTGCGCACCGGCTCGCGGATGGTATACATCAACGCGGCAACCAGAACACCGGGCAGCCCAATCAAGACAAACACCACCTGCCAGGGTTCCATCGGCCCATATACGGGCATATTCAGAGCCGGCACATTGACGATGACGAAACCGCCGATGATCATCGCCAGCCCCGTCCCCACATAGATACCTGTCTGATAGAGGCTCAGAGCGCGGGTCAGCTTGTGGGCCGGGAAGGAATCGCTGAGGATGGAGTAGGCGGCCGGGGATAATGTGGCTTGCCCGATACCAACGCCGATTCTTGCCACAAACATGTGCAAGAAAGTCCTTGCGAACCCGGCGAGGGCGGTCATCACGCTCCACACCAGAATACCGAGAGATATCAGACGCACCCGGTTGTGGGAATCCGCGTAACGGGCAATCGGGATACCCAGGATCACGTAAAACATCGCAAATGCGAAGCCGTGCAAGACGCTGAGCTGGAGATCAGAGATATCCAGGCTGTTGCGGATGGGATCGACCAGCAGGGTCAGAATGCTGCGATCCAGAAAAGACGTCACGTAGGCGACAAACAACACACCGACGGTGTACCAGGCATACAGAGGGCGTGGAAACTCGGTCTCCGGGATGAGGTCATCCGTCTTCATCAACGGTCCAGGACTGCCCACGGGCTACCGCCATGCGGTGTGCATGTCAGTCCTGATCGGGGGATTGCTGGGGCAGCGTGTATCGGCCCATCTTCATCCTTTGCCGGAGGATGAGGACGGTGAGCAAGGCGAGAATGCCCAGCAGGATCATTAGTACTGGACGGCTGCCGATGAAGGGTAGCCAGCCGTCCGAGGATTCCACCAGAATCAGCGTTTGCCGCGCAGACCGCTCCAGGATGGGGGTCAGGATAAAGCCGATGACCAGCAGGATGGTGGGAAAGCGCAGCTTGCCCATGAGCCAACCCATCACGCCAAAGGCGAACATCAGTTGGACGTCGAACAGCGAGCCGCGCATGGCGTAGGCGCCCGCGGAGGCGAATACCAGGACCGCCGGAAACAGAACCCGCTTGGGCACCGAGACCATGCGCTTGGCCAGTGGGATGAAGGCGAAGCCAACCAGGTAATTGACCACGTTCGCGAGCAACATGGCGGAGAAGATGGCGTAGATGGGCACCGGATTATCGCGAAAGGCCAGAGGACCTGGGGTGATGCCCTGGATAAGCAGCGCCCCCAGGATGAGTGCGGCCGCTACATCGCCAGGGATGCCAAAGGCCAGCAGCGGGATCAGGTTTGATCCACTGACCGCGTTGTTGGCGGCTTCTGGCGCGGCGATGCCATGCAGCGAGCCGTGACCGAACTCCTCCGGTTTCTTTGCCGTCCGGCGCGCTTCGTTGTAAGCGATGAAAGCCGCGACGGTGGCGCCCAGTCCCGGCAAGGCGCCCGTTACGGTGCCAATAGCCGATGATCGAAACAGCGTGGGCAGCAGAGCGAGCCGCTCGGCGCCGGAAAGATGGTTATCCTCCCGTTTCGTTGAAAACTGGATCGTCTTCTCCGCCAGGCGGTGCAGAGGTTGCTCCAGTTGGCGGAAGACTTCCGATATGGCCAGAAAGCCGATCAGCATGGGAATCAGCCCGATGCCCTCGAAGAGCTCCGGGTTGCCAAAAGTCAGCCGTTCGGTGCCGATAATAGGATCCAATCCGATACAGCCAATCAACACCCCCATGAATATGGCGACCAGCCCCCTCCAGGAGCTGCCCCGATTCAGGGACACCAGGCTGAGCATGGCGAACAGAATGAGCAAGACGTACTCGGATGGGCCGAAGCGTATGGCAATGGCGGCCAGCGCGCCGGCGCCGAGAATCAGGCAGATATCTGAGAAGGCATCGCCGAATACCGACGCATAAAGCACGGTGTGCATCGCTTTGCCGCCCTTGCCCGCCAGCGCGAGCGGGTTGCCGTCGATGACCGTGGCCGCCGCCGCCGGCGTACCCGGCGTGCGCAACAGAATCGCCGGCATGCTGCTGCCGAACAAAGAGCCCTTGAACATGGCCAGCATCATAGGGATGCCGACCCAGGGGTCGAAGTAGAAGCTGAACGGCACCAGCAGCGCTACGGCCATGGCCGCGGTCAGGCCAGGTATGGAGCCCAGGAACTGTCCCAGGACGATTCCCACCAGGATGCCCGTGAGAGCGCTCAGGCTTAAGGAAAGGGAAATGCCCTCCAGGATCGCTTCCATGCCGGTGCCTGACCTAGAGGGGAAGGCCCGGAATGAAGCCCGCCTTGGGCAGGCGGATCTGGAACCCCAGCTCGAACAGGGCGTAAATCAGTGTGCATACCAGCATGGGTATGACAAGCACCTTGAAAATTTGGCGCTCACCCAATAGCAGCGTCAGCAACATGGCCATGACCACGCCGCCAAGATAAAACCCCAGCAGCTTGAAGCCCAGCTGGGCAAATGTCAGGCATATGAGGACCGCGCCAATGGCTCGCAAGGGGTGAGCACCCCGCGGGTGCTCAGCCGCCGCGTCCGTGCCCGGCTTGATGCCCAGCACCGCAAGCACCAGGCCATAGGCAAGCGCCAGCGCCATTCCCGCCACGGCAAGCCCGGGCATGGCACTGGGCGATAAGCCAGGCCCCTGGCCACCGAAGCCTTCATCGATAGCCATGGGGAGGACGCCGACGGCAAATGCCAGTGTGATCGCAATCAGCGTGCCGAGTAGCAGGATTTCCCGCCGTCGATCGGTCATGTTGGGGTTAGCGCTGGCACGCTATTTCACCATTTCCAGCGCCTTAAGGGTTTGCCGCATTTCAGCGATGTCCCGGAGCATCAGCGCCTGAAAATCCGCGTGTTCCAGATAGGCCACGTTGCCGTTGAGGCGCTGCGCTATCTGCTTGAAGCTGTCTGACGAGGTAATTACCCGCACGGTCTCGTTCCACTTGACAATCACCTCGTCGGGCAGACCCTTCGGTCCAATGAGTCCGTAGAAGATAGTCGGTGCCAGGGGATAGCCCAGCTCTCCGAACGTCTGGATTCCGGGCAGGTCCGGGACCGGCTCCCGGCCGATCTCGACCAGGGCGCGGATATCTCCGGCGGCGAGCGAGCCTGCGTAGTCGCACACGACACCCATCTGCAGGGTGCCGCCAAGCAACCCGGCCATGACTTCCGGGGAGCCCTGCATGGGGATGTATGCTGACTTGATGCCCTGTTCCCGCAGGGCGGCTTCCGTGGCGATATGTGGGGCACCATTGATACCCGCTGTAGACCAGCGCAGTTTGCCGGGATTGCTTCGCCCATAGGCGAACAGCTGCTCCAGCGACTTAAACTCTGAGTCGCCCTTGACCACCATGGGGCAGGCGGTGACCACGAAGCGGGACAGGTAGGTCAGATCGGTGGCCGGGTCGTAGGGAACCCGGAAGAAATTGGGCACCACGACAACCGGGCTGGTGGAAACGAAGCCCAACGTGTAGCCATCGGCTCTGGCTCGCGCCACGGATCCCACGCCGATGGTCGCGCCGCCCCCCATGCGGTTCTCGACGAAAATCTTGGCGCCGAGAATTTCCTGGGCTTGTACGGCCAGCGCCCGGGTAAAAGCATCGCCTCCGCCTCCAGGCGCGTAAGGCACAATAATAGTGATGGGTTTCGATGGGTAATCAGCCGCGGCCGCCCCATGGGCTACGACCAGGCCCAGGACCGCGAGGGCCAGGCCACAGGCGATGGCCCGTTTATATCCGGACAGAACCGCAACTGCGTCCACCGTCATCTCAGCAGTTTCCGCGCGATCTGCATACGTTGAATCTCATTGGCACCGCCGCCGATCTGTCCATGACGCAGATAACGGTAGAACAAGGTCAGGGGCAACTCCAGAGATTCGCCCATGGCACCGTGGATCTGAATCGCCTTATCCAGGGAGCGGGCGCCCCACACCATGGAGGTGAGTTTTACCATGCCCGCCTCGGCGCGGATGTCTTCACCTGCGTCGGCCCGCGCCGCCATCTGATAGGTCAACGCCCTTAACGCCTCCAGGTCGATATACATGTCCACGATCTGCCACTGAATAGCCTGTCGTTCCGACAAAGGTTTACCGAAGGTGA
>JBFFHS010000146.1:0-6103 GCA_041556855.1 Gammaproteobacteria bacterium
CCGTCCAGCTTCTCCTGATCCGCCAGCGGCGTGACCGTGCCGCGCTGCGGCCTGCTGTACATCCGGCCGTCCGGCAGCTCACGGCCGGCCTCCGCCGGGGGCACGAAAATACCGCGTTCGTAATAGGCCGCCAGCAGCTTCTTCAGGGGCTTGAAGCCCACATAGGGATTCTCCAGTGGATCGGGGCCCCAGAGGTTATTGGCCAAACCGACCTCTCCGGCGTACTGGTCCACGTAGACCAAGGGATCGTCCCACAGGGCCAGGTTGGCCAAAGGATTGGCGCGGGCCCGCCGCAGCGCCTTCAGATCGACGTTGCCGGACAGGATGCATGCCCCGGAGCTGTCCGCTACGCCCTGGATGGAGCCGTCGAAATTGACGATCTTGGTATGGCCGCGCATCTGGGTAGTGGGGATACGGGCGTCGTCAGGATCAAAATACTCGCCGCCAGGCACCGCGGAGAGCACGTAGGCGGTGTTTTCAAATCCGCGGGTCTGCCGTGCCATGTCCCAGCCGCGCCGGCCACAGCCGTGGCCTTCCGATGAGGGATGGATAATGACCTCGGCGCCGTATTGCGTGAGCATGCGCGCGACTTCCGGGTGCGCCTGATCGAAGCACACCATGGTGGCCAGGCGGCCCAGCGGCGTGTCCACCACCGGGAATAGAAAATCATATCCGTAGGTGTCCAGATAACGGTCATAGATGCTGCCCGGCGTGGTGTCCGGCAAGGAGCCCCAGACGTCGGCGCACTGGATTTTTCGATAGCGATGAATCAGCTCGCCCGAGTCATTCAGAATAAACGCCGAGTTGAAGACATGCCCGGGGAACTTGTCATCGAGCTCGAAGGAGGATCCCGCCACGTAAACGTTGTGCTTTAAGGCGAAGTCCTGCAAAAGCTCCATCTCCGGGCCCGGGTAGCGGATTGCCAGGCGCTGCAGGGTGATGGGCGAGCGGAAACCGTGCCCCCCCTGGCCGGTCATGAAGAACTCGCTGAACACCACCAGCTTGTTGCCCGGATTAGACGCCAGCCGCGCCGGAAGCTTTAATGCCGTCTGGATGTTCTCCGTGCGCAGCGCCGCCACGTCGTTACCGCGCTGAATGATCTTCTTCACGCTCTGGGTCAGGATGACCCCGTACTGATCAATGCCGCCGGGCTCGGCCGCTGCCGGTAACCGGCGACGCGCTTCTGCAATCCATTCCGCGCGGGTCGTTGGCACGTTCGCCTTTGTTGGCGCACGCTTGGCGAGCTTGCGATAGCCCTCCACATAAAGATTGGCACGCAGATGCAAGGGCTGCACGGAGAAGATGGCCTTGCGCCGGCGCCGCAGCTGCTCAATATCCAGGTCTGGCAGAACAAAGGCCTCATCACCCACGGCGCAGCGCTCGTCGCCCATCCAGTCGATGCGCCCGCTCGCCGGCGGACGACCCCGGCTCGCAGCACCCGCGCACACCACATAGCTGGTGTTCTCGAAGGCGCGGGCAATCCGCGCCGTGCGGCGCGCCTGGTAGAGGTGATCGTTGAGCTCGGCGACGGGATTGAGGATCACCTCGGCGCCCGCCCAGGTCAGGCTGCGGGCGTAGTGCGGGAAGAGAATATCTTCGCCCACCAGCACACCCGCCTGACCGATGGGCGTCTTCGCCACGGGAAATTCAGCCGGCTGGCCCAGGGCACAGCTCACCCCGTCGCGAAAACCGGCCACCAGATCCGGGGAGATCTTGGCGTACTGACCAACCACCTGGCCGTCGGCGTCGATCATGAAACCCATGGTCATGGCAGCGCCTGCCCCCGGATCATGCACCATCGCCGCGCCGGCGAGAAAAACCTGCTCGGCCGCCGCGAGCCCACCCAGTTCCGCCGCCAGGGCGGGAAACTCGGGCAGATCCGGCGCATGGTCCGCCAACGGCAACAGCAGCAGCGGCACCCCATCATCGTCCAGCGAACGGGCGCGGAACACCGCAACCGCCTCGCGCACGTGCTCAGCCAGCGGGCCTAAGTCCGCGGCGGTCCATTCCTGCTGGGAAATAATCAGCATCGCAAATCTCTCCTCAAACCTTGTCGTCCGCATACTGAGGGCCGAAGCCGGGCTCCACCGTCGGGTCCGCTGCCTGTGCCGGCACGTCCTGATCATCCACTTTCAGCATGGCGGCCAGGCGGCGATTGATGTCGCGCTGTTTCTCCAGCGATATGTCGAAGCGGGAGACCACATACAAAACGCTCAAGCCCCCGATCAGACAGAAAGCCGCGCCGAAAATAGCCAGCGCGTGGACCTTCTCCAGCGGCACGTCGGCCACGGCCATGCCCACCGGGAACTTGATCAGATCCAGGTACAACCCGGTGATCATGGTCATCACGGCGCTGGATGACTTGATGGCCAGCATGCCGAAGCCGCTGATCAAGGCCTGCTGGCGCTTGCCCGTGTTGGCCTCGTGCTCATCGGCCACGTCCGCCCCCAGGGAACCGATGGCGACAAAGTAGACACCGAGCAGCACGCCGGCACAGAACAGCATGGCGATCACGCCGTAGGCCAACTCCCTGGAGCCGGCCGGCGGCATCAGGCCCAACACGGGCAGCAGCACCGCAAGGCCTGTGAAGGTGGTGAAACCCACCATGCCAACGCTCACGCACAGCTTGCGATCGAACTGCTTGACCGCCACGGGCAGCGCAATGGCGCCGACGGCCAGCCCGATATATTGGGCGGCCACGATCCACTGGGTGAGATCGGCAGGCGTCTGCCACAGATAGGTGACGATATGGACCTTGAGCACCGTGATGGACTTGATGGCAAAGAACACCAGCAGCGCCAGCAGCACCGCGCGACGCACGTTGGGCGTCACGGTCATCGCGGAGACCACCGCCTTGACGGTGTCTACCAGACCCAGGCGATGGCGCACGGTGTGTTTCTCCAAACGCTCCAGCGCCAAGACCGGTTTCATGGTGAGCAGGATGCAGACCACCATGCCCACCAGGGACGCGATCGCAAACGCCAGGGCAAACGGTGGATAGTTCGCAGGATCCAGCTGACCGCGGGAATATTCCTCGCTGGCCTTGAAGAAATACCCAAACGCCACCAGCGGCAGGGCGACCCGGGCCGCCGTGCCGCCGACCGCGCCCCAGGCGACGATCTGGGGCCGCTGAGCAAAATTACGGCTGAGCTCGGCGCCCACCGCTTTCAGCGGCACCACGAAGGTGGTGATAAACAGGCGCGTCAGCACGGCAAATACCGTCAGCCAGAGAAACAGTCCCATCTGGCCCAGCCCCGGCGGCGGCACGAACAGGGCGAAAAAGCACAGGGAAAAGGGGATACAGGCAATGATCATCAGCGTGTGCCTGCGCCCGAATTTCAGCTGCCGCACGTTATCGGACAAAAACCCCACGTAGGTGTCGGAGATGGCGTCGAACACCAAAGCGATCAGGATGGCGAGACCGGTGAGCGTGCCGGACAGCCCGTACACCTGGGTGTAGAGGAACAGCACAAACAGATCCCAGGCGAAATTCTTGATGTCGTCGGGCACGTGGCCGGCGGCGAACCCGGCCTTGGCGTGCCAGGGCACGTGTTGCTCGAGACCGTATTTGGATCCCGGCGAACGGGACGAATTCGTCATTCAGCGCCCTCCTGTCATGAGCGTCTGCGGCGCCCTTCTTCCCAGCAGCGAGGCTCTCCGTTGCCGGGTCCGCTAAGCGGGCCCATTTGGCGCAGGGCGCGGCGGCTTTGTTCTAAATTAAACGGCCATCATCCCTTGGCCTGGCCTCAAGGCCAAGCGCGCCGCACCATTCAGACACGGGGCCGAGCCCTTTGTCTAGGGCGAGCACCCCCATAAGTGGGCGTGACTCACGTGGTGAATTGCACGACAAGTCGCAACAGTTGCTGCTCGGCTTTGCACCGCCCGCTTAGTCGGCGACCGACCAGACACGAATGCGGCCATCGTAATAGCCGCCTGATATGAGTTCCCCGCCGGGCAAGAACGCCAGAGCTGCTACCGAAGCTTCATGGGCGGGCAGCACGGCGCCCGCCTCACCGCCGCGGGTCCAGAACCGCACATTGCCGTCGTCACCCGCGGCGGCAAGCCATTCGCCGGCCCCATCAAAGAGCAGGGTCCGAACGCGCGCGCCCTGGCCATGCCAAAGCTCAGCAACGAGCGTGCCGTCAAGTCGCCACAGCCGCACGCTGCCGTCGTGCCCGGCGGACGCCAGGAGTTCGCCGTCCGGGGAAAAACTCAGCGCCGCCACGGGCCCGCCATGGCCCCCGAATGGATCGCCGGCGGTCCGGCCGTCCGTGGGCCACAACCGCACGGCGCCATCTGCGCCCGCTGAGGCCAGCAGCGCGCCGTCGGGTGAGAAAGCCACAGCGTGAACCGCCCCCTCATGGGCGACGAGGGGTGGGCTGCGCAGACTGCCGTCACGCTGCCACAGGCGCACTGTGCCGTCGGCCCCTCCGGATGCCAGCAGCTCCGCTGACGGGGATAAGGCCACTGCATGGACCCGACCGGTGTGGCCCCGCAGCGGCACCCCGTGGCGCTGTCCCTCCAAACTCCACACCCGCACCGTTCCATCGAAGCTTGCCGAGGCGAGCAGGTCGCCGGCCGGTGAAAAGGCTGCCGTTTCGACCCAGCCATCGTGCCCGTACAGGGGCGGGGTCGCGGCGCTGCCGCTGGTGGTCCAGATGCGCAAGCTGCCGTCATCGGCAGCGGTCACCAGGCGCTGTTTTGCCGGGGAAATTGCCAGCACCCGGATCCATGGGGCATGGGCGCGCAGGGGTGCGGCAATGGGCCGCCCGGCAGCGGTCCAGCGGCGCACGGTGCCGTCGTAGTACCCGCCGGTGAGCCATGTGCCATCGCCGCTGAGGGCCAGCCCGCTGGCTGACCCGGTATGGGCCTGCACCGGCTCACCCCGCAGGCTGCCGTCCAGGTTCCACAACCGCACCGCGCCGTCATCCCCGGCAACGGCAATCAGGTCATCCGCGGGGGCGAACACCACGGCCCAGATCCAGGCGCCATTGCCCGGCATGGGGCGACCCTGGGGCCGGCCGTCCCGGCGCCACAACCGTACTGCCCCGTCATCCCCGCCGGAGGCCAGCAAGCGGCCATCAGCGGAAAAAGCCACGTGCTCCACCCAGGCGCCGTGCTCGAGCACCGCGCGGGCCGGGCCCGGCGCCGCCACCTCCCACAGGCGCACGGTGCCGTCGACGCTGCCCGAGGCCAGCAGCCCGCCGTCCGGAGAAAAGGCCACGGTGCGCACCCATCCCTCGTGGCCGCGCAGCGGCTCGCCCCGGGGGCTGCCATCCGGATTCCACAGCCGCACCGTCTTATCCCAACCCGCCGAGGCCAGAACATCCCCCCCGGGGCCGAACGCGACCCCGCGGATCGGCCCTACATGGCCGCGCAGGGCCGCCTCAGCGGTGCCGTCGCGACGCCATAGCCGGACGACACCGTCATCGCCACCCGAGGCCAGCAGGTCACCCCGCGGTGATACGGCAACCGAGATAGCGTTGGCGTCAATGTCTGCCAACCGGTTGAAGCCGTCGCCGTAGGACCACAGGCTGATGCGGCCGCTGGCGTCATCCAGCACCACGAAACGGTCTGGACCGGACGGGTCGGAGCTCAGTTGCATGGGCGTCAGCGGACCGCCGTCGGCGACCACGGGAAGCACCGTTTCGCTGAGGAGTTCCTGGGCCTGAGAACAGGCCATCGGCAATCCCAGCGCAAGACCGCCGACTGCGGCCGCGGCGCGGCGTCGGCAGCAGCGCCAGCCAGAATGGTTTATCCCAATGACCCGATCCCCCTACCCAATGCCTTAGCCGGCGTTGTTGATTTGATGGTATGTTGAATTAGCCATGTTGTCAGGTTGGCATCCATGCCGCTCGCCGCTGAGATTTCTGGAATTCGAAGAACAGTCCTCATACTCCTGCTGGCTGCAGGCCTGGCGGGTTCCTACCTGCTCAGCGCTGCCCTTGGGCAACAGGCCCGCGCGGCTCAGGAGGCGCAAGCGGATCGGATAGCACAACAGCTCACGGCCACGTTCGCCCTGTTGTTAGACGCCGCCAACGGTCCGTTACGCAGCCTGGCCACCCTGTTTAACGGCTCCGGCCGGGTGTCGGCGAAGGAATTC
>JBFFHS010000147.1:0-5940 GCA_041556855.1 Gammaproteobacteria bacterium
CCGGTGATCATCTCCCGCACGTTCTCCAAGATTCACGGTTTGGCGGGTTTGCGGGTGGGCTACGCGATTGCTCCGCCAGCGATGATCCGGCGGTTGAAGGCCATGCGCGTGACCATGCCCAATGTGGTGAGCCTGGCCGCCGCCACCGCGAGCTACCGGGACGAGGCTTTCCAGCGATTCAGTCGCCGCAAGATCCGCCAATGTCAGGCGCTGGTCAGCGGCGCTTTTGACGAGCTGGGGGTGCGCTATACGCCCTCGGTGGCTAATTTCGTGTTGTTTGACACTGGCGGTTCGGTGGACGCTTTCCGCCAGCACATGCGTGAGCACAACATGCTAGTCGGTCGCAGCTATGCCCCTTATGCCACCTGGTGCCGGGTGAGCATGGGGACAGTCGAGCAAATGGCGGAGTTCGCGTCGCTGGCAAAGGCCTACCTGCAAAGCGTTGGCCAGCAGCAGAGGTTCTAGCGCCGTGCGGCCCACCCTTGTCTGGTTTCGGCAGGACCTGCGGTTGGCAGATCATCCTGCTCTTGCCGCCGCTTGCGCGGACTCCGACGCCGTGGTGCTCGTTTACGTCTTGGACACCGCGGCTGGGGATAGAGAGCCCGGTGGCGCAAGCCGCTGGTGGTTGCATGGCAGTTTGGCGGCACTTGAGGATGCCGTGGCTGCTCGCGGCGGTCGCCTGATCCTGCGCCGCGGCGACCCGGCCCAGGTGGTGATGGCTCTAGCGGATGAACTGAATGCGGAGCGGATCTTTTTCAGCCGCAGCTACGACCCCCGCGGCCGTGCGCTGGGCCGGGCCATTCACGACGCCGGCGCTGCGCGCGGCATGCACGTCAAACGCTTCCCCGGCAGCCTGCTGGCCGAGCCGGAGCACCTGAGAACGGGCAGCGGCGGACCGTTCAAAGTGTTTACACCCTTTTGGCGAGCCCTTGGGCGACAGTTCGAGGGATTCCCGGTAGGGGCACCGGACGCGCTGCCGCGGCCGCCTCGGCTGGTCAGCGATTCATTGGACAGTTGGGGCCTGCGACCGCGCAGCCCGGATTGGGCTGCCGGATTTGAGGACATCTGGGAGCCCGGCGAAGTGGGGGCTCAAGGGCGGCTGACAGAATTCCTCAGCGAGGCGGCGGCGGAGTACGACGGGGCGCGGGACCGGCCGGACCAGGAGGGCACGTCGCGGTTGTCACCCCATCTTCGTTTCGGCGAGCTGAGCCCCCGGTTTGTGTGGCACGCCGCGCGGGCGGCCGCTGCCGAGCAGGCCGGCTCGGGTGCGGGGATCGATAGCTTTCTTCGCGAGCTGGGTTGGCGCGAGTTCTGCTATCACCTGTTATATCACTGGCCCGAGCTGACCACGAAGCCGCTGCGGGCCCAGTTTGCCGAGTTTCCCTGGCGGGAGGATCCAACGGCGCTGCGCGCCTGGCAGCGGGGCCAGACGGGCGTGCCCTTGGTGGATGCGGGTATGCGGCAGCTGTGGCAAACGGGTTGGATGCACAACCGGGTACGCATGGTGGTCGCGTCCTTCCTGGTAAAGAACCTGTTGCTGCCCTGGCAGGCCGGCGAAGCCTGGTTCTGGGACACGCTGGTGGATGCGGATCTGGCCAACAATGTGGGCGGCTGGCAGTGGGTAGCCGGTTGCGGCGCCGATGCTGCGCCTTACTTTCGGGTCTTTAATCCTGTCCGGCAGGGTGAGAAATTCGATCCCGAGGGGGCCTACGTCAAGCACTGGGTCCCTGAGCTTGCGGCGCTGCCGCCCAAGTACGTGCATCAGCCCTGGGCCATGCCGCCCCAGTTGGCTGGAGCCTCCGGGTTTCAGCCCGGGCGCGACTACCCGGCGCCGCTGGTGGATCTGGGCGATAGCCGCAGGCGGGCGCTGGCCGCCTACCAGGGAATGCGGGATGCGGTGGCGCCTACCAGTAGTGCAGCCACCGAGCGTTCTCCTGGAACATCTTGAAGGCGTCGCGCTTGTCCTTGGGGAGATAGTGCAGATACAGGCCGGGATCGTAGCGCTCCTGATACTGGTCCAGAACGGGCTTGTACATGCGGTAATGCAAATCCGGGATACGGTGCCTGGCGCGGAACTCCCGCATAGGTAGGCGCGCCACGCGTTTTGTTTCGAAGGGGCCAGCCTTGGCCAGTTCCACGCCGCGCGGGCCGAAAATAGCGGACCGGCCGGGGCCGCCGTAAGCCGTATCTTCAAAGAAGCCCGGATTGCGACCCTGAGTGTTCACCGAGTTGTTGCAGATCAGGGTATACAGACTGTTGTGGTAGGACGTCAGACGCATGTCGTCATACTCAAAGCCACCGGTGGCCACCCGGCAGATGATCTCGGCGCCCTTCAGCGCCATGCAGCGGAACAGTTCGGGCTCGAACTGGACGGCGGACAGGGCGATGTTGCCGATGTCCGTGCGCTCCACGGGAATGACCGCATCCTGCCCATACATCTCCACGAAGCGGTCGTAGACGTCGTAGATGCTCGTGGTGTACTGCTCAGACCCGGGAAACATGCCGCGCACGTTGCGCTGCTTCCAGTGCTTGATCACCTGGCCTTCCGGGCCCACCATGATCATCAGGTGCAGAATGTGATCTGGCCAATCGGGATCTTTGGCGTAGCTGCCGAACACCACGTAGCAGTTGTGCTGGCGCGTCTTCTTTGCAATCGCCTCGGTTTCCGGACCCGGTATTTCCAGAGCCAGCCGGTAGTGCTCATCCCGGGTCCACTGACGAAAGCCCGTGATAGGAAATTCATGGAACAGCAACAGATCTGACGGGCCGCCCCAGCCCTGAGCCGTGTCGATAGATTCCAGCAGATAGTCCAGATTCGCCCTCAGGCCCGGTCCGGGATTGCCGCCGTCCACGCCCATGACCCGCGTCTGCACCACCGCTGCTGTGACGAAATCCTTGCGCAACTCAACCGTGGGGTAGGTCCCGTCCGGGCGCACCATGGGCACGTTTTGATCGGTCATGAGATCTCCTGAGCGGTGGGAGCAGGGGCTCAGTATGCCGCGGGGGCCCGAGCCTGTCAGTGCGGGGCGAACACTGGGTCAGCGGGCGATCAACACTCGCAGCTGGGTTGGCAGCGGATGCTCGTCGCCTGGACCGTACGCGATGAGCAGGTCCTGCCGCGGGTCACCATCGGCATCCACAACCTGGATGAGATCACCGTTTCCAGGCAGGCGCGTATTGATACGGGCCGACGTGGGGCCGAAGTTGCGCCCATCGGGCACCCCCGGGCGAATGGCCAGTTCCTCGGGGCTGTTCTGGAGCAGCAGATCGGTAAGGCCATCGCCGTCGAAATCACCAAAGCGCACGGCTGGGTAATTGACAAAGCCCGTGGCCAGGCTGAAGCGAACCTGGACCTTCGAGCGATAGTCGGGTTGCTGCGGATAGCTGCCCAGCTCATCCATGCGGCGCAGCTCCACATCCAGGTTCATGCTGCGCGAGAACAGCGCCTTGAGTATCTTGCCCAGGCCAAGGCGCAGGGACGTGCTGACCAGGTCCTGTCGGCCGTTGCCGCTGGCGTCGATCTCCTTGAGCTCCACCTGGAAGCCCTCGGACGGGATCATGGCGTCAGGCTCGGTGCCGAAAACCACGCTGGCTGACCCGGTCTTGCCCAAGTAGACGCGGTATTCGGTGCGCTTGTCGAAGACTCCAGAGCTTATGGTCGTGATGGTGACCACGTCAGGGAGCTGGTCGCCATTCAGATCCGTGATGCGGAAGATCTGACTCAGCTGATAGTCGCTCTGATCCAGATCGGTGACGTCCTCCTCCAGCATCTGCAATTCCCGAGCGGAGGCCAACGGCATGTTCAGGGGAAGTTCGTCCGGCGTGCCGCGAAAACGGTTGTCGATCCATGGAAAGACCAAGAACCGGTTGTCGCGCAGCAGGGCCAGATCCCGGGCGCCGTCAAGATTGAAGTCAAAGTAATGCAGCTCATCCGCGACATATTCCGGGGACGACGCGCTCAGTCGCAGACGCGGTGGTGCTCTGAGCAGCATACCTGGGGCAAAGTCGTTGCTGGTCTGGAGATAAATACGGACGCCGTCGAAGTCCGGCAGCACGATGTCATCCAGCCCGTCCTGGTTTACATCGCGCAGGAACTGTAGCTCGTTGATGCCGGTGCGGCTGGGGGAGCGATAGATGCTCTCCACCCTGGCCAGCGGATTGAGCTGCCCTGTGCTCGGGTCGAAGGCGAGCACGGCGCCCGGACTCAGCAGCGCCAGCGTTTCGGCAGCGCCGATGCGGCCATGGTCGAAGAACAGCACCTCCTCGCCCACCGTGGCAGCGCTCAGGGGCCGCGATCGCAGCGCACCGTTGGCCTGGATGGCGTAGAGGGCAATGCGCTTGTCGCCAGTCTCGTTGCGGCCCGTTACGAACACTGCGCCGGGCAGGCCCTGGAAGCCGGGTAGCGTGGTGGGGCTATCCACGACGGCGCCGAACTCCAGCACGGATTCCACAAACTGAGCCGGGCAGGGTGCGGCGAGAAGCCCAGCGGCGACGAGGGCCGCAACTCGATGGCTTGCCGATCTGCTGGGGGGGCTGCTGGTCACAGGCCCATTTTATCCAGGCTTAGCGGGCGCTGCTTGTTCGTGCCGCCCTGGGGCTCTACTGCTCGCTCGGCCCCCCGGCGGCCTTCTTGGGTATGCCATGATCGTGGGGGTTTGCCGGCGTCGCCAGGAACTCGTATTTGCGCTGCCAGCCGCTCACCTGGTTCTGCAATCCCGAGATGGTGGCCTCGTGGGCTTTTACGGTGGCCGCCAGCCGCTGGATGGTCTGTTCCTTTTCCGTAAGCTCAGTCTCCAGGTCAGCCGAGTCGGAACCGGCGCCGCTGACCAGCCGGCGACGCAGCTGCGCCACCTCCTCCTCCAGAGACTCGATGAGTTTTGCCTGGGTGGCCAGCCGGGTCTGCAGGTCTGTGAGTCGCTCCGCTGTGTCTTGCTCATCCCCATGGGCGGCCCGCGCGAGATGGGCATTCTCTTCAGCAGCTGCCAACCGCTCGCTGAGGTCTTCGATACGATGAGTCAGCTTGGCCTGTCTTTCCTCCGCCGCGCTTTTGAAGATGCGCAGGCTGTCCAGACCAGCTTTCAAAGCCTCGTTGGACTTTTTCTTGGCGCGTATCTCCCCGATCAAATTGCTGATCAAACCCTTGCGGCGCGCTACCAATGCCTGCAGGTGACGAGATTGATCCAATTGCCAGTCCAGTTCGCTGACGCGCTCGTTGGCCGCCTCCAGGTCTTCGTGCAAAGCGCTGAGTCGGTCCAGCCGCTCGTTGGCCAACTCGGTGAGGGCGTCGGCGCGTTCCTTCTCATCGCGCAGCTCGAGCTCCAGGCCGTTGAACTGCTCGCGGGTGGTGAGCAGTTCGCTCTCCAGTTCGGCGACGTCGTTATTGCGCCTGGACAGCTGCTCCTGGCTGTCCTGAAGCGTTGCGCGCAGTTCCCCTAGCTCGGTTTGAGCCCGTTCGGCATCGGCCCGGCTGCGGTCAAGCTCTTCATGCAGCTCAGACATGCGGTCCGCCTGTTGCTGACCGTCACCGCTCTGATCGGCGTAATGCGCCTTCAGTTCATGGGCTTCCGCTTTCAGACTCTTGTTCGGACTCCCGGAGTCCGCCAGGCGCTGACCCAGATCGTCCATCTGCTGGCAGCGCTCAGCCAGCTTGCGTTGCAAAGACTCTATACGCTGCTCGAGGCGGACGACCAGACCGCTGCGTTTTTTGAGCTCCCGGGAGAGGCCGGCAATTTTTTGCTTATATTCCGCTGTGTCGTTATCGAACTCTTCAACCCGGGCGCGCCAGAAATTCAGTTCCTTCTTGGCGACCCGGTCGGGGCCGGACTCAGCAATTTCCAGCTTCTGACGCAGCTGGGCAACTTTGGCTCGCTCGTGCTCGAGCACCACCTCCATCTGCTGGGCGTCCGACTTCCAGTAATCGCGCTCCTGCTCCGCAACTTC
>JBFFHS010000148.1:0-5921 GCA_041556855.1 Gammaproteobacteria bacterium
GTTGGTGCTTGGCTCAGCTAGCCAAGCAAACTGGCGCCGGCAGGTCCTGCCGGCGGCGGTCGCGACGATAGCACTGACAATCCGTTAAGGTTCAGTTTGCGGCCAGGCGCAGCGCGTTCAGGCTCTGCACGTTCGCCAGCACCTCGGCACGCTCGGCGTCCGGCAGCGGGACCAGCCCCTTGTCCGATAAATAACCTTCCTCGCCCCAGGTGGCTTCGTTGGTGAACTCCGCGAGAAACGCTTTGATTCCCGGAATGACGCCAACATGCGCCTTCTTCACGTAGAAAAACAGCGGCCGGGACACGGGATAACCGCCGTCAGAGATAGCCTCAAAGGACGGCTCGACGCCATCCACCCGCGAGCCCTGTACCTTGTCGTAGTTCTGATCCAGGAAGCTGTAGCCGAAGATGCCCAGGGCGTCCGGGTTAGCCTCGAGCTTCTGCACAATCAGGTTATCGTTCTCACCCGCCTCGATATAGGCGCCATCCTCCCGGATGGTATGGCAGATGGCCTTGAACTGGTTCTTGTCCCGATCCTTGACAGCAGCAATGGCGGGAAAGGTCTGGCAGCCGCCCTCCATGGCCAGCTCAACAAACGCATCCCGGGTGCCGGAGGTCGGCGGGGGCCCGAGCACCTCGATCTTCACAGCGGGCAGGACTGCATCCACATCGGTCCAGGTCTTGTAAGGATTCTCGACCAGCGCGTCGCCGCCTGCCGGATCAGGGACTTGCTTGGCCAGGGCCAAGAAGACTTGCCGCCGGGTCAACTCAAACTGCTTGGCGCCTTTGGCGTTGGCCAGCACGATGCCGTCATAACCGATCTTCACCTCGATGATTTCGGCCACGCCGTTCCTGGCGCACAGCGCTACCTCCGAGGCCTTGATACGGCGCGACGCGTTGGTAATGTCCGGATGCTCCACGCCCACGCCGGAGCAGAACAGCTTCAGGCCACCCCCGGAACCTGTGGACTCCACCTTGGGCGTCTTGAATTTCGAGCCGCGACCGAACTGCTCCGCCACCACGGTCGAAAAAGGGTATACGGTAGAGGACCCGACGATACTGATATAGTCTCGCACCGCCTGGCCATAAACCGTTGCCGATGCGGCACAGGCCGCTAGACCCAGCAGAGCCGAAAGCCTGATGTTCATGCAGTCTCCTTCAACCTTTACCGGCCACACAGCGCGACGCCCGCCCTAGACCAACACTCGCCAGAGTACCCAGGAAATGTTAAGGAAATATTGCAGAGGCCTTTGTCAGGCGAACCGCTTCAAAACCACGATATAAAATATTTTTTATTCTATAAAACAATTATTTATAGACTTTTTTTAATGCATTATATGATATCTTGTTGACCACCATGGCTTCCGACGTTCTCGCCATGACGCGCACTCTGGTACAGCGGGCCTCCGTGACGCCCGAGGACGCGGGCTGCCAGGCGCTGATGGCGGGCTGGCTGACGCCGCTGGGTTTTCAGATCGAGCACCTGCCCTTCGGCGAGGTGACTAATCTGTGGGCACGGCGTGGCGCGGCCGGCCCGGTGCTGTGCTTCGCCGGCCATACGGATGTCGTGCCCGCAGGCCCCCTCGAGCAGTGGAAGACCGATCCGTTCGGCGCTGAGGTCATCGAGGGTAAGCTGTTCGGCCGCGGCAGCGCCGACATGAAGGCCAGTCTGGCTGCCATGGTGGCGGCTTGCCGCCGTTTTGTCGCCGCGTATCCCGACCATCCGGGCTCGCTGGCTTTCCTGATCACCAGCGATGAAGAGGGCCCGGCGCGGGACGGTACTTTGAAAGTCATGCAAACGCTGGGCGCGCGCCAGGAGCACATCGACTGGTGTGTCATCGGCGAGCCCTCCAGCACCCGGGCATTGGGCGACACGGTGCGCATCGGTCGTCGCGGCAGTCTCAGCGGTATCCTCAAAATTAATGGCATGCAGGGCCATGTGGCCTACCCTCAACTCGCCGACAATCCGATCCATGCCTTCGGTCGGCTCGTCACCGCCCTCACCGAGCACCCGCTGGATGAAGGCAATCGGCACTTTCCCCCCACCAGTTTTCAAGTTGTCCGGGTTGCCAGCGACGCCGGCGCCGTCAACGTGACGCCAGGCGAACTCACGGCGCGCTTCAACTTCCGTTACTCCACGGAATGGACCCACGAAACCTTGCAGCGCCATGTGGCAAACCTGATCGACCAGCTGCAAATCGACTGTGATCTTCGCTGGCACCTGTCCGGCGAGCCCTTTCTGACACCTGAAGGGCGCCTCTCCGCGGCTGTCTCACAGGCCGTTGAGGAGGTCACTGGACTGCGCCCGGAACTCTCCACCAGCGGCGGCACCTCCGACGGCCGTTTTATCTCGCCTGCCGGGGTGGATGTGGTGGAAGTGGGGCCGGTCAACGAGACTATTCACAAAGTCAACGAGCACGTGCGAGTCGAAGACATTGACCGCCTTGAGGCGATCTACTTTCGCATCGCGGAACTGTTGCTTTTCGAGCCGACTTGAAGGGGCCGCTGGTCAGGCCAAGCGTCGGAAATTGACTACCAGGCCCCAGATGCCCAGCCCGACGCACCAGATGAGTACCCAGGCGGGCATAGACAGCCCGAGGAAAGACCACTGCACTTCGGCGCACTCGCCGGAACCCTGAAACACGAGGGCCAACGCCTCCGTCAAGGGGAACACCTCCAGCATGTAATCCAGGCCGGGCCCACAAGCGGGAACTTGGTCCGCGGGCAACTGCTGCAGCCAGGCATGGCGTCCCGCCACCAGGGCGCCGCCCACGGCCGCCACCATCCCCAGCCCGCCGTACACGCGCGCGAGCGCCCCCGTCGGCGCATGCACGCCGGCCACGAAAAACACAACCCCCAGAGCGATCACGGCCACCCGCTGAAAAACGCACAGCGGACAGGGCTCCAGACCCTGCACGTATTGCAGAAATAGCGCATACGCCATCAAGCCCACGCTAGCCCCCGCAGCAGCCAGATTGAGCCAGCGACGTTGTTCTCGGCTGTTGACCACTGCCATGATCAGCGCTCGGACTCCCGCGCCGCGCGACGTACCTCTCGCTCCATCTCAGCGACGCCCGTATAACGGATATCCTTGCCATGCACCATAAAAATAACGTACTCGCAGATGTTCTTGGCGTGGTCGCCAATTCGCTCCAACGCCCGGCCCACCCAGGTCACGTCCATGACCCGACTGATGGTACGCGGATCCTCCATCATGAAGGTGATCCCCTGCCGATACAGCGCATTGTATTCGTCATCCACGATGTCATCGGATTTGACAACCTCAAGCGCGCTCTCCACATCCAAGCGTGCGAAAGCATCCAGGGCCTTGTGGAGCATGGTTTGGACATGGCGGGCTAGGTTTCGCACCTCTCGATAGTTATTACTCGGCCGCTCCTCGGCCGCCAGGCGCGCCGCCAACACACCGATCTTTTCCGCTTCATCGCCGACGCGCTCCAGATCGGCAATGGTCTTGATCACCGCAATGATCAGACGCAGATCGCTGGCCGTGGGCCCTCGGGTTGCCAGGATCCGGCTGCACTCCTCGTCGATGGACACCTCGCGCTGGTTGACCTTGTAGTCGTCATGAGCGACCTGCAGGCCCAGTTCGCTGTCGCCGCCTTCCAACGCGGCCATCGCGCGCTCTAGCTGTGTCTCCACGACGCCGCCCATGCTGAGGACGCTGGTCCGCACTTGCTCCAACTCCTCATTGAAACGGCGCGAGATGTGATGCCCTAGGTCTTCGACTTCCATGATCTCTCCTCGCTGGCCTCAGCCGCTAGCCGCCCCGGTGCACCACGCGGTCAGCGGGGAACCTGCAGGTAAAGCTGCTGCCCTCGCCCAAGGTGCTGCTAATACTCAAGCTTCCGCCATGCCTCTGCAAGGCGTGTTTGACGATGGCCAGTCCCAGCCCGGTTCCGCCGGCCGGACGACCTCGCCCTGGATCGACGCGAAAAAACCGCTCCGTCACTCTGGGAATAGCCTCTTCGGGAATACCGATCCCCGTATCACTCACTGTGCATTCGGCGCCGTCTGAATCGCTTCGCCAGCTTATGACCACCTCACCCGTGGATGCCGTGAAGCGCACAGCATTGCTCAGCAGGTTGCGAAATATCGACTGCACAGCAGCCTCGTTGCCCAACAGCGCCGCATCGGACTCAAGCTCAAGCTTGACGGCTGGACTGTCCGGCGACGCGTCATACTCCTGGCACAGGATGCGCAACAACTCTGGTACCTTGACGAGCTCCCGCTCCGCATCGCCCTCGCTGGACTCCAGGCGACTCAGCTCGATGAGCTCTGCCACCAACGCCATCATCCGCTCGGTCTGACGGTTCATCTCGCCGATGGGCTTACCCCACTGGGGCTGCAGTTCCGGCTCCTCAGCCATCGCATCCAGATACCCGCTGATCACCGTGAGCGGCGAGCGCAGCTCATGGGAAGCATTGGCGACAAAGTCCCGGCGCGAGCGCTCCAGCAGAGTCTGCCGCGTCACATCCTGGATGATCGTCAGGCTCTGGCCGCTGCCATAGGGGATCACCTGCACGGCCAGACGACCCTCGCCATCCACAGGCGAAGGGATGGTCACCGGCTCGCCGCCGGCCTCCAGATAGGCAATGAAATCCGGATGTCGAACCAGGTTATCGATCCGCTGGCCCACATCCTTGCTCCGATCCAGGCCCAACAAACGAACGGCAGCCTTATTGAACCAGACGATCTCGCGATCCGGATTGAGGATGATACCCGCATCGTGCAACGCGCCCGTGGACTCGCGGATCTCCCGCAGCAGCTGGTTATATTTCTTTTTGCGCCGTTTGGCCTTGACCTGGAAGCTATCGACGCGCCCGAACAGTTCCGCCCACAGCCCGGTGGTTCCTGCCAGCCCATAGCCCTTCCGGCCCTGCAGCACCTGATCCAGGTGATAGAGCCGATTCAAGGTATAGGCCAGGTACAGCGCCAGGGCTCCACTCAGCCACCAGCTCATGGCCCCGAAGACCCCGCCCAGCACAACGGCTACAGCCAGCCACAGGGCCAGACGGGTAAGTGCGGATACCCAGCGCGCGGGCAACGCTAAGCCTCGCGCGGCGAGAACCGGTAGCCGGCGCTGCGCACGGTCTGGATCAGCTTGTCGTAGCTGTAGGGCGTCAACGCCTTGCGCAGCCGGCGGATGTGCACATCCACGGTGCGTTCCTCGACATAGACGTTGCCGCCCCACACCCGGTCCAGCAACTGGGCGCGGCTGTACACCCGATCCGGGTGGTGCATGAAGAAATTCAACAGGCGGAACTCTGTTGGGCCGAGGCCGATCTCTGCTTCGCCCACCGTCACTCGGTGGCTGGCGGTATCCAAACTGAGTTCCCCGGCACGCAGTACTTCTTCCTCAACTGGCGAGTAACGCCTCAGCACAGCGTTGATACGAGCCAGCAATTCCCGGGGTGAAAACGGCTTGGTGATGTAATCGTCAGCGCCGCCGTCCAGGCCCGCCACCCGGTCGTCCTCAGCAGCCCGGGCGGTAAGCATGAGCACCGGGATCTCGCGGGTGTCCGCGGAGCGTTTCAGCTGTCGGGTCAGCTCCAGACCGCTGACATCCGGCAGCATCCAGTCCATCACCACCACGTCGGGAAACTGATTGGCAATGACCGCACGGGCCTCACTGCCCCTGCCCGCCCCGGTCACGCGAAACCCGGCACGGGTCAGATGAAACGTCAGCATGTCGCGGATCGCTTCCTCGTCCTCAACAACCAGCACTGTCTTGGCAGCCATGGCCTGCCCCTGAGCGATTAGCCCAGTATCATTACACGCGAGAATTATTACAGTTTAGTGATGCCGGGAACCAGGAAGCCGAGCCACCCGGTCGCGTAGATAGCTGGGTCGCGCCTCGCCTGCGGAGCGGGCAAGCCCCGCCGCCTGGGCCTGTTCGGCCAA
>JBFFHS010000149.1:0-5905 GCA_041556855.1 Gammaproteobacteria bacterium
CCCGGCTGACCCCGGCAGATGCCTATCGGTTCGCCCGCGGCGAAGAGATCACCACGTCCACAGGGCTACGCGCCAAGTTAAGTCGGCCATTGGACTTTCTGATGGTCGCCGACCACTCGGACAACATGGGCTTCTTTCCGCGGCTGAACAGTGGCGAGCCCGCTATGCTGGCGGACCCGACCGGTCGTCGCTGGTACGACATGATTCAGGCCGGTGGCCAGCAGGGTGTAGCAGCCGCCGTAGAAATCGTGCAGGCACTGACCTCCGGCGATTTTCCCGAGGCGCTGGCCGCGCTGCCAGGCACCGAAGCCTACCGATCGGCGTGGGAGTTGACCATCAAGGCGGCCGAAGACTACAACGAGCCCGGCAAGTTCACGGCGTTCATAGGCTACGAGTGGACCTCAACTGCCGGCGGTATCAATCTTCACCGCGTCGTGGTCTATCGGGACGGTGCCGACAAGGCGAGCGTCATGGAGCCCTATACGACCCTGCCGCCAGCGGGCAGTCCCGATCCGCGGGAACTGTGGAAGTGGATGCAAAGTTACGAGGACAAGACGGGAGGCCGCCTGCTGGCCATCGCCCACAACGGCAACATGTCAAACGGCACGATGTTCCCTGCGACACGGACGCACTTTGGAGGGCGCGTCGACCGAGCGTACGCTGAGACCCGGGCCAGATGGGAACCCCTCTACGAGGCTACCCAGATCAAAGGCGATGGCGAAACCCATCCGTTCCTCTCGCCCAACGACGAATTCGCCGACTACGAAACCTGGGATCAGGGAAATCTTGACCTGAGCGCGCTGAAGGAAGAGGACATGCTGCAGTACGAGTATGCGCGCAGCGCGCTGCAGATTGGGCTGGAGATCGAACAAAGGGTTGGCGTCAATCCGTACAAGTTCGGTCTGGTAGCCGCAACGGACAGCCATACGGGGTTGGCGACCGCGGAGGAAGAGAACTTTTTCGGCAAACACTCCGGCACCGAGCCCAGCCCCGAACGAATCGAGCACCCTATGGCGAAGGTCGGGGATCTGGAGTATGCGGGATGGTCCATGGTCGCTTCGGGCTACCAGGGCGTCTGGGCCACGGAGAATACTCGCCAGGCCCTGTTCGGTGCCATGATGCGCAAGGAAACCTACGGAACGACGGGTCCCCGCATGCTGGTGCGTTTCTTCGGCGGCTGGGACTTTGTGGAGACTGACGCGCAGAACAGGCTGCCGGCCAATGTCGGCTATCTGAAAGGCGTACCTATGGGCGGCGACCTGACGGCAGCCCCCGCCGGCAAAGCACCGTCCTTCCTGGTGGCGGCACTGCGCGACCCGCTGTCCGGCAATCTGGACCGTATCCAGATTGTCAAGGGCTGGCTCGACAACAAGGGCAACCGCCAGGAGCAGGTCTACGACGTAGTCTGGTCCGGCGACCGTAAGCCCGGGGCCGATGGCAAGCTGCCACCGGTGGGTAACACCGTTGACGTTGCTAGCGCCACCTGGACCAACACGATTGGCAGTCCCGAGTTGATCACGGTGTGGACCGACCCGGACTTCGATCCCCAGATCCCGGCGGTTTACTACGCCCGGGTACTCGAGATCCCGACGCCGCGCTGGACCGCTTATGAGGCGGCGCGTTTCGGCGTCGACATGCCGTCGCCGAACGTTCCGATGACGACCCAGGAACGCGCCTACACCTCGCCGATCTGGTACACGCCATAAGACTCAAAACAAAACAGCGGCAATGAAGAAAGTACTTAGGGATCCCCTCGCGCATTTCCTGCTGGCCGGCGTCGCGCTGTTTGTGCTCTTTGAACTGGTTGCCAGCGACGAGGCGAGCTACGACAGCAAGGTCATCCATGTGGATCGTGAGGCTCTGTTGACGTTCGTGCAGTACCGCTCCCGCGCCTTCGAGCCTCAGGTCGCCACGGCCCGCCTCGACAAAATGCCCGAGGACGAACTGGAACGCTTGATCGAGGATTACGTGCGCGAGGAGGCTCTGCATCGTGAAGCAGTTGCCCTGGGCATGGACAAGAATGATTACATCATCAAGCGCCGGATGATCCAGTCCATCGAGTTCATCACAAACGGCTTCGTGACCGCGGCGGTTGATGTCAGTGATGAGGATGTCGCCGCGTACTACCAAGCCAACCGCGAAGACTACTACGTCAACCCCTTCGCAACGTTTACTCACGTGTTCTTCGATCGTGAGCGCCACGATCCGGACGAGATGTCGGCCCTGGCCGCGGCGAAGTTGGCAGAACTGAACAGGGATCGGGTGCACTTCAGCAATGCAACCCGGCATGGCGATCGCTTTCCATTCTTTGTCAACTATGTGGAACGGGACCCCCAGTTCGTCGCCAGCCACTTTGGACCTGCCATGGCCGAGCAAGTCTTCGACCTGGAGCCGAACGACGCCAATTGGCGAGGGCCGTTCGAGTCCGAATTCGGCCTGCATCTCATCATGCTGACGAAGAAGGCCGAAGGGCGGTACCCGGATCTTGCAGAGATCCAGGACATCGTCCGCGATGACGCGGAGCGTGAGGCGATCGCCCGACAAAAGGACGCGGCTATTCAAGCAATCGTCGACACCTATGAAGTGCGCCGCCGCTTCGAGCGCCCACTGATTGGCCAGACACAGTGACCCTTCGCCGCCTCGTCTGCCTGCTCATCGCCCTGGCTGCGCCGTTGGTCCAGGCTCACGACGCGCGGCCGAACTACGTGCAACTCACCGAGACGGAAACGAATACCTTCAGCGTATCCTGGAAAGTACCGGCCAGCATGCCGGGGGGCGCTCTCCCCTATCCCACCCTGCCCGGCGATTGTGCCGCAGACCGCCAACCGGCCTGGCAGCAGGCGGGCGCCGAATACGTAGGCCAGCAGATCTTCAGGTGCCAGCAGGGGCTCTCGGGCCGAGTAGTGGGCATCAAGTTCCCCATCATCAACCCGTCCCTGTCCACGCTTTACAAGATCAAGCTCGCCAACGGCGAGGAGCATCTGCGCATCCTGAAGCCCAGCGAGACCCAATGGACCGTGCCCGACGCCGAGAACCGTTTCGCGGTGGCCACCGAGTACACCTGGCTGGGTATCGAGCACATCTGGATCGGCATCGATCACCTGCTATTTGTGGCCTGCTTGTTGTTCATCGCCAAAACGTCGCGGCGCCTGCTGATCACCATCACCGGCTTTACCGTGGCCCACTCGATTACGCTGGCCCTTTCGGCGCTTGACCTGGTTCGTATCCCCACGCCGCCCGTGGAAGCAGCTATCGCACTCTCGGTCGTGTTCATGGCCTGGGAGATTGCCAAGGGCGACGACCGTTCCCTGGCGTATCGATACCCCGTCGCCGTGTCGGCCTCCTTTGGGCTGCTGCATGGTTTCGGCTTTGCTGCCGTGCTGAGGGACATCGGTCTGCCCCAGACCGAGCTGCCGACGGCACTGCTGTTCTTCAACGTGGGCGTGGAGATCGGCCAGATTCTGTTCATCCTCGCCCTGTTGATCCTGTTCTTTGCCCTGCGTCCCCTACTGAGACGGGTCCTGCGCTGGGGCGAAGAGAGCGAGGTGCACTGGACCTCACTGACGATGCCGGCAAGCTACTTGATCGGCGCTATCGCGAGCTACTGGATGATCGACCGTATTTCGGGATTCTGGGCATAACCCGGATCTGCAGGTGAACTCCGCATAGCATCAATGTCCGAAACTCCCTTCATGACAAAGGGACCCGTCACTGTAAATTTTTCAAGTGAATAACGACGTCAAACCCAACTCGGCGCCTAGCGTCATTGCTGTCACCATGGCCTTCGGGCTGCTGTATGCGGTGCTGCGTTATCACGTCGCGGGACCCGTGCCCTGGAAGGACCTGCCCTTCTTCATCCTCAACAAGGGCATCTCGCTGAGCGCCTTTATCCTGTTGACCTTGAATTTCGGGCTGGGCCCGCTGAGCAATCTGGGCATCAAGGTACCCGAAGGTTGGCTTGGTGCGCGCAAGGCGCTGGGCATGACCGGCTTTTTGCTGGTGCTTATCCACGCCCTGATGAGCTTCATGCTGTTCACCCCGGCAGTCTATGCGCAGTTCTTCGCGGCGGATGGCACATTAACGCTGACGGCCGGCTTGAGCATGCTGGGTGGCGTGCTGGCGTTTGTTGTCCTCTGGGCGTACAACCTGAGCTTTCAGACTTTTCTGCGCGAAGATCAAGCCTTTATCCGTTTCATCACATCGCGAAATTTCCTGCTCGCCGCGATGATTTTGGGTGGTGTGCATCTGTTGTTCATGGGCTACGAGGGCTGGCTGAGGCCACAAGGCTGGTATGGCGGCTTGCCACCCATCAGTCTGGTAGCATTCGCATGCTTTGCCATAGGTTATGCCGTCAATGTCTTCGGCAGGAAGTAGCGAGGCCTCTTGATGGTGTTAAAGGACTCGGGGGCAAGCATGGAGAGGAAGGTTGAGGATGTATCATATCGTTGCAACGGATAAGTCGTTCGATCAAGCATCCGCGGATCTGGAGGAAGCCGTCAAGGCTCATGGCTTCGGCGTGCTGCATGTCCATGATCTGGGCTCCACCCTGCGCAGCAAGGGCGTCGCTTTTGAAGAGCAGTGCAGGGTCTTTGAGGTCTGCAACCCCACCCAGGCGGGCAAAGTCCTCTCCAGCGACATGCGCTTGAACATGGCTCTGCCCTGCCGAATCTCGGTATACACGGAAGCAGGCCAGACCAAGATCGGCCTGATCCGCCCCGCTGCGATGCTGGCGGGACTGTCCCAGGAGCCACAGCTGCGAGCAGTTGCGGAAGAGGTTGAGGCACAGACCATCGCGATGGTCAACGCCGCCAAGTAGTTACCTACAATCAGAAAAATCGAAACAAGCAAAGGACGGAGGAACAATCGCAATGAACAGTAGACTGAGCTTAACGCTAATCGTCGCCCTCGGCCTCGCGGCGCCACTGCAGGCGGGTTTGGCAGCGGACAAGCCGCTTGAGAAAGAGGCCTGGAATCTGGTGGAAGCCGAAGCGACGGTTGTCGCCATCAACGCGAGCACGCGCGAAGTGACGCTGCAGGATGCGGCCGGCAACCTGGCTACGGTAATCGCTGGAGAAGCCGTCGAACGATTTGACGAGATCCAGGTTGGCGACTCGGTGCGATCTGAGTACTGGACTTACCTCCGCGCCGAATTTCGCGAGCCCACCGCGGAGGAGCAGGAAAACCCACTACTCGTCTTAGCCGAAGCTGGGCAAGCGCCGCCGGAGAGCGCACCTGCCGCGGAGGTGGGCGCGCTGATCAAGGCCGTGGTCAAGGTTGTGGCCATAGATACCGCGGGCAGGGAGGTTGCGATCCAAGGTCCCAGAGGCCGTATTGAGGTCCTGCCGGTCCTGGATGACGCGGTCCTCAATAATCTCGAAGTCGGCGAGCCGGTGATCATGACCTACGTTCAAGCAATCGCGCTTTCGCTGGACAAGGCAGAATAGGGGGCGACCCTGGCGGTTTCCCGGGATACAGCCGGGACTGAGGGCCCTGCACACCTGACCCTCACTGAAGCACGACTGGAAAAACAGCTGGAGCGGGAGGACACATCCGTGGCCTTGGACTGGCTGTTCGGCTTCAGGGCGGCGAAAGGCGGGCGGGGCCCGCGCTTACCAGGCGGCGCATTTACGCCTTGACAACCGCGAGTATTCGCGATGCCCGCACTTGTGTGTAGAGAATGGGTGACATGACCGGCATTGACTACTTCACGTGGTTTGTTCTCATCGTCATCGCGGCCACGGCGATTGTCGGTTTCCTCGTGCTGGCTCAGTTGCCGGGCAAAATGGCCGCCGCCAACAATCACCCCCAGGCCGCGGCAATCAATAGGGCGGGCTGGCTGGGGCTGATCTTCACAGCAGGCATTGTTTGGATTGTGGCGATGATCTGGTCGCAGACCAAGCCGAGC
>JBFFHS010000150.1:0-5864 GCA_041556855.1 Gammaproteobacteria bacterium
GCCTCCTATATATCCAGACAAAAAGCCGAAACTAGTCAAAGCACCCACTGCTATGAGAATCCAGCCTACCCATGTACTGTTTTCGTTAAATGTTGACGGATCCGAGTCTCCGCCCTTGCCCGCGGCATCGCGACCTTCCATGAGCACCACGATGCGCTGGCCGGATTCCTTTACCCAGCTTTGCACTTTCAGGAGTTCCACCTGCAGCTCGGCTTTGTGCTGTTCGTAGGCTGCCCGACTGATCCTGGTTCTGTACGGGTACGTGCCGTTGCGGAACAGGGCCTGGATTTGTTCCGGATGATGGCGCAGTTCCCCGAGCAGAAAACTGGGATGGGTCTTGTCCTTGTGGTGCCGCTGCTTGCGCTGGGTGGTTGCGCGCCCGTGACCGCCGGGCGCGGACTGGGCGTCGCTGCTCGCCTGCCCAACCTCCCCTGGGTTGGTTTGCCCGTCTGCTGCCTTGGTGCTTTTCAAGTCTTTCACCGCCGCCCTCGCGCCCCTCGTCCCGTTCGCAGCCAATCTTCCACCATCGCAAAAATCATATGGGCCTGTGAATACGTACAATCCGCCAGATACGGCCAGCGGGACTGTGAACCAGTTCCTGGCCTTGTTATGTTTAATGGGCGTATAGAGATTGGCGTTTTGTCAGCGGTGCCTTATTCAAATGGCGAATTCTGACGCGTCCGAGGGCGAGACCAACGGTACTCCACCACAGGTAAGCTGGCGATGAGAGCAGTGATGCGCCCGCCACTCCGACATCTGTTCTTGATGCTGTTGCTGGTGGGTCCTTTCGAGATCTGTTCCGGTCAGCGTGGGCCCGAAGGCGACACGAGCGCGCAGGAGTATCCAACTCTGCAGGGGCGCTTTGCGGAAGAAGATCCTGCGAGACCATTGACGGCTCTGGCCGCATTGGCTGGCGAGACCGAATTCTTTATCAGCTACGAAGGCGCCGATGGCGTCATCTACGGCAGCGGCAACTGGGCCGATCGTATCGATCTGCCGGAGCCGGGCGCCGATCGATCCTTTTCCGGGCCCTATATCCTGCCGCTGGACCACAAGCAGCGTGAGCCGTGGACGGATCTGCCCGACGCACCCATCGTCCCCCGTTTGCTGAGCATCCAACAGTGGCAAAGATTCCGCGACAGGTTGTTTGCGTCAGTCCTGCCAAGGACGGGGCGAGCGGGTGTCGTCATGCATTTTGACAGCGATGACTATTTTCTTTACTACGACGAAGGAAACACGTTTCAAGCACGCCGGTTTATCGACAAGCCAGCCGACTTTTCCGTCCAGGAGGCATTCAGTTTCGAAGAATTTCTGCGCCGTGGGCTACCGCAACTGGAATCATTTCTGGCGGACGAGGGCGTCACCGCACGGCGAGTGCTTTTCAGCACCGGTGACACCGGCAGCTATTCTCTGCCTTTCCTGTACGTTAACCTGGATCTGCCTATCGCTGCTTTCCTGCGGGACACACCGACGTTCGCGGAGCGGGCGGCCCGCGAATCTGTCCAAGTTGCTCAGTCGGTTGCCCATGTGATGCAAAGTCACCTGGGTGCGCTGGTCTCCCGGCCGGCCTCTTCGTTGGCGCGGCTGTTCTTTGTGGCCACCGAGGCGGCGGCGGAAACCGTGCGGCCCACATGGCTTGTGACCCTTGAATCTCAGCCCATACCGGTGCTGGCTGATGGGCCCGGCATGGATCTGGCTGCGTGGGAGGCGCGCCTTGATGAGATGACCGGTCGCCCGGCGACGAGCGGCGAACTCAAATTTCTGATCGACGGGGAGGAATATTTCACCCGCCTTGTTGACGTGCTGACATCTGCTCGTGATTCGGTCCTGCTCCGGACCTACATTTTTGATAATGACGACTTCGCCAGAACTATCGGGGAACTGCTGCGCCGGCGCTCCCGTGAAGGCGTGAATGTCAGAGTGTTGCTGGACGGCCTCGGCACGATTCTCGCCACGCGCACCGAACATGAAAGCGCGCCCCAAGACTATTCTCCGCCCGACTCTGTGCGATTGTTCCTGGAAGCAGACTCTGACGTTGATGTGCGGCAGATCAAGAATCCCTGGCTGGCCGGTGATCATGTGAAGACCACGATCATCGACGGAGATCTCGCCTTCACCGGTGGCATGAATATCGGTCGCGAATATCGCTATGCGTGGCACGATATGATGATTGAAGTACGCGGGCCGGTTGTGGGTACTCTCAGCGAGGAGTTCTTCGATGCCTGGGTGCACGCAGGCCCCTGGGGCGATATCGGTTTCTTTTTTCACAAGCTCAAGCCGCCCCCGAGAGCCACTGGCAACAACGGTAACCCGCTGCGCGTGTTATTTACCCGGCCCGGTCAAGCTGAAATTTTCCACGCCCAGCGGGAGGCGATTCGCAGCGCAAAGCGCTATGTCTACATAGAGAACGCCTATTTTTCTGATGACACCATGCTGTACGAATTGGCACGGGCCAGGCGGCGGGGGGTTGATGTTCGGGTGATTCTGCCCCTGGTGAGCAACCATGGCGCCCTCAATCAGAGCAACGCGTTAGCAGCCAACGCCATGTTGGAGCACGGCATCCGCGTTTTTCTCTATCCCGGCATGTCCCACGTGAAGGCGGCGGTGTTTGATGACTGGGCCTGCCTGGGGTCGGCCAATTGGGACAAGTTGAGCTTCAGGACCAATAAAGAGCTCAATATAGCCACCTCCCATGCGCCCACGGTCAATGAGTTGCTGGAGCGCGTCTTCGCGGAGGATTTCAGCAAATCGGTGGAGCTGACCGAGCCTTTTCCCGCACGCTGGTCAGATCACCTGATGGAGGTGGTTGTGGATTATCTGCTCTAGAGGGCAGCCCGGCGTGTCGTGATCCAGATCGGCACCTTTGTCCCCACGGGTTGGGGCCCTGGCGTTTCAAATGGGCCTGGGATTTGCCGCCCCAAGCAGGCTGAACACCGCCGTCAGGTCAGGGTGAGCGTGGGCAGCGCACTGATTCCGGGCAATCGCTCCAGGCTCAGCAGTTGCTCGAACAGCGCACGGCCGTCTGCGCTCGCCAGCCCACCGGCCGTGCAGTCGGCGAACTTTGCCCACAGCTCGTCGTCGCTTACCGGGTTGTGGCCATGACCACGGGCCCGCCGGACGGGCTCGCTCACCACGTGGCCGCCGTCCCGGGTGTATAGCTCCACGATATCCGCCGCGGCCCCGACCGGGTAAATGGGATCGTCGTCCTCCTTGGTGACCACCTCCACCCGTGCCATCAAGTCCTGCAGGTCCTGGCGCTGCACAAACTCGTCTTTGAGCTCGGTCAGGCCGACGCGCCCGGTGATGAGTCCCGCGGCTACGCCGAATTGCAGGCTGAACTTCGCCTCCAGGCCGTTGCGAGGCTGCGGGAAACGCATCACGGCGGCATGTTTCTCGCCCACCGTCGCCACCACCCGCTGGATATGATCAATGTCGACACCTGCATCCCGGTGCAGCTGGATAGCCGCATCAATGGCGCGCTGGGAGGCCCCCACGGTGGGATGCAGCTTGATGTTGAGACCATGCTCGGCCATGTACCAATCCCGGCCCAGATAGTCTGCCGTGCTGGTCAAGTCGGCCGCGCCGCGCGGCGACAAAGCGGCCAGCAGTCCGCCGCTGCCATCCAGGGCATGGGGACCGGCGGTGACGCCATGGCGCGCCAGCCGGACGGCGGTTACCCCCGCGGCCGCTGCTCGAGCGCCCTGATAAGACTTGGCATCGGTACCGAAATTGTCCATCACGCCGCCGCCGTGGGCGACCGCCAACCCCAGAGCATTACCTGTGCTCTCGGCATCCAGGCGGCCCAGACGGGCCAGGGCAGCGGCGACGCCGGCGGGCCCGAACACGCCGGTGGGATGCCAGCCCTTGGAGTGCAGATGATCTGGCTCGCGCTTCATGATGGCGGACCAGACCTCGTAGCCCGTGAGATAGGCATCGATCATCGCCGCACCGTCCGCGTTCAGAACTTCCGCTTCGGCCAGAATGGCGGGTACCAGCAGGGCGCTGGGATGATTCGCAAAGGCATAGTCGTCATAGTCCAGGGCATGGGCGGCCGCTGTGCCCACCAGGGTGGCTTGCTCGGTCAGCGCCTGCTCGGCGGACAACAGCAGGCGTGCTTCGGCGCGGCCGCCCTGCTCACGAACGGCGGCGAGCAGGCGCTGGGTGACGGGTTCCGGCGCGCCCGCGATCATGACGCCGATACAGTCAATGAAACCCCGCGCTGCGATGGTGCGCGCTTCTACAGGGGCGTCGTGGGGGTAGGGTGCGTTCACGAACCCGAGAATGGACTGGGTCAGATTGCCCATGGTTGTTATGCTCCCGCTCCCGGCGCAGCGCTGGAAGATTTTTCGCTATTCTGAACGGGCTACCATTTTCGCATAACACGCATTCACGGACCTTCTCGAGACCCTTCCATGCAGCGCATCGGCGTCGACATCGGCGGCACGTTTACGGATCTAGTGCTCTGGGACGAGGCGACCGGGCAGGTGGCCGTTCACAAGCTCCCGTCCACGCCGGCAGATCCGTCGAAGGCCGGCATCGAGGGGATCAAGCAGTTGTGTGTTAAAGCCGGCGCCAACCCGGCCCAGGTGGGCATGCTGTTTCATGGCACTACGGTCGCCACCAATATCATTCTGGAGCGCACCGGCGCGCGCGTGGGCTTACTGACCACCGCAGGATTTCGTGACATCCTGCATATTGGCCGCAAGAAGCGGCCGTTGAACTTCTCTCATCATCAGGACGTGGCGCGGCAGACGCATCCCCTGGTGCCGCGGCGCTGGCGCAAACCGGTAACGGAGCGCATCAGCGCCAGCGGCACGGTCCAGACGCCCCTGGATGAGGAAGAGGTTCGCGCGGCGGTGCGAGATCTGCGAGCCCAGCAGGTGGAAGCCATCGCCATCTGCGGGTTGTTCTCGTTTTTGAATCCATGCCACGAGGCGCGTATGCGCGAGATCGTGGTCGAGGAGGCGCCCGAGCTTTATGTATGCGCCAGTCATGAGGTGGTACCCCTCTACCGGGAGTACGAGCGATTTTCCACCACGGCATTGAACGCCTACGTGGGACCGAAAACGGCCCACTACCTGGACCGGTTTGCCGCGGCCGTGCGCGGCGCCGGCCTGGGCTCGGAGCTGCACCTGATGACCTCAGCAGGCGGCGTGATTGGTGCTGAGGCAGCCCGGCGCAGTCCGGTCTCCCTGCTGTTGTCCGGCCCGGTGGGCGCGCTGGTGGCCGGGATCGAGTGCGGCCGCCAGGCGGGCCATCCCAGCGTGATCACCCTGGACGTGGGCGGTACCTCGGCGGACATTGGCGTGGCGCCGGGTGGCGAGATGAGACTGAAGCATCTGCTGGATACGGCCATTGCCGACTATGACGCCATGATGCCCATGGTGGACATGGACACCATCGGTGCCGGCGGCGGGTCCATCGCCTCCGTGGATGGGCTCGGCATGTTTCAGGTGGGTCCCCGCAGCGCCGGCGCCGAGCCGGGCCCGGCCTGCTACAACAAGGGCGGCACCGAGCCCACGGTCACCGATGCGATCGTGGCCCTGGGCTGGTATCGCCATGAAAGCCTGGTGGAATCGGGACTGGACCTGCAGCCTGAGCTGGCGCGCCAGGCCATCGACGCGCACATCGGCGCGCCGCTGAACATGTCCACGCTGGACGCGGCCGGCGGCATCTACCGGATTATCACCAACAACCTGGTGGACGCGATCCGGGTGAACAGCGTGGCCAAGGGCTTTGACCCGCGGGATTTTGTGCTGCTGGCCTATGGTGGTGCGGGAGCGGCATTTGTGGTGGAGATCGCCGCGCAACTGGCGATCCCGACGGTGATCGTGCCGGCCAGAGCGGGTGTCGGTGCCGCCGCC
>JBFFHS010000151.1:0-5821 GCA_041556855.1 Gammaproteobacteria bacterium
GCGGGAGGCCCTATTGCACTGTGCCCGGCGGCACCCCATGCTCTTGTCCTATGAATCATCACACCGATTTGCTGATCGTGGGGGCTGGACCCTTTGGCCTGGCCATGGCCGCCTGGGCTGGCGAAAAGGGCATGGATTATCTGATCGTGGGCAAGCCCATGGACCTGTGGCGCGCCAATATGCCCCAGGGGATGATTCTCAGGTCCCACTGTGACTGGCACCTGGACCCCGCCGGCATCGACACCATCGAGCGTTATCTGGAGTCTCGCGGGCGGACCCCGGCGGCGGTTGAGCCACTGTCCCGGGATTTCTATCTGGGCTATGTGGATTGGTTCATGGCCCGCAAGGGTCTTGCCCCCATCCCGGATCTGGTGCAGCGCCTGGATACGGCCGATGGCTCATTCCTGGCGACGCTCAAGAGTGGCGCCACGATTACGGCCAACAACGTGTTGTTGGCGATCGGGTTTCGCTATTTCCAGTACGTTCCTGAAGAGTTGGCCCGGCTGCTGCCCGCGCGGCGGGTCGCCCACACTTGTGAGCTGGTGAATTTCGAGCCCCTGCGGGATAAGCGCTGCCTGATTATCGGTGGCCGGCAAAGCGCCTTTGAGTGGGCCGCGCTCCTGGCTGAGCACGGCGCCGCCACCGTTCATGTATCCCACCGTCACCCAACGCCTGAGTTTACCGATTCCGAGTGGGGCTGGATTAACGAGATGATGGCCCGGTTTCTGACTGAGCCCGCTTGGTATCGCAGCCTGACCGGAAGTGAGCAGGAGGTCGTCCGGAGCAAGTTCGCCGAGGCGCGTATTAAGCTGGAGCCCTGGCTGTGGCCGCGAATCGATAAGAGCAACGTGTTCCTGTGGCCTGAGACCCATGTCGTCTCCTGCGCCGAGTCGGCGAGCGGCGAGCTGGCGATTGGTCTGGACAATGACGAAACCCTGGCGATTGACCATGTGGTGTTGGCCACCGGTTACCACGTCAACATGCAGCGGGTGCCGTTCCTCGCAGCGGGCAACATCCTGGACAAGCTGGCGCTGAATGAGGGTTATCCCGTGCTGGATGATGGTTTCCAGAGCAGCGTGGCGGGTCTGTATGTCACCAGTCTGCCTGCGATCCGGGATTTCGGCCCGTTCTTCGGCTTTACCGTAGCCGTGGGCGTCTCCGCCAAGCTGATCGGGCAAACCTTGATTGAGAACAGGAGAACAGGATGACCGAGAGAGTTGCCATGATCGGAGCGGGCCTCATCGGCACGGGATGGGCTGTCGTCTTCGCGCGGGCTGGCTGGGAGGTCACGTTGTATGACGTGAAGGCGGGCCGTGCGGCGCAGTCCGCGCAGGAGGCGGCCAGCACCCTGCGTTATCTGGCGGGCGAGGGCCTGGTGGATGGCGTTGACGAGTGCATCGCGCGCCTGCAGCCGGCAGAAAGCCTGGAGCAGGCGGTGGATGGGGCCACCTATGTTCAGGAGAATGTTCTGGAGACGCCTGAAGAGAAACTGGCCGTCTTTGAGCAGCTGGACAAGCTGGTGCCCGTGGAGGTGGTCTGCGGCAGCTCCAGTTCGACGATTCCCGTGTCCCAGTTCAGCGAGCACCTCGCAACCCGACAGCGCTGCATCGTGGTGCATCCCATGACGCCACCCTATCTGGTGCCTGTGGTGGAGATCGTCCCGGCCCCTTGGACGGCTCCGGCAACCACCGACTATGCCATGCAGCTGATGAGCGCTATCGACATGACGCCGATCCGTTTGCACAAGGAGATTTTCGGCTTTGTGCTGAATCGATTCCAGGTGGGGTTGATTAACGAAGCCATGTACCTGGTGAACGAGGGGATCGCCTCGCCTGAGGATATCGAGAAAACTTTGACCCACGGGCTGGGCCTTCGCTGGGCGTTCATGGGAATGTTTCAAACCATGGATCTGTTGGCACCCACCGGATTTGGCGAATACGCGCGCAAGTTTGGCCACTCCTACACAAAATTGGGCCAGCAGCTGGCCACCGACAAACCCTGGACGGAGGCAGCCATCAACGCGGTGGATGGCTATCTGCGCGATGGCGTGCCCGCGGCCGAGCTGCCCGCGCGGGCGGCTTGGCGTGATGAACAGCTGGTCAAGGTGACCGGTGCCCTCGGGCGGCGTGATGAGCGCTGAAGCTGGCGACCGACGCTCAACGCGATCAGCTGCCGGGCATACGGCTGCGGCTTAGCGCGGGGAAGAACAGAGCCTAGGCCGGCAGCGCCTCGATGTACTCCACCATGCGTTGCCGCTCAGCCTGATCCGGCAGGCGGCCGCGGGCCGCGCCCATGTTATCCACCATGTGCTCGACGCTGCTGGTGGCCGGTGTGACCACGGTGACCGCCGGGTGGGAGGCGGCAAACTTGATGAAGAACTGGGCCCAGCTGGTTGCGCCGAACTCGGCGGCCCACTCGGGCACCGCGCGTCCTTCGACCCGCTTCCACAAACGGGTGCGGCCAAAGGGCAGATAGACCATGACGGCAATGCCGCGCTCCTGGGCGATGGGGAACAGGGTGTCTTCGGCGCTGCGGTTGTCGACCGCGTAGTCCAGACCAACGAAGTCCAGCGGTTCCGTGCGCATGTACTGCTCCAGCGCCTCGTACTGGGGCTTGAAGGTGGATGTCGTGCCGATGTAGCGCACCCGTCCGGCTTCCTTGGCCTGGCGCAGAATGGCGAACTGGGTGGCCATGTCAGCGATGTTGTGCACCTGGATGAGATCCACGGGCTCGCGGCCCAGCCGCTGAATGGAGGTCGCCAGCTGAGCCCGGGCTTTGGCCGGATCGGCTGGGCCGCCGCTGCGGCCTGCCACGTTCAGCTTTGTGGCCCAGAAGATCTTGCTCGCCAGGCCCAGCTCGTTGACGACCTCGGCTGCCACCGCCTCGGCGCTGCCGTAGCTGGGCGCCGTGTCGAAGGCTGTACCGCCGTTGTCCACCATGGCGCGAATGACGGCCCGGATGGCGTCACTGTCCCCCGCATCCGCGCGGCGGCGAAAGGTGGCAGAGCTACCCAGCCCCACGATGGGCAGCTGCTCGCCGCTGGCGGGGATGGTGCCGCGGATCAGCTCGCCGGCTGTCTGAGCCGCCAGCAGCCTGGGTTGAAAAGCCAGCGCCGCGCCCGCTGCACCGGCGAGTTTAAAAGCGTCACGTCGCGTCAGCATCAGGGTCTCCTGCCGGGAGGGCTGTGGGGGGCCTTGTGTTATTGCCCTGTCAGCGCATTATGCTTGTGATGACGTTGGCGAGTGTACCGGAAACCGGGGGGTGGTATCGCCCTCTGGTGGTCGTGCGGGGCCTGAATAGGGAGCTGAGCAAGGACAGTCTATGAAACACCGCCTGACATTGTGCGCGCTGGTGCTCGCGGCGCTGCCGGGTCGCGCCGAAGAGGTGCTGCGCGTCGCCACATACGGGCTACCCAGCGGCCTGGGTAATCCCCACAGCTCCACCAGTATTTCGGAAATGTACGTCTGGACGGCCATCTTCGACAGCCTCACCCGGGTGGATGGCGCGGCCCGTGTGCTGCCGGCTCTGGCGGTGTCCTGGGAGTCGCGGGATGAGCTCACCTGGCATTTCCGCCTGCGTCAGGGCGTGCGCTTCTCCAACGGCGAGGCTTTTAACGCGGCCGCCGTGGTCGCCGTGGTGAACTACATCACGTCCGAGGCGGCGGCGCGCGAGTCCGTGGCGCGGGAGTTCGTCAGCGTGAAGGCCGCTCGGGCGCTGGATGAATACACGGTAGAACTCACCACCCACGAGCCGACGCTGGTCCTGCCGGCCATGCTGGCGGGTTTGCGCATAGTCGCCCCCGGTCAGTGGCAGCGGCTGGGGCCTGAGGGCTTTGCGCGGGCGCCCATCGGCACCGGCCCTTTTCAGGTGGAGAGCTGGCAGGCGGCCAGGATCACGCTGTCTGCGTATCGTGATTCCTGGCGTGCGCCGCGGGTGGATCGGTTGGACATTTACGAGATTCTGGAGCAGTCGGCTCGCCGCCAGGGCATTCAATCCGGCCGGCTGGACATCGCGCTCGGTCTCATGCCGGACGACGTGGAGGCCCTGGAGCGCACCGGCGACACACCCCATATCAGCCCCGGCGCCGGCGTCGTGGGCATGTCCTTCATCACGGTGAAGGACTCGCCGGTCAAGGACAAGCGGGTGCGCCAGGCGCTCAACTACGCGGTTGACAAGGACATCATCGTGGATGTGCTCTTCAAGGGCCACGCGCGCCCGGCGGGCCAGCCCGCCCCCCACTATGTGCATGGCTACAACCCGGACCTGAAACCCTATCCCTATGATCCGCAGCGGGCGCGGACGCTGCTGGCCGAGGCCGGTTACCCCGATGGCTTCGACATGATCGCGGAAGTGGTCTTGAGTGGCACGACCGCTGCGGGTCCGCTGTACAGCTTTATCATCGAGCAGCTGGCGGCCGTGGGCGTGCGGCTGGAGGTGCGCAATATCCCCATCGGTCAGCTCATCACCAAGGCCGTCACCGGTGGTTTTGTTGGCGAGGGCTTCGGCATGGAGTGGGACTTCAAGCCGACCCTGGACGCCATGCGTCCTATCCCCATGCATTCCTGCCAGCGGCTGGTGCCCTGGCATTGCGATCCGGCCACCATGCCGCTGATCGAGGCCGCCCAGCGGGAGTTCGACACCGAGCGTCGTTTGGAGATGTTACGCGAGCTCATGCGCATCTATGCGGAAGACCCCACCATGCTGTATCTATACGAGACCATGCATTTCGATGGGGTCAACAAGCGGGTGCGCAACTTCGCGCCCGTGAATCGCTTGATCAATTATCACGAGATCGAGCTGACCGAATGATGCCGGAAGAGGTGACCTAGGAGGCAGCATCGATCACCGGGTTGCGCAGCACGCCAATGCCGCTGATTTCAACTTCCACCACGTCGCCCGCGGTCATGAACACCGGCGGTTGACGCGCTACCCCCACGCCGCCCGGCGTGCCCGTGGCGATCACGTCGCCGGGTTCCAAGCGGGTGAAGGTGGTGATGTATTCGATCAGAGCCGGCACGCTGAACAGCAGATCGTCGATACCGGCCGCCTGCATCACCTGACCGTTAAGGCGCGTCTGAAGAGACAGCGTGCTGGGGTCGGGAATCTCGTCCGCGGTCACCAGCCACGGCCCAAGGCTGCCGCTGCGTAAAAAGTTCTTCCCGGCGGTGAACTGACTGGAGTGGCGCTGAAAGTCCCGCACCGAGCCGTCGTTGAAACAGCTGTAACCGGCCACGTAGCCCATGGCAGCAGCGGCGCTGACCCGGTGAGCCGGCTTCCCGATGATCACGGCCAGCTCGCCTTCATAGTCGAACTGGGGAGACTCGGGTGGCCGCAGCAGAGCTTGCCCGTGACCGGTCTGGCTGGCGGCGAAGCGCACGAATAACCAGGGGTGCGCGGGCATCTCGCGACCCATTTCGCGGATGTGATTGACGTAGTTGATCCCCACGCACAGGGTTTTGTCCGGGTTGGGAATAACGGGCGCGAATTCGACACTGTCGGTGCGAACCGGTTGGCTATCGGCGGCGGCCTTGGCGACGGCGCTCAGGGCGTCGCCAGCAAGTGCGGCGCGCAGGTTCGGGTACCGGCTGAGCACAGCGTGCGGTACCGGGTAGAGCTGGTCGCCGTCTACCACAGCGTAGGTGGGGGTGTCGCCGAGGATGATGCTGGCCACGCGCATGGGTCAGACTCCTTGTGATTTTCGCCCAGCGCTAACCGGCCGATGGGGCAAGGCCGCGGCCGGCCGGACGATGAAATAGCCCTCGGCCTCGATCAGGCGCACGTCGGTCTGATACAGGGTGGCGAGATTCGCCGCGGTGAGCAC
>JBFFHS010000152.1:0-5798 GCA_041556855.1 Gammaproteobacteria bacterium
CACTCGGTCACCCAGTCCTTTGACGACAACGCCCAGCGTCTTAAACAGTTCGTCGACGAGCTGCCCGCGGGGAAGGTCCATCTGGTCGGGCACAGCCTGGGGGGTTTGCTGCTGCTGAAGATGCTGGCCAGCCACGCTGACCAGCGCGAGGGGCGGCTGGTCTGCATGGGCTCTCCCCTGGCCGGGTCCCGGGCCGCCAAGGCGCTGCTCAGCCTGCCCGGCGGCAGCAAGGTGCTGGGTCACAGCGTGCAGGCCCTGATTCACGAACAGCCCTGGCGCTGGTCAGGCCGCCGCGAGCTGGGTCTGATCGCCGGGGGTTTGGCAATGGGCCTGGGCCGCCTGCTCAGCGATTTGCCGGAGCCCAACGATGGGACAGTCGCGGTGGATGAGACGTTTCTGGAGGGCGCTCGGGATCACATTGTGCTGGACGTGAGTCACACGCAGATGCTGTTTTCAGCTGAGGTGGCGGCGCAGGTGGTCCAGTTTCTGCGCGAAGGCCGCTTCGCACGCTGACCCAGGCCGGACCCCGGGATCCCGCAGGGGCAGCCCGGACGATCGTTCTCTACTGGCGCTTGAGCGTTCCCCACCACTCGTAAATCAGCGTCAGGGCATCCCGGGGGCTCAGCTGGTCCGGGTCCAGGGCGTCCAGTTGCTCGATGATCGGATGGGTCTGGGGCGCCGTCGGCTCGGGTACCATCAGCGGTAGCTGGCCCTGAGCGCGGTGGGCTTGGGTGACATCCCGCGTCTGCTCCAGACTGGCCAGAAACCGCCGTGCGTCGGTGACCACGGGACGCGGCACACCCGCAAGCCCCGCCACGGCCAGGCCATAACTTTGATTCGCGGGACCGTCTTTCACCTGATGCAGAAAGATCAGGCTATCTCCATGCTCGGTAGCATCCAGATGCACATTGAAAACGCCGGGTAGTTCCTCGGACAGGGCGGTGAGCTCGAAGTAATGGGTGGCGAAAAGGGTCATGGCGCCCACCTGCCGGGCGATATGGCGAGCGGCGGCCCAGGCCAGGGAAAGGCCGTCGAAAGTGCTGGTGCCGCGGCCGACCTCGTCCATGAGCACCAGGCTTTCGGCGGTCGCGTTGTTGAGAATCGTCGCCGTTTCAGTCATTTCCACCATGAAGGTGGAACGCCCGCCGGCCAGGTCGTCGGCGGCGCCGATGCGGGTGAAGATGCGGTCAATTGGGCCAATGCGTGCATCTTCCGCCGGCACGAAACTGCCGATGTGGGCCAGCAGCGCAATCAAGGCGGTCTGGCGCATATAGGTGGATTTGCCCCCCATATTGGGCCCGGTGATGATGAGCATGCGGCGCTCGTCGTCCAGGGACAGATCATTGGGGACGAACGCCTCATCCAGAGCCTGTTCCACCACCAGATGGCGACCATTGCGATAGCTGAATTCCGGTGTCTCGGTTAACACCGGTGCGCTGAAGCTCAGTGCCAGGGCGCGCTCGGCCAGGTTCACAAGCACATCCAGATTGGCCAGGCCGTCAGCACTGCGCTTCAGCCCGGCGAGCTCCTGGTTCAGGTCTTCCAGCAACCCCTCGTAGAGGGCCTTCTCCCGCGCCAGCGCTCGCTCCTTGGCGCTCAACACTTTGTCCTCGAACTCCTTCAGCTCCGGCGTGATAAACCGCTCGGCGCCTTTCAGAGTCTGGCGGCGAATGTAGTCGGGGGGCGCGGCGGCCGCCTGGGCCTTGCTGATTTCAATGTAATAGCCGTGCACCCGGTTGTAGCCGACCCGCAGATGGCTCAGTCCCAGGCGCTCCCGCTCCCGGGTCTCCAGCCCGCTAAGATACTCATCGGCGTTTCTGGCGATGTTGCGCAGCTCGTCCAGTTCGGCATCAAAGCCCGCAGCGATGACGCCGCCGTCGCGAATGGTGAGGGGTGGTTGTTCCACCAGGGCGCGCGCCAGCAACGCTCGCTGGTCGGGATGCTCGCCGATCATCTCCAGCAGTTCATCCACCAGCGGCGCATCCACCGCGCCCAGGCCGTCCCGCAGCAGGGGCACCTGAGCCAATCCCTGGGCCAGCTGCACCAGGTCCCGCGGCTTCGCCGAGCGCAGCGCCAGCCGCGCCAGGATCCGCGCGAGATCGCCGATTTCGCCCAGCGGTCCCTGCAACGCGCCCACCAGACCCGGTTCCGCCAGGCTCGCGACAGCCTGTTGCCGCAGTTTGAGCGTCTGGCGGCTGCGAATGGGCCGATTCAGCCAGCTGCGCAGCAACCGGCTGCCCATGGCCGTGGCACAGCGATCCATGACGCCTGCTACCGTGAATTCATCCCGGCCTGCCAGGTTGCGCTCAATTTCCAGATTGCGTCGCGTGGCCAGATCCAGCATCACGGCGTCGCTGATGCGTTCGCGCACCAGCGTGTTGATATGGGGCACGGCCTGGCGCTGGGTCTCTTGAACGTATTGCAGCAGGCAACCGGCAGCCACCACGCCTGCGACGCTGTCGGCGCAGTCGAAGCCGGCCAGATCGCGGGTGCCCAGCTGCTCGCACAACAGGCGCTCGGCACCCTCGCGGTCGAAATGCCAGCCAGGCCGCTCGCGCACCAGGCCGAGCTGGGCAAGCCAGGGCGGCGGCGTCCAGCCCTCATCCACCAGAAGCTCAGCCGGCCGCAGCCGCTCCAGCTCGCCCTGGAGTTGCTCCATGCTGGCAAGCTCGGCAAGCCGGAACTCGCCGCTGGATAGCGCAAGCCAGGCAAGCCCGATGCGCTCGCCCGCTGCCAGGGCGGCGACGTAATTCTCCTGCTGGTCGACGAGCAGCGCATCTTCGGTCAGCGTGCCGGGCGTCACCACCCGTACCACCTGACGCTCCACGGGTCCCTTGGCCAGGCGCGGATCGCCGATTTGCTCGCAGATGGCGACGGATTCCCCCAAGCGCAGCAGCCGACCGAGATAGGTGTCCACCGAATGCACCGGCACGCCGGCCATGGGGATGGCTTGGCCGGCGGATTTCCCGCGCGTGGTCAGGGCAATGTCGATTAACCCCGCGGCGCGCTTGGCGTCATCGTAAAACAGCTCGTAGAAATCACCCATGCGGTAGAACAACAGCACCTCAGGATAGTCCCGTTTGATGCCCAGATACTGCTGCATCATCGGGGTGTGCTGGTTCAGGGCTTGTGCGCTCACGCTTACGCTCGGGTGCAAAGGGCGCATTGTAGCGTGCGGGAAAGCCGCTCGTTGCGGCGGTGTTTGCGCGGCGATCCGCGCTACACTGCCGCCATGCGAGTGGTGCACCTGGAGAGCGGCATGCATCTGTACGGCGGTGCCCAGCAGGTGCTCTATCTGATGTCCGGCCTGGGCGCTCGCGGTGTGCGCAATACCCTGATCTGTCCCCGCGGCAGCGCTATCGCCACCGCCCTGGACCCTGGCGATGCCGACTGCCTGGAAGTGCCCATGACGGGCGACCTGGATCTGGGGTTCACGGCCCGCTGCCGAGCCCTGTTGCAGCAGATCGAACCCGATCTCCTGCACGTGCACTCGCGGCGGGGCGCCGACCTCTACGGTGGCCTGGCCGCCCGCGGCGCCGGCGTGCCGGCGGTGATCACGCGCCGGGTGGACAACCCGGAGCGGGCTTTCTGGGCACGGCTGAAATACGCTAACTACCGTGCCGTGATCGCCATCTCCATGCGCATCATGGACCTGCTGCGGCAGGACGTGGGTCTGCCAGCAGAGCGGTTGCACCTGGTGCCCAGCGCCGTAGATACGGCGCGGTTTCGACCGCAAGCCGATGCCGAGCGCGTGCGCCAAACGCTGGACGTGCCCGGTGCCGCACCCTTGATCGGGGTCGTGGCTCAGCTGATCAGGCGCAAGGGCCATGAGGTGTTGCTCGAGGCGCTGGCGCCTGTGGTGCAGGCTCATCCACAGGTTCGCGTGCTGCTGTTTGGTCAGGGGCCTCTCGCCGCCCGGCTCGAGCGGCGCATTGAACGGCTCGGGCTCAGCGAGCATGTGCGGCTGGTAGGCTTTCGTCATGACTTGGAGCGTCTGCTGCCCGGTCTTGATCTGGTGGTCCATCCCGCCCGTAAAGAGGGTTTGGGGGTGGCGCTGTTGGAAGCGCTCGCCTGCGGGGTGGCGGTGATCGCCAGCAACGTGGGCGGCATTCCAGATCTGATTGAGGATCGTGTCAGCGGTCGGCTCGTGCCCCCCGGCGATGCTCAGGCGCTGGGCGCGGTGATCACCGAGATGCTGGATGACGCTGCGTTGCGCCGGCGGCTGGGGGCGGCAGGGCGGCAGCGGGTGCTGGCGGATTTCTCTATCGAGCAGATGGTGGACGGCAACTTGAAGGTCTATGAGCAGGTGCTTGCATGATGCACTCGGACGAGAAGCTTAAAGGGCTTGCCGGGGCGCTTGGCGAGGTGCTTGGTGAGCGCGGCGAGTTCGTGGCCACGGCAGAATCCTGCACCGGAGGCTGGCTGGCCAAGGTGCTGACGGATGTGGCCGGCTCAAGCCGTTGGTTCAGTCACGGCCTGGTGACCTACGGCGATGGCGCCAAAACCCAGCTCCTGGACGTCCCGCCAGCCCTATTGGAGGGCGAGGGCGCCGTCAGCGAGGCGACCGTGCGGGCGATGGCGGCGGGCGTTCGCAGCCTGGCCCGGGCGGACTATGGGGTGGCTGTCAGCGGCATCGCCGGGCCCGACGGCGGCAGTGCCGACAAACCGGTTGGCACCGTGTGGTTCGCGTGGGCGGGCGCCGACGGCACGCGGGTTGCGCGTCGGCAGTTTGCCGGTGATCGGCAGGCGGTGCGGCGCGCCAGCGTGGCCTGCGCGCTTGAGGGACTGCTGGCCATGACGGGCGCAACGTGAGAGCGTGGTGACGGACCGCCCGACGCGGCGGTTGTTTTTCGCCCTGTGGCCCACGGCGGCCTTGCGACGGGAGCTGGCGCGCGCGACCCGGTCCCTGGTGCGCGCCGCCGGCGGCCGCCCCGTGCCGGCTGCCAATCTGCATATCACCCTGGCTTTTCTGGGCAGCGTGCCCGCGGACGCGGTTGCCGCTGTCAAGGACCTGGCCGAGCAGGTGGCCGCCGAGCCTTTCGACCTGGCGCTGGCGCGGGTCGGTTTCTTTCCCCGCGCGCGTACCCTGTGGCTGGGACCGGCAAGTTCGTGTCCCCCATTGTTTCAGCTGCAGGATGGCTTGTGGCAGGTTTTGGCCGCCGCCGGATGGCCCCGCGAGAGCCGTCCGTTCACGCCCCATCTGACCCTGGTGCGCAAAGCGCGTGCCATGCCCGATGGGCCGGGGGTGCAGCCGGTCCTGTGGCACGTGGAGAGTTTTTCCCTGGTGGAGTCCATCACCCACGAGAGCGGTGCTGTTTATCAGGAGCTTGCGAGCTGGCCCTTCACCAGTGCTTGAGCTGGGCGTTGTTTGTTAAGTCTTCGGCTGGATAACCGCGGCTGCCTGGTGCCAGGGTTTGTGAAATAATCCGGGTTCAGAAGATTCCGGCCAGAATCAACTCCCGCGAAGGTGACTTAATGGACGACAACCGCAAGAAGGCGCTGGCGGCGGCGCTCGGGCAAATTGAAAAGCAGTTCGGCAAGGGCTCGGTCATGCGCATGGGCGATGCTGCTGCCGCGCGGGACGTTGCTGCCGTATCGACGGGCTCGTTGAGCCTGGACATCGCGCTGGGCATCGGAGGATTGCCGCGTGGGCGAGTGGTGGAGATCTATGGCCCGGAGTCTTCCGGCAAAACGACGCTGACCCTGCAGGTGGTGGCGGAGGCGCAGAAGGCCGGCGGCACGGCAGCCTTCGTAGATGCCGAGCACGCTCTGGACCCCTTATACGCGGAGAATCTGGG
>JBFFHS010000153.1:0-5741 GCA_041556855.1 Gammaproteobacteria bacterium
AGGCGGTGGCGCAAGCTCTAGAAAAGGCGTGAACCGTGAGCGTCAGCCGACGTTGATCTTCACCGAATGGGGCTTTTCGATCTTGCTCTTGGGCAGATGAACCCGCAGCACCCCGTCCTTTGACTCGGCGCTGATCCGACTTGCATCCACATCGTCAGGCAGCGAGAAGCTGCGCGCGAACTTGCCGTAAAAGGATTCGATGCGATGGTGCTTCTCGTCCTCGGCGGTCTTCTCGAAGCGTCGCTCGCCGCTGAGGGTAATGACGCCGTTCTCCAAGCGCACGTCCACATCTTCCCGCTTCACCTCTGGCAACTCAGCCTTGATGACGTACTCGTCGTCGTTTTCGATCACGTCGGCGGTTGGTCGCCAGTCGATGCCTGGATCCAGACCCTGGCCGCGAGCCGCTGACCTGCTGCCCCGTAGCTGCTGGTATCGATCCAGAACATCATCCATCTCCCGAAAGGGAGACCATCTCACAATAGTCATCGCGCACTCCTCCCATTGATGCCCGGCACGAGGTCGTCGCGAATAATGAAAGGTGCGGAGGACGCCGCAAATCCGTAGTTCTCCAGGCTGGACCTGCGGCAACTACGGATCTGCCGGGCTACGTAAAAGCCCCTATTGTCAGGTCTCGAGCAGGTCGCGAGACTGACCCTTTCTCTGAGCGTGCAGGCGCTGCAGGTCCATGGACAGACCGCAACGAGTGGCCATCGTCGATCCCGACCCGCGGTTGCGGCAGATTCTGCATAGCGCACTCTCGGAGCTGCAGGTCGAGGTCGAGGATTACTCCTCTGCCGAAAGTCTGCTGGAATCACTGCAGCCCGCCCATCTGGCTTGTATTGTCGCCGAGATCGAACTGCCCGGCGTCTCCGGGCTGGAACTCATTGCCAAACTGCAACAACGGGGTATCTGCACCCCCACCATCCTGCTCACCAGCCGCAATGGCGTGGCGGACGCCGTGGGCGCGATGCGCGCGGGGGCTGTCGACTATCTGCAGAAACCCTTCGTTCATCACAAAGTACGCGATCGCGTGCGCCAACTCATGCAACTGACCCCGGCCTGAGGGGCCGGCCATGGCGCAATCCACGGAGCTGATCGAAGCGCTACGAGCGCCGCGCGCCTATCCCCATCCGGTGATGGCAGTACAGGTGGTGGAGACCCATATCTCCTGGGTCCTGCTCACCGGCCAATTCGCGTACAAGATCAAGAAACCCGTGGAGCTGGGTTTTGTGGATTTCAGCACCCTGGAACGGCGCCGTGTCGCCTGCGAGCTGGAAGTGACCTTGAACCGCCGTCTTGCGGGAGACCTTTATGTGGGAGTTGTCCCCATCACGGCCGACGGACCGCGCCTGGCCGGCACCGGCCACACTATCGAGTACGCCGTGCAGATGCGCCAGTTCGACCCCAGCCATACTCTGGATCACCTGATCGAAACCCGGGATCTGGCACCGGACATGTTCGTCGAATTTGCCCACCGGCTGGCCCGATTTCATGCCGGCCTGCCGGGCGCGGATCCGGCACAACCCTACGGTCAGCCCAAAGCCCTGGCCGCTGGCGCCCGTGACAACTTGCGGGAACTGGCCGCCACGCCTTTTGGTGAGACCCACCGCGAACAGTTGGCGGACCTGGCAAGTTGGACCGCAAGCCGCGCTGACGAGCTTGCGTCGCTGATGACCGCGCGCAAGGCGGCGGGATTGGTTCGCGAATGCCATGGCGATCTGCACCTGGGCAATCTGGTTGCACAGGGGGAGCGCTGCGTCGCTTTCGACTGCCTGGAATTCAACCCGGATCTGCGCTGGCTGGATGTCATGAAGGAAGTGGCCTGCCTGGTGATGGACCTGCTGGCCCACCGACGTTCGGACCTGGCCTTCACGTTCCTCAACAGCTATCTGGAGATCAGCGGCGACTATGCCGGCCTTGAGACGCTGCGTTTCTATCTGGTGTACTGGGCCCTGGTCCGCAGCAAGGTATGCGCACTCACGGGTCCACCCTCCTCCGCCCGCGGCGCCGCGGATCCAACAGCTCGAGCGCAGGCCTATCTTGACCTCGCCCATGAGCTCGTAAGGCCCGCCCGCCCGCGGCTGCTGCTGACCCACGGTCTGTCCGGGTCGGGTAAGTCATGGCTCGCAGCGGCACTGGCGGCGCGCCTGCCCGCCGTGTGGCTGCGCTCGGACGTGGAACGCAAGCGGCTCGCGGCGCTGCCGGCCGATGCGCGCACCCATGCCGAGCTGGACCAGGGGCTCTACAGCGCGGCCATGACCCGGCAGGTTTACCGGCGCTGTGGGGAGCTGGCCCAGCCAGCGCTGGTCGACGGCTGGAGCGTCATTGTGGATGCAGCCGCGCTTAAGGCCTGGCAGCGCGCGACGCTCCGGGCGGTCGCCACCGAGTTGGGCGTGCCCTTTCGGATCCTGCACTGTGATGCCGACGCCGGCGTGCTGGAGCAGCGTGTCGCGCGGCGCCAGGCCGAGGCGCAGGATGTCTCCGAAGCAGGTCTGGACGTGCTGCACCATCAGCAGGCCAGCGCTGAGCCCTTGTCGGCCACCGAGCACGCCGAAGCACTGACCATCGCCACAGACCGGCCGCTGGACTGGTCGGCGCTGCTGGCCGAGATTGCCCGGCCAACGGGCTGAGGTGTTTAGTCGGCGGTGGCCCAGGTGACCCGCGACAAGCTCCCCCGAAAGGCCTTCAGGCCGTAGGCAATCAGCAGCGTACCGATGGTGCCCATGACGAAGGTCACCAACGCCATGGAGTAGTTGATCTTCTGCGGATCGCCGAACACGTTGTCCGTAACCCAACCCATGGCGAAGGGGCCAAGACCCGCCCCGCCGATGCCGATCACAAGGATATAGATTGCTGTGACGGTGCCGCGCAACTGGTTGGGTGTCATCTCGGCAATGGCTGCCAGAGCCTGGGCCGGCGGATAGTTGGCGAATATGCCCGCCAACACGTACATGGACAGAGCCAGTTCCGGCGCCGGCATCAGCGGTGCAACGGCGGTACCGGCGGTCAGGCCCAGACCGCCGATGAACACCGTGCGCATGGCGCCGTCCTGGTAGCCCCGATCCTTCAGCCAGTTGGTCACATAGCCGCTGGAGATGGCAGAAATAATGCCTGTGATGCCGCCAAAAATACCGTAATAGATGCTGAAGGTGGGCACGTCCCACTGGTGAACGCGGACGAAGAAAGCAGGCATCCAGTTCACCCAGCCGTATACCGCCATGATGATGAAGGCGACGCCGAAATGGTGGCAGATGAGCGTCGTCTTGTTGAGCTTGAGAAAGTCGATGATCTCCTGCCGCGTTGCGCTGGCATGACTATCAGCGGCCACATCCAGACGCGCTGGCTCACGCACCGTCATCGCCATCAACAACGCAGGCAGTAAACCGGCCAGGCCAATGATAATGAACACGGCCTGCCAGGCAGGAATCGGGCCCATCAGAGGCATGTTGAACTGAGCGCCACCTGTACCGACCCCGATGAAGGCCAACAGGGCGCCACCCAGAATGTAGGTCAGACCGGTGCCAAAGGCCGTGGACATGGTATAGATACCAAAGGCCTTGGGGCGCGTCTTGGGCTCGAAATAGTCGCCGATCAGAGAGGCGGCACAGGGGTTCAACGTCGCCTCACCGATGCCCACGCCCACCCGAGCACCGAACAGCCCCCAGAAGCTGCGGGCCAAGCCGCAGGCCGCTGTCATCAGACTCCAAAACGCGGTGCCCGCGGTTAACAGCCACTTTCGATTACTCCGGTCTGCAGCCAACCCCAGCGGAATACCAAACAAAGTATAAAAAACGGCGAACGCCAGACCCTGGATGATGCCCATCTGCGAGTCGGATAGCCCCAGGTCCATCTGAATAGCGGGCGTCAACAAACCGACAATGATGCGGTCCATAAAGCCAAACAGATATGCAAAACAGATGATGCCCAGGCAATACCAGGCATAAGACGCCTTGGGGTATGCCGGAGCGGAACCCGGGACGGCTGCCATTATGGTTGTCCTTATCAGAGAGCCCGGGGGTCGAGTTTGCGGCAAAGCTCGCGCAATGGGAAATTTTTGTCCGGACCTCATCCACGACGGTGCGGCTGAACCGGGCGCGCTGGTTTGCGGACAACCTGCGGCCGACGACGTTGGCGGGCCCGCCTCGCACCGCATTGCCCGTCAGTCATTACACTGGCTCAGCGTGGCGTAGGCGATACCCGTCCGGGCACTATTGAGGGCCGGTCGTTCGGGGGCGTCCCTGCCCAACGAACTCCCTGTTCGGTAGCCGCAGCGCGCAGCGGAAATTTTAATACCCCGACCTGGTAGCTCCGCGCCGGAGCTACGATCTCGCTCTTCAGGCTCCCCAGCAGTATCGGAAGCAAAGATTCCGGCGTGGAAGCTTCGCTTCGGCAGAACAAGGTCGGGGTCTTGATCTGCCCAGCAGTCTACGCAGCGTGACCTGAATGAAGCGTGACTGGGCTCACAGATGACCGCCTTCAATCTGTGCGGCCGGCCGCGCTTCTACAACAAAAAGCCAAACCAGCGCAAAGTGTGAAACCGGTCGCGGGCCCCGGCCAATCGACGGCCTCGCCCCATGGCAGCGGTGAGCGGGATTTTCTTCGGCTTACGCGACGCCCCCGCGTAGCCCGCACTTTCGCCATTCAGACACGGGTTAAGGGGCGTTCCTGGCGACGAGCGGCCGGCTAAGCCGTTTGTCGGCTTCCTCGCACCGGCTATCGGAGAACGCTTTACGACGCCCCGCGGGCCACTCTATGGTCTTGGAAGCATTCGCGAAGATGATAGCCGGTTGCGGCCCAGGACCCGGGGAGTTCGACAATGAGCCAACGAGTCATTACCGCGCTGCTGCTCTTGCTGGCAGTGGCGGGTCAGGCCTCCGCGACGCGGGTCATGCAGCAGCCGGAAGAAGCGTACGAACTGTTACTGGGTCAGGTCAGCCTGCCCCAGCGGGTGGGTGGCTCGGTCATCTTCAAGCCCTGTCCTGACTGCCAGACCGTCGGGCTGCCGGTCACCGCCGCAACGCGCTATTTCGTCAGCGACCAGGAGGTCACCCTCGACGCGTTGGCCGAGGCGACGAACAACCTGGCCCGTACCACCAACGTCGCGGTGTTCTTCGACAAGGCATCGAAGTTCGTCAACCGGCTGAAAATCAACTGATCTCTGCGTCGGAATCTTGAATTCGACCGAGCACGGTCGAGGGGTAACTCACCAGCGTGAGCAAAAGAAGAAGAAACGGTTCTTGGTGCTTGGCGGGGATGGTCTGGTCGATGGTGACCATCGGTCCGGCGCTTGCTGATGATACTGAGCTGTTTGTCGGCGACGCGAGTCAATTCCCACAGGTGGCCCCCAACATCCTGTTCGTCATCGATACGTCGGGCAGCATGGATACGACCGTGCAGACCCAGGCGGCTTTTGATGCGGCCGTCACCTACCCGGGACGTTGCGATCCCGCTCGGGTGTACTGGCGCAGCGGCACCGGGTCGCCGCCGGACTGCCGGACCGATCAGTGGACCGATGCCCAGAGCTTCGTCTGCCAGCGCGCCTTAAACGCCTTCGCCTCCACCGGCTCCTACACTGATCGCTTCGCTCAGTTCGATCCTCGATCCGCCACCTGGCAGAGCATGGATGCACGCGCGAGGAGTCGCTTTACCGAGTGCCAGGACGACAGTGGATTCCACGGCGATGGAGTGAGCACGAACGAGCTGTTCGCGACCAACGACACCGCGCCGTGGACCAATCTGGC
>JBFFHS010000154.1:0-5694 GCA_041556855.1 Gammaproteobacteria bacterium
CAGCATGACCGGACCGTAGATAAAGAACCCGATGCCAATCAGCATCGCAATGTCCACCGCCGGATTACCCGGCGGGTTGAACCAGTACACCAGCACACAGGCCAGGGTCAACGCCAAATAAAGGATCGAGGCCGGGGCCCGACGCCCGCCGAAAATACGGTCCGACATCCAGCCGCAAATCAGCGTGCCGGGAATGCCGGCGAATTCATATAGCGCATACGCCCAGCCCCGTCCCGCAAATGAGAAGTTCTTGACTTCGCCGAGGTATGTCGGCGCCCAGTCCAGTACGCCGTAACGGACGAAGTAAACGAACGCGTTGGCAATCGCAATGGTCCACAGCAACTTGTTGTTTAGAACATGCTCAAGAAAGATAGTTTTTGCCGAGAATTCCTTTTCGTGACTCTCCGAATACTCGAACGCTTTCGGGTAGTCGTTTCGATAGGTCTCAATGGTCGGCAAGCCCTGTGACTGGGGCGTGTCACGCACCATCAGAAAAATCAAGAGGGCCACCGCCACGGCAAGCAGCCCGGGGAAGAAAAGTATGGAGTGCCAGTCGGCGAAAATCGCCATGCCGAGAATGGTGACCGGGCCGACCATGCCGCCGCCGATATTGTGGCCGACATTCCACAGGGCCATCTTGGTGCCCCGCTCGCTGGGCGAGAACCAGTGAACCATCACGCGGCCGCTCGGCGGCCAACCCATCCCCTGAAACCAGCCGTTGACGAGCAGCAGCAGAAACATTACCCCGACGGAACTCGTCGCGACGGGAAGGGTACCCATTGAGATCATGGTAACTGCGGAGCACAGCAGCCCGAGGCCCATGAAGAGCCGGGCATTGCTGCGATCGGAGACGTTGCCCATGATGAATTTCGACAGCCCGTAGGCGATCGAAACGCCCGACAGGGCGAAGCCTAGATCCGCTCGGGAATATCCCGCCTCGATCAGGTAAGGCATCGCCAGCGTGAAGTTTCTGCGGACCAGATAGTAGCCCGCGTAACCGACGAAAATACCGATGAAGACCTGCAGCCGCAGCCGCCGGTAGGCTCTGTGGTGATCGTCGTCGTGCAGCAGATCGCGGTGCGCGGCGGGCTTCAGGAACCCGATCACCCTAGTCGGCGCTCCGCATGTGTTTTGACCTCAAGTGGTCTACCGTCAGATCCGGAAAGTCCGTGAATAGGCCATCGACACCAATATCTTGAACAAAGATGTCCAACAGATGATCGTAGTCCGCTGCATATCCAGGCAGCTCGGAAGCGTCGCGTCTAAATGTATATGGATGCACCTGCAACCCCAAGGCATGGGCATTCCGGACAAGGTTGGAGATCTTGAGTTGGTATGGTTGGGAATCGGGATCAACAATAAGGCTCATGTCTGGTCCAATGCCCGCGGCGTAGTCTGCGATGGCGGCCAAGCCCTGGCGATCAAGCAGGGGCTTGTGGTCCTCGGTCGGGGCAATCAGCTGAACCAACCGTATGGACATGCCCAGGGTCGGCAGCAGCTTGGAATGAATGCGCCGCAGCTCGTGCCGATCGAAGCATTGCAGGAAGACCGGGTCGCCCGATCCCAGGTAGCCATAGGCTTTCAGCACGGACAGGGTGGTGCGGGCAATGTCCTTGCCCGCCTCGTGGTGAAACGCCGGGTTTTTCATTTCCGGATAAATACCTACCTCTCTGCCCGTGGCCCGGTTAAGCCCCTGAATCAGAGCAATTTCTTCGCCAAACGTATGCACCCGAAACAACGCCACACCCTGTGGAAAGCGCTCGCTGAAAACGGGTGAGTTCTTGCCTTCGTTCCATACGAACCGCTCCACCACTGACAGCTGTCGGATTTCACTCAAGGTGAAATCCATGACGTAGTAACGTCCGTCGGCGCGCTTGCGATCCGGGAAAACCTCACGAACATTGGTCACGGCATCCAGATAAATGTCGTGCAAGACCACCAGTTCGTCGTCGCGCGTCATCACGAGATCCTGCTCGATGTAATCCGCACCCTGACCGTAGGCCATGGCCTTCGCGGCGAGGGTATGCTCCGGCAGGTAACCGCTAGCCCCGCGGTGGGCAATGACCAGTGGAGCGGGCGGCGACTGCTCGGGCGAAGGAGAAACCGGCTTCTGGCCGGGCGTGGTGGCGCACCCGGCACACGCCAGCAGCGATAGCAGAGCACAGAGTCGCAGATTTTTCACAGTCCGCGCCCGAGCGCAACGATGACGGACGCGAGTTCCGCCACGTCTTCCGGACGGGTTCGCCAGTTAGAAAATGCTGGCCGAAACACCGTCCGCGGCCCCAGTTTCGAGGTACCGACGAGGAATCGGCCATCCTCTATCACAACCTCGCCAAGACGCTGATTCAGCAAATCGAGCTCCGACTCGCTCATCCCGCCAGGGTTATAACGAAAGGAAACGATATTCAGCTGCGGATCATTCATGAGTTCAAGCTCCGGGTTCTGCTCAACGAGCCCTGCAAAGGTCTGAGCGATATCCAGGCAGTGCTCGACGATTGCTCGATGCCCTTCGCGCCCATAGGCCTTGAGCGTTGCCCAGACCGCAAAGCTGCGCGCGCGGCGTGAACTCTCGGGGCCGATCGCGCCGAACGTCGGCCGGGCGTCGTTCTCATCGGCCAGGTAATCTGCGGAATAGCGAAACGCTCGCGCCATCAATCCATGGTCGCGCACGAAGGCATATCCCGAATCGTAGGGCACGTTTAACCACTTGTGCCCGTCCACGGTGGCGGAATCAGCCTTTTCGACGCCGGCCACAAGGTGCGCCGTGCGGGGCGAGACCGCAGCGAACAAACCAAACGCGCCGTCCACGTGCACCCAGCAATTATGCTGGCGCGCCAGCTCCACCATGTCCTTGACGGGGTCGAACTCGCCAGCGTTCACCTCGCCCGCATTGACGACGACGACCGCCGGCTGGCCGCCCAGCCCAGCCAGGGCGCGTTCCAGGGCATGGAGGTCGAGCCGACCCACATCGTCGCGAACGAAACGCTGCACGTTGCCCCGACCGATACCCTGCACGGCCAGAACCTTGAGCGTGCTCGCATGCACGAAGCCTGACGTCAGAACCGGCATTTGCGGCAGGCCGACCAAGCCGGACTCGGACACATCGACGCCGTGCTGCTCAGCCCACCGCTGGCGCGCCGCCGCAAGACATACAAAATTGGCCATAGTCGCGCCTGTGACCATAATTCCCGGCCACGTCGCGGGCAGCCCAAGCAACTCCTTGAGCCAGTCGAGCGCCTGCTGCTCCATCTCAACGCCAGCCGGCGAGAGAATCCAGGTGTAGGTCACGGCCTCATAGGCGGTGGCGAGCAGGTCAGCTGCAAGTGCGGCGGGCGTGCTGCCGCCGATCACGAAGTGATAGCAACGCGGCCCGGCGGCGTTGCCGCCGGCCACTTCGTTAAGGCGTATGAGTTCCTCGATCGCGGCCGCCGCGCCGCAACCGGTCTCGGGCAGGGGCTCGCGAAAGTTGGCGAGGGCCTCGGCGGCACCTGCCGCCAGCGCAGGGCGTTCGTCGATGCGACCTATGACGCTGCCAAGGGAATCCTGCAACTGTCCAATCAGGCGCTGCATTTCCGCACGCAGATCGCGCTGTGGATCGAGCGGGCTCATGGGCACGGATCCCCGTTAGAACATGGAAGCTGCTAGTCTAACCCAGGCACCGCGGGCACTCAGGCTGAGAGCTAGCCCGCTGGCTTCGGCACGCAGCACGCTGTCTAGGCCGGATCGATTAAGCTAGTATCCGGGTGATCAACCCCAAGAAGGTTGAAAGGGAGAATGACGATGACGCAGCGCGATTTGGGAATCACCGGCAGCGAAAATTCCTTTCCGCGGCGCGCCCTGTTGAAGGGCGCCGCCGCGGGCACGGTGTTAGCTGCCCTGCCGTGGAGTGTTCGGCAGGCTTTTGCACAGCAGACTTTCGATCTCATCGTCGTCGGCGGAGGCACCGCCGGCATGCCAACCGCGATCTTCGCTGCCGAACGGGGCGCTCGGGTGGCGGTCATCGAAAAGGCGCCCGTAGTCGGTGGGACGCTGTTCGTGTCGGGTGGAATGATCGCTGGAGCCCAGACAGTGTTTCAGCAAGCGAAGGGGATTGAGGACTCTCCAGATGCGCACTATGACGACATCATGCGCATCAGCAACAATACGGCAGACCCGGTACTGGTGAGACTCTGGGTCGACCATGGCGGACCAACCATCAATTGGCTTGCCGAGAACGGGTTCACTATTCCCGAGGATCAGCCGGTCACCGGGTCGGGTTACGATCCCTACTTGATTCCACGCTATCAGCGGGGTCCGGCCAATGGGGCATCCATCCTGAACGTGATGAAGCCCTTGTTCGACCAGCACGTGCAGGCTGGCCGGATCAGCGTGCTCACCGAGGCTGGGGCTGTCGATCTGATCAAAGACGATCGCGGCTCGGTCACTGGCGTGGTTGCGGCAGACGGCAACGGCAAGCGGTCGGACATTCGGGGGCTGAACGTCGTGCTGGCGAGTGGTGGCTGCGCCGCCAATCCGACCATGTTCCAGAGTCTCCATGGCGTGCCCTTGTACAGGCGGGTTGCCTATCCCTACAGCCAGGGAACCGGCTTGTCTCTGGGCCTGGCAGCCGGCGGCTATCTACGCGGCGCCGACAACTACGTGGGCTACTACGGCTCCATAGCGGACGATGACCAGATCCCGGCAGCGCCCGCCGCAAATATGTTGATAGATCCCAAACGGCGGCCGCCGTGGGAGGTTTTCGTCAATGCCCACGGCGAACGATTCGTCCGGGAAGACCACCCGAGCGTCAACGCTCGAGACCGCGCCATGGACCTCCAGCCCGGGCATCGCTTCTGGGCCATTTTTGACCAGCAGATTCTGGACCAGGCGCCGCCGCTTATTCCCGCCTGGTCACGCGAGAAGCTGCTGGGAACCTTTAACAACCATACGATGTTCAGCCGCGCTGCGTCGCTGAGCGAACTCGGTGTCATCACGGGCATTGATCCGGCTGCACTGGCTCGGAGTATCCGCAACTACAATGTCGCCATACAGAAGAGCGCGCCCGATCCGGTGGACCGCTCCCATCGGCCTCTACCCGTTTCCAGGCCACCGTTCTATGCGATTCGATCCCAGGCCTGGACGCTCAAGTCCTATGCCGGACTCGCCGTGAACAAGGATTTACAGGTCATCTCCAAGGACGGCCAGCCCGTGGAAAATCTTTACGCGGCAGGAGAAGTGCTTGGCGCAGCCACCAGCGGCAAGTCTCATACCAGCGGCGGGAGCGTGACGCCGGCATTGGCCTTCGGGCGGCTATTGGGGCAGAAGATTCTCCAGTTTTGAAATTGTCCGCTTAAAGGCGCTTGCCGCGAGTCGACTGCCCGGACGGCCTGATCGAGTTTGGCGCCAGGGTCACAGACCGCCACTACCGGCCGAGAGCTGCGAGGACATCAGCAGCGAAGCGCGACGCGGCGAAAGCTGTACCGTGGACATCATCAAAACCCCGGCGGACGACGATGAGATCGGCGGACGGGACAATCACCATGGCCTGGCCACGACTGCCGAGGGCTGTAAAGGTATCGTTTTCGTGCTCGGGCGTGGCGCGTCCGGCAAAATCCGGACGAACGCACGAAACGGTTGGGCGCAGGATCTCCTCCCATAGCGTCAGTATTCGACTCAATTCTGTCCGGACTGGGGTAGATCACGTTCCTTGCGAGG
>JBFFHS010000155.1:0-5692 GCA_041556855.1 Gammaproteobacteria bacterium
ACTAGGTGCGCCTACGGTAAGGGACATGAAGCAACTCCACTGGTCGCTTCGTTACCGCGGCGGTCATGATTCGCCGCCTAGGACCCTGAGGATACCGGCGGCTGCGTGTTTTCCACCGCGGTGGAATCGGCATTCGGGCAGCAACTTCCGTCCTGCCTTGGCGGGGTAGGGGACCCCAATGCGACGGAGTGATCCTTCGCGGTCGATCAGCCAAAGAGCCAGGCATGACCCTTTCTATTTGGGGGTAACAAGAGGGGTAACTTTTTGGCTTGCTTCACGAAAGGCAGGCAGAATAAGGGCTGAAAAGCCGTTTAGAAGTCGACCCTAGCCTCCAGTTCTCGCCCTCATCTGTCCCGCGCGCCCTGTCGAGAAAGTACGAGGCACTGACCCGGCTCCTGCAAACAGGGGTGTCCCGAGGGGTCTGCAGGTTCGGAACACGAGGAAAAGTTGCCTGACGGTCGGCGCATTCGCATATCGCTGATAGCGGCAGGCAGCGCTCGGTGCAAACTTGGAGGTGCTCTCCCGGATGATCGAAAGGTGCTTTTCATATGCTGGTTACGGATGACCGTCCTCATTACCGGCAAAATACTCTTTCGTCACTTTGAAAATCACCGGGCTGAGCAGTAAAAGGGCGATCAGGTTTGGCAGGGCCATCATCGCGTTCAGCGTATCGGCCAGCAGCCACATGTAGCCGAGCTTGACTTGCGTACCGGCGAATACGGCGACCACCCAAAGTATACGAAACGGGGTGATGGCTCTAATTCCGAAAATATATTCGACGCAGCGCTCACCATACACTGACCAGCCAAGCACCGTGGTAAAGGCAAAGACGGCGAGGGCGACGGCCACGAGGTACCCGCCTATACCGGGCAAGCTGGCTTCGAAGGCGGCTTGCGTGAGTGGCGCTCCTTCAAGGCCAGGGGTGCCCAACATGCCGGAAGTAATAATCACGAGACCGGTCATCGAACAGATGATTAGGGTGTCGATAAAGGTTCCCAACATGCCGACCAGACCCTGGCGAACCGGGTCTTTGGTCTGCGCGGCCGCGTGCGCGATCGCTGCGCTGCCAAGGCCAGCCTCATTGGAAAAGATGCCCCGCGCTATACCCTGACGAATGGCGATCATGATGCCGTATCCGATTGCACCGCCACCGGCAGCAGTCGGTGAAAAAGCACTTTTGATAATGAGAATAAACGCATCAGGTATTTCGTCGATATTCAGGACGAGAACCAGGAGGGCTGCAGACACATAGGCGATTCCCATGAACAGCACCAGCACACCGGCGACGTGCGCAATCCGTTTGATCCCGCCGAGGATCACGGTGGCAACGAGGGCGGCCATGATCAAGCCGGTTGCGAGAGGCGGGACAGCGAAAGATTCGGCCATGACACCCGCGACCGCATTTGACTGCGTGCCGTTGCCAATGCCAAAACCGGCAATCGCACCGAAGAAAGCAAAGGCCATGGCCAGGACAGTGGCGAACATCCCGTACCGCGACGTGAGACCGTTCTTGATGTAGTACATCGGGCCGCCGACGTGATTGCCGAGCTCATCGACCTCGCGATATTTCACCGCGGCCACGGCTTCCGCATATTTGGTCGCCATGCCGACGAGCGCCGTCATCCACATCCAGAAAAGAGCGCCGGGCCCACCAATTACCAGGGCGACGGCCACGCCGCCAATATTTCCGGTGCCGACGGTCGCCGATAGCGCGGTCATCAGGGCATTGAAGGGTGTGATTTCGCCATCTTCCGCGCTGCCGCTTTTGCGGCCCGACCAGAGCAGCTTGAAGCCCGTCCCGAGCTTGCGTATCGGCATGAAGCCAAGACCGACGTTCAGGACGATGCCCGTGCCAAGGATGAGGATTAGCATGGGCCAGCCCCAGACGATACCGTTGAGCCACGATGTCGCGGCTACGAGCTGTTCCATGACTATGCTCCTTATCTTTGCGCCGCCAGCTGCTGGCTTTGCTGGGCGAGTTGGTGATGGGTGGCAGTTTCCACGTATCTGCCGCTCGAGGAAAGCCCAACGCTGAATCAATGTCAACATTCAACGCCGTTTTGCGACATGAGCTGCCGCCCTGGAACGACGCCGCCTGGCGAGAGCGACCTTTCCCACCTAGGGTGGTCAATTGACACCCAGCCCTGAGCACGGTGGTTGGCACCGCTAATGATCAACGCGCCTGTCATGCCAGCCAGCAACACACCAGGAGATTGCGGACAATCACTTTACGCGCGGATTCGGTATGGCGCAGGTCACCGTTCAGCTGCGCAAGCTGTCTCCGGCAAGGTTCAGCGAAGCAGTTTGTTGGCCTCGCGCTGGTGAAACCATTGCTTTAACGCCATCACGGTATCGTCAGTCCAATCCGACGGCTCGGTAACGGTAATCCAGGCGTCGACATAGTTTGCCGCCGCATAGTGATGACCGAAGCCCCTAGGCACCTCGGTTGCCAGGATGATGTCTATGCCCACCTGCAGGGCCGTGATGACCGGATACCAGCGAAGTGAGGGGGAGACGTCTGGTCCGCGGGGAGACTTCAGCCAGTCTGGTTTACGGAAGAACATGAGGGGCTCGAAGAAGACGATCGGGTCGCTGGCGTACTGCAGGTAAACCACGCGCATGGGCCCCCAGTCCTCCTCAAACTCGGCAAGCGCGTTGGCCTGGGCGGTGAATCGGACGATGGATCCGTCGCCGAAGCGCGGTAGCCACGGCGGCGAGCCGTCTTCCCGAGCGCTCGTCACGGCGCGCCAGATGGTGCTGGCGAACGGCGGCCCCACCCACACGGCGCCGTCGTGAGGATCCTCGAGCACCTCATAAAGATGGGTTGCACGCTCCGAACTCAAAGCGCCCAGACTGAGGCCGAACAAATAGAGCCTCGGCCGGCTGGTCTGCGGCATTTCTGACCAGTGGCCGTATACCGCAGAGAAGAGCGCCCGTGCCGAGTTTGCCCCGTATTCCGGTTCGAAGAATAGCGACATCCAGCTCGCAAGATAGGAGTACTGCATCGCCACGGTCGCCACATTGCCTGCGTGCAGATACTCGAGGCTGTCGACTGCGCTGGGATCAAGCCAGCCGGTACCGGTCGGCGTTGCAACCACGAGCACGGAGCGCTCGAAAGCGCCGACGCGGATCAACTCCCGGAGCGCCAGCTCGGCCCTCAGCTCAACTGAGTCGGCCGAGCGTAGACCGACATATATGCGAATCGGCTCCCATGCGTGCTTCAGCCCATAGGACACAAGCTCGTCACGGGACGGCCCACTGGTGAGATATTCGCGACCGGTTCTTCCGATCCGTCCCCAGTCAACCAGCGAAGCCGGGCTGCCGGTTTTCCAGGACTCCAATGGCTGCGCAATTTCGATACCGGCGGCGCCATCAAGCGCAGCGTAGGTGTCGTCCGCGGTTCTCATCAGCCAGCTGAAGATGCTGACATTGGCCACGGTCCAGACCAGCCAGAGGGCGAGGGCGCCGGCGAGCACATTGACGATACGTCGCGGCACGAATCGGCGCAGACGAGAGGCGATTGCGCGCCAAAGCGCCAGGAACAGTTGCCCCAGCACAACCAGGACCACACATATGCCCAGCGCCGTGATCGTGCCGAGCAGCCACCGACCTGCGCCGATCGGCGTCATGCCCATCGATTCCCGCAGCGAGTCCTGCCACGAACTCCACGTCCAGGCCGAGATCGTTGCTAATATGCCGGCCGCGGCAACTGCCAGCGCGAAACCCATCCGGCCTCGCGCCTGGCTGGGAGTAGGCAGCTCCAGGTAGGTCCAGACCTGATGAAGGATAAAGCCCGCCGCGTAGCCCAAGGCCGCTGACGCCCCGACGAGCACGCCTTGGAGGATCGCGTCCCGCGGAATCAGCGACGGTGTCAGAGACGCGGTGACAAACAAGATCGCAACGACCAAGGCGATCTTGTCCAGGCTGTGAAGCCAGTTGCCGATTCGCTTCATCAGGTTGCTCGGCAGGCCACGGTGTCTGTCATGGATACGTCATCCTCTAGTCGTGTTCGTGCTGCTGAACGCAGGGTTACGGACCGCTGATCATAGGAGCCCGCGGCCCCTCGGCGTCGCTCCGGTCAATGTGTGCAGCGAGATTCCGGCCGAGCGCCACCCAGCCCCTCATCCGTCATCGCCGCGCCGCCTGTCGCCCCCCGGACACCCATCAGCGTCTTCCGGCCCAAGCCAGGACCCCAGCGGCTTCAGGGCCGCAAGGGCGATCGCGGCGACGGTCAGATTAAAGATCAGATGAGCCAGTGCAACCGAGATGCCCGCATTGTCACTGAGCGAGGTGACCAGTTCGGTCAGCGGATAAGTCAACGGCAGAAAAAGCAACACGCCGCCCCCATTCAAGATCGCATTGGCCTGGGCTGATCGCTTTGCGGCACGGCTCATGGGGATGCTGGCAATCAGCGCGGTCGCCGCGCTGCCCAGGTTGGCACCGACAATGATCGACACCGCGGCTTGAGTCTCGATCGTGCCCTGCTGCACCAGAAGGATTGACAGTCCGGTGACGACGCTGCTCGATTGCACCACAGCGGTCAGGACGGCCCCGATCAAGGCCCCGATGATCGGGTTTGTCGCATGGGCAAGCATGGCGGGCAGGCGTTCGCTGTCCTTCAGCGGGTCGAGGCTGTTGCTGACCAGATCGAGAGCGAAGAAGATAAATCCGAAGTAGAAGACTGCTTTGCCGATAACGCGCAGAGGGCTCGGAAGGACACCGAAGAGCGCGCCCAGCACAATGAAGATCGGTCCGATGCCGGTCAGACGGAAGCTCACCAACCAGGCCGTTGCCGTCGTGCCTACGTTGGCACCAACGAGAATGCCCAGGCTGTTAGAGAAAGTAATGACGCCGGAATCCACCAAGGCGACCGCCAGTGACGTGACCGCAGAACTGGACTGTACGATCGCCGTAAAACCGGCACCCGCAGCGAATCCGAGCATCCTGTTCGCCGTGGCAGCCTGAAGGGTTCGCCGCAATCCCGCTTCGCCCAAATCCCGAATCTCCCGGCTGAAGCTGGACAGTCCGTAGAGAAACAGGATCACGGTCGACGCCACCGCGAAAATCAGGTCGAAAGCAGCCACCTGCAGGCCTCTGGTTCAAGGTTTAGCCGCAAGCTTACACCGTCCGTGTGAGGCGACGGGCGTTGCACGGTCGGCTGGCGAATGCCTGTCACTGCTGTGCGTGAGAGGCCGCCTTCCGGTGCAAAGAGGATCCGGGCATGCCAGAAGCTTGTGAGATATTTTGATGCGGTTATGTCGTGTAGGGAACCCATAGCCGAACCCCAGGCGCATACTGATTTTTCGGACTCAGACCAAGCAGGCTCAAGGATGGCCACGGATAGGGAGAAGGGTGCCTTGCAGAGGAAGAAGGGCACCTACCGGTGGCAGCCCACCACCACCTACACCACCTCATCTTCCCGGTGGTGCTCGGTGTGCAGCCGCTCTTCCGCTGAGGCGAGAGTCCAGGGCGTCAGCCCATCCCAAGCCCAGCGCCCTCGCGGGCCTTCGTCGCGGCACCATATATTTCTTAACCGTTAGACGGAATGCAGGATCAAGGGGAGCAGCCACTCACGGGGTTTGCATGGTGATTGCCGCGCCGCCGCGATCGGCTCGCCCGGTATCTTCCCCACCGGACTGAACTGGTATCCTTCGGGCGGACCGCTTAAGGAAGGAGGCCGGGCGAGCGGTTC
>JBFFHS010000156.1:0-5682 GCA_041556855.1 Gammaproteobacteria bacterium
AGCTGGCGCGCCGCCAGGAACGCCTGGCCGGGAGCCTTAACTCCCGGCAACAGCCCACCCCGGCTCAGCGCTGGCAGCAGGAGATGCTGCGCCGGGAAGCCGAGGCGCTGCAGCGGCGCCTGGAAGAGATGCATCAGCGGATGGCGGCAGCCGGTCGGCAGGGCCAGCAGGCGAGGCAGCAGCAGTCCGCTGGACAGCAGTCCAGCAGCGCCGGTAGCCAGCAGGGCGGGCAGCAGCCCGGCGACGCTGAGGCCAGCGGCGCCGCGACTGCAGAGACCGCCCGGCGCATGGCCAGCGCCATTCGCGCCATGAATGAGGCGGCCGCTGGCATGCAGGGCGATGGGGATCCCCAGGCCCTGGAGCGGGCGGCGCGGGAGGCTCAGCGTCAGCTCCAGGGAGTGCGCGAAGAGGTGCTGGCGGAACAGCAGCGGGCGATGCAGGCGGCGCTCGCGGATATGAACCGTCGTGCCGGGGAGCTGTACCAGGCGCAGCGTCGGTTGGAGCGGGAACTGGACGATGCGGTGATTCAGGCGCTGGCAGACAGCGACCGCGCGTCCAGCGGGCTGAGCCGGGAGCAGGAATGGGAGTTAGCACAGGCCAAGCGCGATTTGCAGGCCGATCTGCAAGCGTTGAATCAGGATATGCAAACCACAGCACAGCGCTATCGTGAGGTGCAGCCAGACACGGCTCAGGCGCTCAATCGGGCGGCCCAGGACCTGCGCGAGGCGGAGGTGGAATCCCGCCTGGCCGTGGCTGCGGAATACATCGAGTGGGGTAGTGCCGCCTATATTGTGAGCAGCGAGAGTGCCGTCACCCGCGCGCTGGAGGACTTACGGGACAACCTGGCGCGGGCCCAGGCCCGGGCGGGCGGCAGCGCGCTACCGCCGATGGATCCGCTGGACAATGCCCTGGCCCAAACCCGGGCCATGCGCCGCGAGCTGCAGCGGCTGGCGGGCGGTGACAGTGACGTCCAGCAACCGCTGCGCTTTGGCGAGATTGAGCAGTATCAGGACGGGCCCGAGGCGGGCGATCCGCAGGCACCGGCCGGTCCGCGCTTGGCAGCGGAGCTGGATGCGACCGCGCGGACGGTGCGCAGCCTGATTCCGCGGCTGCGCATCGCCGGCGTCACCCACGAGGAAGTCGATGAGATTCGCCGCCTCACTTCCCAGCTGGAGCTGGCCCAATTTCAGGGCAATCCGGCACTGCTGGAGCGCGAGTACCTGAAGGCGCTGCAGCTGCTCGAGCAACTGGAGCTGCAGCTGGCCAGTGGCGCGCGCCGGGAAGGTACGGGGACGGTTCGGACCGCGGTGGCAGAGTCTGTGCCCAGCGACTATCAAGAAGCCGTGGCCGAGTACTATCGTCGCTTGAGCCGCGAGTAGCGGGACGGCCCCTCGCGTCTACTGTCGTTGGGCGTCCACAGTCCTCCTCGCGAAACGCAATCGGGGGCTGCTCGAAAAAAAACCAAGCCACCAGGGGGAACATGATGTTGCGAAGGATGCTTGCGTTGCCGTTCGGTCTTGCGTTGGTCGCGCTGATGCCGGACGCGTTGGGCGATTACAAGCGGGGCTATGTAGACGGCCCGTTCGGGCAGATTCACTATCATCGCGCCGCGCCCGCCGCCGCCGGTGAAAAAACGCCCATTGCCTTTTTTCATCAGAACCCGAAGTCCGCCTGGGAGTTTGAGTATCTGCTGAAAGAGATGGGTCGCGACCGTTTGGCTCTGGCCTTTGACACGCCGGGCTACGGAGAGTCGGATCGGCCCGCCGAGCCACCGCTCATGGCTGACCTGGCCGCCGCTATGGCCGATGCCCTGGACGGGCTGGGTTTCGGTGCCGGGGGCCGCGGACCCGTGGACGTGTTCGGGTTCCACACCGGGGTCTATATCGCCGCTGAGCTTGCCCTGAGTCGTCCCGATCTGGTGCGCCGCGTTGTCATGAGTGGCATCGCGTACCGCTCACCGGAGCAGCGGGCCGAGCTGCTGGCCAACCTGCCGCAGGATGTGCCCCTGCCCGAGGACGGCAGCAAGATCCTCAACCGCTGGTATCTCATTGTCATCAAGCGGGCCGAGGGTGTGTCGCTGGAGCGGGCCGCCAAGATCTTCCTGGAGGACATTCACTCCCTGGATAAATTCTGGTTCGCCTACAACGCCGTGTGGTCCTACCCCCTGGAGGAACGTTTCCCGCGGCTGAAGCAGCCGACTCTGGTGCTGCAGCCCCACGAGCTGCTGCTGGAGGAAACCCGCCGGGCCCATCGGGAGCTGCTCAAGGACGCGGACTACGTGGAGATCCCGGAGGTCGTGGATGACGTTTTCGATACCGGCTGGGCGGCATATGCCCGCGAGCTGCGCCGCTGGCTGGACGCGCCGGCGCCCTAGGCCCGGCCGCCAAGGTTCAGCATGGCCGGCAGTTCGCGTAAGATGCCCGGCCTGAAGCGCCGGCCGGCCCATACTAAGAACGAACAGGAAGACCCCATGAATATCTACCAAGACTCTGACTGCGATCTCACCATTATTCAGGGCAAGAAGGTTGCCATTCTCGGCTATGGCTCCCAGGGCCATGCCCATGCCCTCAATCTCAAGGATTCCGGCGTGGATGTCACCGTCGGTCTGCGGGCGGGTTCAGCCTCCGCTGCCAAAGCCACTGCCGCGGGACTGGCCGTGGCTACGGTTCCCGAGGCCGTCGCCGGTGCGGACCTGGTGATGGTGCTGACGCCCGATGAGTTCCAGGCCGAGCTCTACAGTAACGAGATTGAGCCGAATCTCAGGCAGGGGGCCACTCTGGCCTTCGCCCACGGCTTTGCGATTCACTACAACCAGGTGGTGCCCCGGGCCGATCTGGACGTCATCATGGTGGCGCCCAAGGCGCCGGGCCACACGGTGCGCAGCGAGTTTGCCAAGGGCCGGGGTATCCCGGACCTGATGGCCGTGTTTCAGGATGCCTCCGGGCAGGCCAAGGACGTGGCCCTGTCCTACGCCTGCGGCATCGGCGGCGGCCGCACGGCCATTATCGAGACGACCTTCAAGGATGAAACCGAGACCGACCTGTTCGGCGAGCAGACCGTGCTCTGCGGGGGTTGCGTGGAGTTGGTGAAAGCCGGCTTCGAAACCCTGGTGGAGGCGGGCTACGCGCCGGAGCTGGCCTATTTCGAATGCCTGCACGAGCTTAAGCTGATCGTGGACCTGATGTACGAGGGCGGCATCGCCAACATGAACTACTCCATCTCCAACAATGCCGAGTATGGTGAGTACGTCAGCGGTCCCACCGTGATCAACAAGAAATCAAGAAAGGCCATGCGGGCGGCCCTGAAGCGCATCCAGAGCGGCGAGTACGCCAAGATGTTTATCACCGAGGGCCGCATGAGCTATCCGTCCATGACGGCATACCGGCGCAACATGGCCGCCCATGAGATCGAGCAAATCGGTGCTCGGCTGCGGGCGATGATGCCCTGGATCGCCGAGAACAAGCTGGTGGATCGAGACAAGGCCTAACCTGAGCGGCGGCGCGCGACGCCCGCCGCGCCGCAAGCCCTGTGGAGCCGGTGGGCAGCCGTGGGCGGCTAGATGGGTACCGTCATGGCGTCATAGCGATACAAGTCGCCGAGCCCGACGCCTGGTGGCTCGTTGCGCTCTTCCGGCTTGGTGCCGAAGATCTTGGCGCCGCGCGACCAGGAATCCATGTGCACCCCATTGCCGCGTTCCAGGCGGGCCTTTTCGTAACGGGTCAAGGCAGCGGCCCAGTCGTCGCCGCAGGCCTTCACGCAGCGCGCAAAGATCACGCCGTCTTCGATGCCCATCGCCGCGCCCATGCCGAGAAACGGGGTGGTGGGGTGGGCTGCGTCGCCCAGCAGCGTCACCCGCCCGGCGACCCAGGAATCCAAAGGCTTGCGGCTGTGCAGCGCCCAGCGGAAACAGCCGTCCTTGGGTGTAGCCTTGATAATATCCACCACGTCCGAGTGCCAGTCGTTGAATTCCGCCAGCACTTCTGCGACGTTCGCCTTGGCGGTCCAGCTCTCCTCGTCGATGTCCGTGCGCTTGGCCATGCCGACGTAGTTGATCAGGGTGCCGTGGCGCACGGGATAGCGGCCAAACATCTTGTTGTTGCCTGCGTAGCTGGCGAAATGGGGATCCAGGTTGACGTGGGGGATGCGGCTGCGCTGGGCCAGGCCGCGCCAGGACACGTAGCCGGTAAATACGGGGGGCTCGGTGGGGAACAGCTGATCCCGCACCACAGATTTCAAACCGTCGCAGCCCACCACGACGTCGAACCGCTCCTCGACCCCGTTGGCAAAGGCCACGGTGACGCGGTCTGTCGTCTGGGCGATGCGCACCAGCCGATGATCCAGGCGCAGGGTTTCCGGCGTCGGCGCGAAAGCGCGCACCAGCACATCGTGAAGATCTGCCCGGTGCACGTGCCGCGTAATGGCCCCATAGCGCTTCAGGTATTCTGCGGCACCGCGCGGCGTGTAGCCGAGCCGTTCGCCGGTGCGCCAGTGCAGCGTGCCGACGTGGGGCGTGGCATCGGCCAGCGCCGCCATCTCGTCCTCCAGCCCCAGGCCCGCCAGCGCGCGGGTGGCATTGGGGGTGATGGTCAGACCGGCGCCCACCTCACCCAGCTCCGGCGCCTGTTCGAAGACCGTGACCGGGATGCCCAGGCGCCGCAGGGCAGCGGCCGCCGCCATGCCGCCGATACCGGCGCCGATGAGTGCAATCTGCAGTGAGCTGCTCATGGCCACATTCTAGCTCTAATCAAAGGCCCTGGGCGTTTCGGGTCAGGGAGCGCGGGCAGCCATGGACGGCGCCAGTCGCTCCACAGGCGTCGCCGGCGTGCCCGTCAGGGTGAGCAAGAAGGCTTCCAGGTCCCTAAGCTGGCCGCGGCTCAAACCCAGCGGCTCGGCTTCGTTGTGGCCGATCATGGCCTCGGGGGCTTGGTTGTAATGGTTCAGGGCGTCGGCAAGGCTTGCGAGCTGGCCAGCGTGCATGAACGGGGCGGTGTCGTTGAGGTTGCGCAGCGATGGCGTGCGCACCGCTCCGAGCAGCTCCGCGTCGCTGCGGGCAAAGCGCAGCTCCGCGCAGTCGTCTTCCGCTGCGTCGCTGTAGGGCCCCAGGCAGTTGAACGGATCGGCTTTGACCTCGCGCACGCCGGCGATGCGCCCCTTGTCCGGAAGCTGTCCCGGGGCGGAGATGACCCCGGTGTTATGAAACTCATTGTTGGTGAACAGGGGGCCGTTGTGACAGCGCAGGCACTGGGCCTCGTCGAGGAACAGCCGTAAGCCGCGGACCTCGGCCACAGAGAGATGTTCGTTTGGCGTGGCACCCGACAGGAGTGCCGCCACGTAGGCATCGAAACGGGACGGCCCGGGTAACAGCAGCCGCTCGTAAGCGGCGATGGCCTTGCCCAGGTTGGCGAAAATCTGGTTGATGAGATGCTGGTCCGCTGTCGCCATGGCTTGCCAGGCGCTGTTGAGCGTCGGGTCCGCAACCGGCGCGGCGGCGGCGGGGAAACGGCTTGCGTCGGACAGATCCGGCAGCGACCCGAACAGTGCCTCATAGGCGCGTCGATAGGCGGGATCGTTCGCCACCAGCCGGGCGTACTGCATGCGGTTGCCACCGTGCTCGTTGGGGTCTTCCAGGGGCGAGAGCGCCTGGGACCAGAGGCTGTCCTTGCGGCCGTCCCAGTACTGCCA
>JBFFHS010000157.1:0-5274 GCA_041556855.1 Gammaproteobacteria bacterium
CCTGGACAATTTCGACACGTCCGCCACCGGCATTCAGATTGCAGCCCCCAACATGTCCACCAACGTTTCAGTGGGTGGCGTCGGCATCGGGGTCAGCGACGGTGAGTACCTGCCGATCGTCAAAGTCGCGCCCATTTACCCCCGCCGGGCGCAGTCCCGGGGTATCGAGGGCTATGTGATCGTGGAGTTCACGGTCACCCGCACGGGTACCGTCAAGGAGGTGGTGGTCGTGGAATCCAGCAACAGCATATTCGAGCGGGCCGCCGCGGCCGCGGCGCTCAAGTTCAAGTACAAACCGCGGGTGATCGACGGGGAACCCGTGGAGGTCCCCGGTGTTAGAAACAAGATCACTTTCCAGCTTGAGGATTAGCCGTGGCTACTGCTAGCAGGTTCCATCTGATCGCATCTGCTTTTTCCCTGGCGTTGCTGGCTGGCGCTGCAAGTCTGCCTGAGTCGTTGCTGGCCCAGCAGAGCGGTCAGAGTGAGGCAAGTCAACAAAAGACGCGCAAGACGCCGGCGATGAGGGAAAAGGTCTATACCAAGCTGTCCGAAGCCCAGGTCTGCTCTGAAGCGGATGATATGAACTGCGCGCGCCGATTGCTGGATGAGGTCCGGGAAATGAAGGACCTGAACAGCTACGAAACCGCCCAGATGTGGAATTTCTACGCCTTTATTTACTACTCTCAGGACAACTACCGGGAAGCCCTGCGGGCCTACGAGAATGTGTTGGCTCAACCGGATCTTCCCATCGCGCTGGAGCAGGGCACCATGTATACCCTGGCCCAGTTATATTTCACGTCCGAGCAATATCAGAAAGCTCTGGATATGCTTGATCGGTGGTTTGCGGTTGCAGAGAACCCAAGCCCTGAGGCTTATATTTTGAAGGCTCAGGGCTATTACCAGCTGGAGCGCTACCGGGATGGGATCGCGCCGACTCTGCAGGCCATCGAGGTCGCGCGGAGCCGCAATCAGGAGCCCAAGGAGAACTGGTATCTGCTGCTGAGGGTGTTCCACTACGAGTTGGAGGACTACCCGAAGGTTCGCGACGTGTTGGAGACGCTCGCAACCAACTGGCCAAAGAAGGACTATTTCACCCAGCTGGCCGCCATCTACGGCGAGCTGGATCAGGAGAGCAAGCAGCTGCATGCCTACGAAGCCGCTCACGCTGGCGGCTGGCTCGAGCGCAGCTCGGAGCTGGTGCAGCTGGCCCAGCTATTCATGCAGGCGGAGGTTCCCTACAAGGCGGCCAAGGTCATGGAAGACGGCTTGAACGACGGCACGATAGAGGGTTCGGCCAGCAACTGGCGCCTGCTTTCCCAGGCTTGGACCCTGTCCCAGGAAGACGAAAAGGCGATTCCCGCGCTGCAGAAGGCTGCCCAGCTTTCCAACGACGGGATTCTCGACGTGCGGCTGGCCCAGTCCTATCTGAATCTGGACCGCTATGAGCCCTGTGTGGAGGCGGCCCGGGAAGGGTTGCGTAAAGGAAACCTGCGCCGAAGCGATTCGGCCAACGTCGTCTTGGGCATGTGCTTGTACGAGCTGAAGCGCTATAACGAGGCCAAGACAGCCTTCCGTGCGGCGGCCCAGGATCGGCGCAGCACGAAGACCGCCAGCCAGTGGATGGAGTTCATCGACAAGGAAGTGGAGCGGGAGCGCCAACTGCGCGATGCCATGAAACCGCTCACCGCCAGTAACTGACCACCGCTGAGTTTGGTCCGACGCGACGTCAGCGAGGCCGGGCGTCGTCGTTTTTGGCATCCCACCAAGCCGGGCCTATAATTCGGCCCGCCTGCCGCGACCCATGTGTGCCTGCTATGCCCAAGATCGTCTATCTGGATGCCGACGGCACGCGCCGTGAGTTTGATGTCAAGGTCGGCTATTCCGTCATGGAAGGGGCGCTCTCCAACGACGTGCCCGGTATCGTGGCTGAGTGCGGTGGTGCCTGCGCCTGCGCCACCTGCCACGCCTATGTGGACGAGGGCTGGTTGCACCGGTTACCGGCAATGGACGATATGGAGGATGCCATGTTGGACGCAGCCTTCGATCGCCGGCCCAACAGCCGCTTGACCTGTCAGATCGAGGTCACCGAAGAGCTGGACGGTCTGGTGGTCACGCCGGCAGAGAACGAACTCTAAGCGGTCGGCGCAGGACGCCCTTCATGAAACTGGTCACCATCGCAGACGAACGCGGCGGCCGCCCGGGTCTGATTCACGGCGATCAGATCTTCGATCTGCGCGTTGGGCATCCCGCCCTGTCCCTGTCCGGTTGGCGGCCTAATTCCGTCATCACCGTGATGGATGCCGGCGAGGCTGGTCTGGATCATCTGCAGCGCCTCACCGAGGCCCTGGCGGCGGCCGATGACAGTGAACTGGAAGTACTGCGCTCCCAAGGGGCATTGCTGCCGCTGGCCGGAACGGGTCTGACCGCACCCATCCGGCGTTCCGGTCTGATTGTCGTCCTGGAACAGAGGGACGGTGCTTTGCCGCAGCCCTTTCTCAAGAGCGCGAACACCCTGGTGGGGCCCGATTCCAAGCTTAATCTGCCCGAGCACCTGGGAGGTCTGACCACGGTGGTGGGGCAGATTGCCGTAGTATTGGCGCGGCCGGGTCATCGCTTGTCCGCTGCTGAGGCCCATAACGCTATCGGCGGTTTTGTGCTCGCCATGGATCTCACTCATCAGAGCGAGCCCCAGGACGCCAGCAGCGCCGGGCGCCTGCTGGCGCAAACTTTGGGCAAGCAGATGCCCGGGTTCTACCCGATGGGACCCTATCTGCTGACCCGTGAGCAGTTCAACGCCGGCGCGGTTCAGGCGCAGCTGACCATCAACGGCGTGGCGGCGAGTCAGTGGCAGGCGGAAGACCTGTTGCCCCGGGCCCAGGAGGCTCTGGTCTGGCTGTCCCGTTATTTCAGTTTCAAACCGGGCGATGTGATCGCTCTGGGTGGCCCGGATACCCAGGGTGCGGCGGTGGGCCCGGGCGATGAGATTCGCTGGTACTCACCACTGCTGGGCGATCTGATGGTGCATGTGAACGACTGATCGTCAATCCAGTTGGTTGAGGATGTCCTCACGAGAGCGGGGAAAATCCGGGTTCGTCGCTTCATCGAGCTCTGCTCGAAGGGCCCCCAGCAGGCGGTTGACAAAGCGGGCTCGGCGCGCTTCCCGGGCGGACTCCAGGGCCGTATCCGGCTCGAACTCCTCCACCGCGGCCGGCGGCAGGAGTCCATGAGCGTTCAGGAGCTGTTCCACGGTATCCAGTCGGTCCCGCGTGACCGACAGCTCCTCGGCAAGGGTCATGACCATACTCAACAGCTTATCCGTAGCCGGGTCCGCAAAGTAGCGCGGTTTCTTTCCTTTCGGCGTACGCCGGATCGGGTTCGGCGCTAATTTTTTCACGTCGCTCACCTCAGGCTGCCACGCTTTTTCCAACTGCCGGCTTGCTTGCGACCAGCACCGGATATCCAGGCGCGTTGGCGGAATACAGCGTGTCGTCGGCCCCCTGGAAGGGGCGGATGCGGCCCATATGGACGGAGTTCGACGAAAAGCCGGCGGCGCGTGCCAGTGCGGGGAGATCGGCGTCGGTCATATAGCTGGAGAAGTTCTCGTTGCTGTTGTAAGTCTCCCACTCATACATGAACTGCTCAAAGGGATCGCCGCCGCGGGGGATATCCATGTGAAGGCACCAGCCGCCCGGTTTCAGAAGCCGGAACGATTCCCGCAAGATGTTGGGCAATGCCTGAGCTGAGGTCTCGTGAAGCATGATGTGGGAGACCACCAGGTCGAAGCTTCCAGCGGCGAAGCTGGTCGCTTCCGCGTTTTGCTGAGAGAAGTGCACCGCAACGCCCAGGCTCTCGGCCCGGCCATGCCCGTAACGCAGGCACGGGGCGCCCACGTCTATGGCATGGACCTCGGCAGCGGGAAACGCCCTGGCCCAGGGCAGGGTGCTGTTGCCGATGCCAGCGCCCATGTCCAGAATTCGCTCCGGGCGCGCTTCCGGGTCAACGGTACGAAAATGAGCCAGCAGCATGCGTCCCAGCGCGTCGTTCTCAGGCCCCAGGGCACCGGGCGCGTAGATAGGTAAGGCAGAATCGTACAGCGCGCCGGCCGCCACATCTTCGGCACAGAAATCAGTGTGATAGCCGCCGGGCTGCAGGTGAATGTCGGCAGCGGTGTGATAGCGTGGTATCGGCAGCTCAGGATCCAGCAGCAAGGAACCAAGCCGCTGCGGATTCTCGGGACCAAGCTCTCGATAGGTCTGAATCAACTCTGTGAGCTGACGCTCCACCGGATCCAGGGTAGTTTCCCAGAGCAGCTCCTGGCTGCGGCGCTGCAGGGCGCTCCAGAATTGGTAGTAGGGATCGCGGGTCATTAATCTGCGGATGTCGTGACGGTCCCGCGGCGGCCGCTGTTCGCGCGCGGCAACCTCGGGGGCGACCCGCGCCTCGAAGATCGCGCGTGCCCCTGGGGCGCCCCAGCCCGACAATTGTTGGCGCAGAGCCGTTAGGAACTGCTGCGCAGCACGTTCGTCGTGGTTGGCGCATGGGAACATCTGGTGGCGGCGTGCTGCCATCGCTCACCCGTTCCCGCCGCTATCGCGGTTGCCGGGATCCTGCTCCAGGATGCGGAACACGCGCTGCAGATAGGCGTCGCGCCGTGCGGCACGCTCAGCTTCCACGCTTGCGTCGGGCCGATAGGCCTCAATATCGTCCCGGCTGAGCAGAGCCTGCTGATCCAGAAGCCGTTCCAGGGTATCGATGCGCTCCAGGGCTACGGACAACTCGGCGGCAAGCTCCAGAGTAATAGAGTACAACTGGTCCACGCCAGGGTCACTGAAGAAGCTGGGGCGTTTGCCCTTAGCCACCCGGGGGAGTTTCACGGAGTTGGTCACGGACACGGATTCCCTAGGTTTGAATAAGTTCGATGAGTTCGCCTGCTGCACCACTCACCAATGCGGCGCGACCCCCGCCGTAGGGCGGTTCGGGGTGGGCGATCACAGGACCCAACGCGGCGGCGCTCGGATCCTCCAAATTTGGACAAGCGAACGAGACGATTGCCGTGGCCGGGGGCAGGCGGCCGGGTAGCGTTGCTCTGGCGGCGGCCGCGTCTGGGTACTGATCCGCTTCGATAAAGCACTTGCCACCGACTGAGAGCGCGGCGATCGGATGCAACTGGCTGCGCGGCAGATCGAACGCGTCCGACAGGACCGACACGACCGCATCCATGACCGGTGCCGGCGGCACCGCAAATGTCTCTTCGTAGTAACGCTGGATCGCTGC
>JBFFHS010000158.1:0-4986 GCA_041556855.1 Gammaproteobacteria bacterium
CCCCGTTCGTCCCCGGCGGAGACGGTTGGCGCGCCCAGCAAAGTTGCCAGGACGGCAAAAGATAGATAGCTGCCGCGCGCCTTTGGCTGCTTCTCGTTGCTCTGGCTGAGGGTTAGTGCATTCCGCACCATGTTCGTTATTGTTTTTGCCATCCTCATTTCTCACGCGATGGCCGCGACCATTCTGGCCTTGGCACACCGAACTCGATCAGATTGACGAGCACACCGTCCCGATCCCGAAACAGCATTTCGCGAGTCTGCACTTCAGCATCCTCACGGGGGTACAGCACCATCGGTGGTGAGATCAGGGTGTAACCCGCGGCCCGCACTTGTTCGGTGATGCCGTCGATATCGTTGGTGGCGAAGACGACGGCGACATCGCCGGTGACCGTGTCGTTACGATCCGATGGCGGCGGCAGCGTACTGCGATCATCACCGATGATCTCGTAGATGCCGATGTTGCCAACGATACTGTCCCCCGACTGCAGAATGACGGCTCGGAGAGCCAAGCCCGCGGTGCCCATGATCTGATTGATACGCTCTCCCTCAGTCAGTGCCTCGACCCGGATCTTCAGGCCAAGAAGATCACGATAAAGTTGCAGCGATTTGTCCAGATCGCGCACGAAGATTGTCGCCCGGTTCATTGCGGATACTGAAAATCCGTTCGGGATGTCTTGGGCATGGGTCACGCTCGCAGCTATCACCAAGAGGCCGAGCAGAGTGGCCTTCAAACTGCAACCGACAGGTCCAGACATGTCCTTCCAGTTCCTGGCTATCATGAACAATCCCCTCATAGGTTCTCGAGTGGACTACCCAGAGCGTTGGCCAATATCAGTTTCCGTCGCGAAACACTCGGGGTGGCGGGTGCTTTGAGTCAACAACCGATACTGGTTGCTCTGAGGCCACTATTACGACTTAGTCAACGGCCTGATCTCCGATTAAGCGCCCGCGGCGTCGGCGGGATGCGCCGCCGCCCTCCTGCACCCCTGCCGTCGTAACTGCCGGCGCCGGCTTAACTGCCAGGCTTTTGGCTGGCAGGCAATGACGGTACCCCCTTGAAGATCGTTCTCTTCAGCATGACCGAGCTGCGGGTGGTCCGCACGGCGCAAGCCCGCCCGGCCATCGCAGCCTTAAGCCCGCTTGGTGGCCAACAGGTTCGGCCGCGGGCGAAAACTGGAGCTGGGCCGACGCCATCGGCTCAGCCACCGGGCCTTTCAGGGTCACGGCCATGCCGGAGCGCTCCAGATCGCCTGCCAGATCCCAGTCCATGTGCTCCAGCGCCCCGACCTCGCCGGTCCATGTAATCCCCCTCTGGTCGGCGCCGGCAGCGACGCGAAATGCTGCCCTTCGCGCCAACCTGAGCCTCATCTCTGGCCCCGGCGGGCGTTCAGAGCACTGTAGAAGGCAGCCAAGCTGGGGTCAACAATTTTCCCGTATGTAACTTATTCCGTTCACATAGAAGAACCGCTATCGGGTCCGCTCGGACGCTATTCGAACCGTCGCGTCGAGTTTCGCCTCGTCCAGATCGTACAGCGCCACGAACAGGCAACTGGCGGCGATCAAGAGTGCCGGAATGACGCTGAAGCAGAGATAGATCCCGGTGATGGCACTGGGGGGCTGCACGATGTCCTGACCAGCCGTGGAGGCGACGTAGCCCATGACGCCGAGCACGATGCCCGTGATCGCTACGCCCCCGGCAGCGCCCAACTTTTCGACCGTCGTATAGAGCCCGGTAAACAAACCCTCCCGGGTCAGTCCGGTGCGCCGGTAGTCGTATTCGATGGTGTCCGGCAGCATGGATTGGGTGGCCAGCATCACCGCCCCCGTCGCCCAACCGATCCCTACGGCCCGCAACACAAAGAACGCCAAATGCTCATCTGGATCGGCTAGCGTCCAGCTCAGCGCAATCAGAGCGTAGACCAGCGCCATAACGATGTAGGTGCGCGGTTTGCCATATTTACGCACGACGCGCAGCCACAGGGGCTGGGAAAGTAACAACGCCAGGCCATAGCAGAGAAAGTAAATCCCCAGCCAACGATCAGAGAGATTCAACACCCTGCTGGTAAAGAACGCCGCCGTACCGCTGTTCATGGTGGCGGTCACCAGTAAAAACGCCTTCACGATCATCAGGACGAAATAGGGTCTATTGGTGACCGCGGAGCTCAATTGGTCGGCTAACGAATAGCGAACGGCGGTTTGCTTGGGCCGAAACGGCGCGTGTCGCGTCATCCAGAAACAGCCCGTCATGGCGCCGAAGATCATGCCCCCCAGCACCCAGGACATGACCTCGTGGCCGGTCCGGCCACCCCCGTAGGTCGCGATAATGACCGGACCCAGGAACCCGCCCAGGACGCTGCCAAGACCGATGGCGGCGGCGCGGTAGGAGAACAGCTCAGCACGTTCCTGGAAGTTGGTGGTCATTTCCACCGGCATGGCCACATGGGCCACGTTGAACAACGTATAGGCGGTAGAAAACAGCAACAGCAGCGCGCCCATGTAAATAACCATGGTCTGACTGGACTGGATGTCGGGCACGGAGAACAGCAGCACGAAGGTGGATGCGCAGAGAATTGCACCCGCCAGCAGATAGGGCCGCCGACGCCCCCAACGACTGGCGGTTTTGTCGCTGATCACCCCCATGACCGGGTCGGTGGCGGCGTCGTAGACCCGCGAGATCGCGAACAAGAATCCCGCCGTGGCTGCCGCAACGCCTAAGTAATCGGTCATGAACCGCAGAATCAGCGACTTTGAGAACAGGAAGATGGTCGAGCCCACGGCGCCCAGGCCCCAGCCGATGCGAATGCTCAGGGCCAATCTGGATGAGTTCTTTTCAGTCATTTGGGTCACTGCTTAAGCCCGGGCAGAAACTTGCAATGCGGGGGACACGTTCGCATTCAGACGAAACAGGTTGCCTGGATCGTATTTGCGTTTCAGCGCCGCCAGCCGCTCGAGGTTCTGCCCATAGTTACTCCGATAGCGCGCATTACTCTCGTCCATCGCGGAATTTGTATAGAAACCGCGTGTCAGGGGCTCAAGGCGTTGCCACTCTGCACGCATCACGCGGATCCGCTCGTCGCTTTCGGCTGCGTCTTTCCATTGACCCGAGATAGCCAGCCAGTAGAGCGCATCGCGGTTCGGGAATGCCGTCGCCTCCGCTGCAACCCGCCCGATGGCACCGCCCTCGAGCGTCATGAACAGGCTGAACGGGCGCGACGAGCCCTGAAAGACGTCCAGGATCAAGTCCAGCGCATCGTGACTCAGCTCCCCCGCAAAGCCCGACTTGTTGTAGTAGTTGAGCCCATGGGGCTGAGTCCGGTCATCTTCTGACTGATGCTTGACGTAAGACACCGGCCTGATTGTGTCGCCAGAGGGTCTACCGAAACGGCGCAGGGGGGCGAGCGCTTTCTCGCCCGCCGACAAATCCGTCGACCACAGTACGCCGACCTTTACGAACGGCGTCCCCGCAGCGTCGCGCAGCAGAGCCGCGATCAGGTAAAGCTCGTCCGGAACCTCGAGGGAGTATTCCGCAAAGAAACGCAGCACGTCGCGCGCCTGGGCGAAGGGCCAGATCACATCGCCCGCCAACACTGTGCCATCAAGGGGATGCAGGCCATAGTCAAACGATGTGACGATGCCAAAATTGCCGCCCCCACCGCGCAAGCCCCAGAGGAGATCCGGGTTCTCCGTGTCGCTGGCTTTTAAGTAGCGCCCATCCGCCGTAACCACATCGGCGCCTAGAAGGTTGTCACAAGTGAGCCCGAAGCGTCGGCTCAGGCGACCGAAGCCGCCGCCCAGGGTCAGTCCCGCCGCACCCGTATGAGAGATCACCCCCGCCGGCGTGGCTAACCCGAAGGCCTGGGTTTCGTGATCCAGCTGCCCGAGCAAGGTCCCCGCGGCAACCCGCGCCGTTCGGCCGCGCGGGTTGACCTGCACGCCGCGCATCGCTGAAAGGTCGATCACGATTCCGCCGTCACAACTGGATTTCCCAGAATAACTGTGACCGCCGCTTCGGACAGCGGTCAGCAGTGAATGCGCCCGGGAAAAGTTCACGGCAAGCATCACGTCTGCGGCTCCGCTGCAGCGAGCAACGATGGCGGGTCGTTTGTCGAAGATGCCGTTCCAAACTCGGCGCACCTGATCGTAGCTCTCGCTGCCCGGCAAAACCAGGGCGCCGTGCATGCTCCCGGCCAACGCCTCAACATCGCCGCTGGATAGCACCGTATCCTCACCGTTGAGCCGCCGCGCGGGCAGCTTCCCGCCGACCCGCGCCATGAGTTTGCTGGCGGGGAAACCGTCGATCGGCACCAGTGCCGTCGTGGCCAGGGAGGCGCGCAAGAAATCACGTCTTCTCATCGCTGTCGCCTTTCTTCCGCGGGCCACGCCAGGTGGAAATTCCTCATGTCCCAGCCTTCAGCTGCTTGAGCAAGGTTGACCATTTTTCGTCCACCCTGGCGAAGACATCCGGTTGCCCGGCAACCAGCGCATCCCGGTTGTGCATAGCATATTCATCAGGCCCGCCCTCCTCGGGAAGCTGCCGGGTGGCATCGATGACAATTTTGCTGCTGACCCCCCGCTGCCGGAGACTGGGATCGGTCGAGGAGCCCCTCGCCTGCTCGAAGATCTCGCTGGCGGGGTGCGGTTGCCAACGAGCCCCCACCGTGCGAATCACTTCATCGAAGTTGTAGATGTCGATGTCTGCATCCACCACCAACATGATCTTTGCCAGCATCACAGCCTTGCAAATCGCCCGCCCGATTCGCAAGCCGTCTCCGGCTGACCGCTTGTCGATGCTGGCAATGCAAAAGCCGGGCATCGCCAGGGGCAGGTGAATCGCGACCAGCTCCGGGAACTGCTGCTTGAAGCCCACGTTGATGGTGGCTTCCAGGGGGGACGTGATAAAACCGCGGGTGACGCCGGAAAAGTGATTCACGATCATAGGGTCGCGGCGATGGGTCACCGCTGTGACGTTCATGTAGAAGTTCTCCGC
>JBFFHS010000159.1:0-4937 GCA_041556855.1 Gammaproteobacteria bacterium
GCACATGTTCTACGACAACGTGGGCGGGCCGATCGCCGCGGCCGCCGCCGCGAATCTTAACAGCGATGCGCGCGTGACCCGGGTGGGGGTGGCTTCAAAGTATTCGGCGCTGCGGGAAGACGGTACGCCGTGGGTTTATCCCGTGGACCAGCCCATGTTCTACGTCCACGATTACTACGCCGAGCATGAGGAAGGGCTCCGTGCAATCGCAGATTGGATGCAGCAGGGCAAGCTCAGGTATTACGAAGACGTGGTCGAAGGGCTTGAAAACGCGGTGGAGGGTTGGCTGGACATGATGGCCGGCGGCAACCGGGGCAAACGGCTGGTGAGAATCGCCGAGCCGACTCTGGGGTAGCCGCCTGGTGCTGCTGCCTGAGGGCCGGCCCGTTTGCCGAAGCGATGGAGGGCTTCAGTTAGCGCGGTGGGTACTAAAGCGCTTTTGAGCGTGTCATAAGCTGACAGCAAGCCGGGGATGAACGCTGCAGTCGCGCCTGTTGGGGCCGAGGGTCGCACCCTTTTTAGTACTAGGGTCAGACAGTTGCGAGAGTTTAAAGGGAGTCATGTCGGGCTTGGTTGGGGTAGAATAGGGCGATAGTGGCTGGAAACGCGCAGTCTCACAGCCCACAATCCACAAACAGGGCCTGATCACGAACTCGACCTGCGCGCCGCCAGGCAGCGGCGCTTGAGACTAGGGGAATCAAATGGACCGCCGAAAACTCTTCAAACTCACAGGCGCCACGGCCATGGCCGCGGCCCTTCGACCCGTAGCCGTCGAGGCCAAGGAGGCTTTGCCCCTGGATCTGCGCGGCATGGATGGGCAGCTAATGCGCCTGCCCAGCCTGGACGTGATGAGCAATCAGGAGTTTCTCACCGAGGTGCGCGACTGGGTGCAGCGCGCGCCCGAGGGTCTCATGCGGGTGGCGTCGATGCGCGCTCGGGACATCCTCGAGGAAAACGGCTATAGCACCCGGGATGATCTGCCGCTGGAGCAGGTCATAAAGCTGATGGAGAAGGATGCCACGCTCATGGCCAGCGCCCGGGCCTGGCTTGCCACCCAGCAGCTCACCTGGGCGGGTTTAAAGCAGCATTTCGATGCCAATTTCGATGCTTATCTCGGCACGCTCAAGGCGGCGGAAAAGCAGGGTCCCGGGACGCTGGAACTCAGGCCCGACATGCATATCCCGGACTACGCCAAGCACGAGATCCACATCCAGCCCGGTGGCTACGTGGGCGATCCCCTGGCCGGCTATATCTACCACTACGGCACCCTGAACTTCCATATGGGCCATAACAACCAGGATGAGATTCAGACGGCTTTCGCCACCGCCGCGCCGGCGCCCACCGACGGCAAGGTGCGCCGCATCCTGGATTTTGGCACCAGTGCCGGGCAAAGCGCCGTGGCCTTAAAGCGCCGCTTCCCCGATGCGGAAGTGTGGGGTATCGATGTGGCTGGCCCCATGGTGCACTATGCCCATATGCGCGCCTCGCGGATGGGTGTGGCTGTGAATTTCATGCAGGCGCTCGCCGAGGACACGGGTTTCCCGGATGGCCATTTCGACATGGTGACATCGCGCATCGTGCTGCACGAAGTACCCAACGTGAAGAACACCGAGATCATGCGAGAGATCTCCCGCGTGCTGCGCCCCGGCGGCACCTACTATCCGGTGGATTTCTTCACCGCCAACAAACCGCCCAACACCGCCTACGGACGGTTTCGCCGCTGGTGGGACCATCGCTGGAACGGCGAGGTCTGGGCGCTGGAGCACATGGACTACGATCTGGCCGGCGACCTAGAGAGCTTCGGCATGGCGGTGGATCCCAACGGTCCGTCTGGCCGGACAATGGCTCGCTACGGCGCGCGGGCCCAGCGCCCGAACCTGTTCGCCACCAAGCGGGCGTAGGGCCGACGTGGGCCCGAGCCGGTAGGTTTGGCGGGTTGCCCGACTGCTTTCGGCAACTCAATTTGAGTGGAAAGGGCGCGGGTGGACGATAGACAGCCTCTCCGGCAGGCATTCTTGACAGTGCTTACGCCAAAGCATTAAATGCTGCCGTGAGCATAACGACGCATTTGGCGCGGGTGCGGTGCTGCTGCTGTTGCGGCCACATCAGTCGCGCGAGTAGCTAAGCACCGGCAACAGGCCGCAAGAGTTCACAGCATTAGCACAAACCCGCGCGGCACCGCCGCTGCGGGTTTTTTTCGCTCGGCGGCGCCCTGACGCGTCACCACCGTATCGACAAACAAAACAACAACGGAGAGCAATCACGTGAAACTGGAAACCCAGTGTCTGCATGCCGGCACGCAACCGGACCCCACCACGGGCGCGCGTGGCCTGCCCGTCTACCGCACCAGTTCCTATGTGTTCCGGGATACCGAGCATGCCGCGAATCTCTTCGCCCTGCGCGAGCTCGGGAACATCTATACGCGTCTTATGAATCCTACCCAGGATGCCCTGGAGCAGCGGGTTGCAGCGATGGAGGGGGGCGCCGCGGCGTTGGCCCACGCGTCGGGTACGGCGGCGATATTCAACTGCATCAACAATATCTGCAAGAGCGGGGACGAGATCGTGTCGGCTGCCAACCTCTATGGTGGCACCTACACGATGTTCAACGACATATTTCCGCAGTTTGGCTACAAAGCCCATTTCGTGGATCCAAACGACCCCGACAACTTTGCCAAGGCGATTACCGCCAACACCAAGGCGCTGTTTTGCGAAACCTTGTCGAACCCGGCCTGCGACGTGGCCGATATCGAGGCGATCGCCGACATCGCCCATGCCCACGATCTTCCGCTCATCGTGGATGCCACATTCACCACGCCTGTCCTGCAGCGCTCGATCGATTTCGGGGCCGACATTGTGGTGAACTCCCTGACGAAATGGATGGGCGGCCAGGGCTCCGGTATTGGCGGCATCGTCGTGGACGCTGGACGCTTCGACTGGAAAAACGACAAGTTCCCGTTGATGACGGAGCCGGACTCCAGCTACCACGGCGTGCGTTGGGCCTACGACTTGCCGGAGGTTCTGGCACCCGTTGCTTACTTGATCCGCATGCGCGTTATTCCGATGCGCAACCTGGGCGCATGCATCAGCCCGGATAATGCATGGATCTTTGCTCAGGGTATTGAAACACTGCCCCTGCGCATGGAGCGCCACTGCAGCAACGCCCTTCGGGTCGCTGAGTATCTCAAGGACCATGGTCAAGTCGAATGGGTCCGCTATCCCGGGCTGCCGGGCGATCCAGCGCACGAGCACAACGATAAGTATCTGTCTGGCATGGGCGGCGCCATGGTGGTGTTCGGCATCCAGGGTGGCGCGAGTGCGGGCACCCGGTTCATCGAAGGACTCGAGCTTTTCAGTCACCTGGCGAACGTGGGCGATGCCAAGAGTCTGGCCATTCACCCGGCGACCACGACCCATTCCCAGCTCAAACCGGAGGAGCAGGCCGCCGGCGGGATCACGCCCGAGTTGGTCCGTCTGTCCGTGGGCATCGAGCACATCGATGACATCATCGCGGATATCGATCGGGGCCTGGCCGCCGCACGGTAACGCGGCACCGCGGCCATAAGGGACAGGCCAGTCGTTGTGACGGCGCAGATACTGCGGGTGCCGGAGTTTCGTTTCGAAGATGGAACAAGACTGCGGGACGTGCCAATTGCTTATCGCTCCTGGGGTGAGCTCAACGCCGCCGGCGACAACGCGGTCCTGGTTTGCCATGCTCTGACCGGCGACACCGCCGTGGATGAGTGGTGGCCGGGCCTGCTGGGCGCCGATCGCGCTCTGGACCCAGACCGCTATTTCGTGATCTGCGCCAATGTGATCGGCTCGCCCTATGGCACCGTCTCGCCCCTCAGCATGAATCCCGAAAGTGGCGAGCGTTACGGCCCGGACTTCCCAGTGCCCACGCTGCGGGACACCGTTGCCCTGCATAAGCTGCTGCTCGAGGCACTGGGCGTGCGGCAGGTGGCCTTTGCCATTGGTGGCTCGCTGGGCGGCATGCAGGTTCTGGAATGGGCCTTTTATGGCGATTTCGTTCGGGCACTCGTGCCGATCGGCGTCGGCGGCCGGCATTCGGCCTGGTGTATTGCGTGGAGCGAGGCGCAGCGCGAGGCTATCCGGCATGATCCCGCCTGGGCACAGGGCCGTTACCCGGAATCAGGCGGCCCGGCGAGCGGCCTGGCCATTGCCCGAATGATCGCGATGATTTCCTACCGCTCCTTTGAGTCCTTCGGGCAGCGGTTCGGGCGCACGCTCAACGTGGCCGGTCATCCCGCCTTCTATGCCATGGAAAGCTATTTGCGTTACCAGGGCGAGAAACTTGTCGGGCGCTTCGACGCAAACTGCTACATACGCCTCACGCAGCTGATGGACACCCACGATGTGGCCCGCGGTCGCGGCGAGTACCATGCCGTGCTCGGCAGCATCCGGCAGCCTGCTCTGGTCATCGGCATCGACAGCGATTTGCTCTACCCGTTGAGTGAGCAACGCGAACTCGCCGAGCACCTGCCTCGTGCTGAGCTGGCCATACTCGAAGCTGCCCATGGCCATGATTCATTTCTCATCGAGGTCGACGCGATTAACGACATGGTCAGGGAGTGGCGACAGCGCGTGGTGGATCCGGGCGCAAACAGCTGACAGCGCTGTCGGGGTATTCGCCGTCGAGTCCGCGTCCGTTTACTTAAGTCGGCGGGCCACTCGGAAGCCCACATGGCCGCTGCGATCGCCCGGCGCCGCCCCATAGCGCGCCGCCGGACGATTGAGAAAGGTCAGGGTGAACCACGAGCCGCCGCGCAGGGCGCGCTGGTCGCAGGGGTCGGAGGAAGCCGGGCGGGCGTCGGCGTCGCGCGGGCTGGCGTAGGAGTCCAGGAAGCAATCGCCGGTCCATTCCCACACGTTGCCGAGGGTGTCATGAACGCCGAAGGCGTTGGCTTGAAAGGCGCC
>JBFFHS010000160.1:0-4875 GCA_041556855.1 Gammaproteobacteria bacterium
CCCCCTCCGGCGGTTCCACCTTGATCACCTCGGCACCGGCCTCGGCCAGCAGCAAGCCCAGAAACGGGCCCGCATAACCCTGAGTCGCATCGATGACCTTCAGACCCTGCAACGGCAAGGTGACATCTGACGTCTCGCCGGTTGTTGCTTCATCTTGCCCCGCTCCGAACCCCTCCTGGGTCACCTCCTCGGTATGGGCACCGGGCACGGCGATGGCGCGGTCAATATGGGCGGGCGTGCGGCTGAACTGCCAGGGCAGACCACCCACGTACATCGGCCCCATGTGGGGTGGATGGGCCAATACCAGGTAGTCGTTCTCGACAATCTGTCGATGGTTCACCAGATCATCAAAGCTGAGGCTGAAACCATGGGGCACACCCTCGCGCTCGAATTGAACCACCCACCAGCGCGAGGGCTTCTCGGCGATCGCGGCTGCGACAATCTCGGCCAACGCTTCACGATGGGCGACGCGATCAACATTGGTGATGAAGCGAGAGTCCGCTGCCAAGTCTGTCTGGCCCAGCGCCCGCGTGAGTCCCTCCCACTGCTCCTGTCGGTCGCAAGCCACGGCAATATAGCGACCATCCTTGGCGCGAAAGCACTGATTGGGCGCACTGGCGGATGCGGCACTGCCGAGTCGGGTCTCGGCTTCGCCGGTCAACAGGCCTTCCGCGGCGCGACTCATCTGCTGCGCAATGCCGCTGGCCAGATGGCTGGTCTTGACCCAAGAGCCCCGACCAAAGCGTTGCCGCTCGATCAAACCCAGCAGCATGAGGCCCGTAAAGAACGTGGCAGCGCTGGGATCCATGTGGATGTAACGCACCATCTCGGGCGTGCCGCCTGGCACGCCGTTCAAACTGCCGAAGCCGGTAAACGCCTGCAAGTGGGGATCCAGCGCCGCGCGGTTGCGCATAGGTCCCACATCGCCCCAACCCGTGCTGGAGCCGTATACCAGCCGCGGATTCAGTTGCCTCATGGCGTCATAGCCCACACCGATACGATCACCCACGCCGGCGCGGAAATTCTCCACCAGGATATCGGCTTGTTGAGCCAGCCCATGGACGATGGCCAGATGGTTCGGCTTTTTCATGTCCAGCTCGGCAATGCGCTGATTCACGTTGGTGGACGTGTAGCAGGTAGACATGCCTTTCTGGAGCGGATACAGGCGACGGATGTACTCGCCCGTGGGCCTTTCGATCTTGATGACGTTGGCACCTAAAAAGCCCATCAGCGTCGCTGCCCAGGGCCCGACGATAGAGCTGCCGATGCTCAAAACCCGGACATTGACCAATGGTCCCGCGGCATCTTGTTGGTTTTCTCTAGCCCGCATTCTTTAGACTGCCGGAAGTTGGTGCCAAAAGCCTGTTTTTTCTGCCCAAACGGGGTGTTAGGACACTGTAGAAGGCCGTGCTGCGGCAGTCAACAATTTTCCCATATGTGCTCTATTAAGTTCTCCTATATGAATTTATTCAGCCCAACCTCGCTCGCCGACGGGGTTCCCATTACGCCTGCACCACTTCAAACAATTCGCCGACGGCGCCGCGCAGGGTAAACCCGTCGGGGCGTTCATTTTGCAAGTTGGGTAGGGCGCCTTCACCGACCGGTTCAATGCCTGCTTCTGCACACATGGCACGGCATTTGCTCAAGTCATTGACGCGAAGGGTCAACATCGCGAAGCCGGTTTTATCCAAGGAACAGGGATAGACCGTGCCGGACTCAGCCTTAATCTCCCACACCTCGATGCCTACACCGCTGCCAACATTACCCCAAAGGAAGTAGGTGCCTGCCGGCGCGCCGACCAATTCGTTGACGTTGTCCTGGTAGCATTCCATTTGGGATGTGCGCTTGAGGCCGAGCGCCTTCTCAAAAAAAGCATTTACAGGGCGTTGATCCAAGGCGCAGATGGATGCGCTGACAAAACCGTTATGGATACCGACTGAGCGCACCAACTGTTGATCGCTGCGGATACTGGCGGTGATAAACATCTGTTCACCGCCGGGACCAAAGGGGGCATAGCTCATGGAATCCACATCGGTGCCCCACATGGTGTTACGGAAATAGTAGTAGCGGGGCGGTGAGATCATGGGTGTGCCGGCGCTGGCCAGGGCGTGATAGGACTCAGCCGCATCACGGGTACCGCCTTCCATAACCATAAGACCTGGATCGTTTGGACCGGAGCCTGGTCGTGGTCGGATAGCTTCAGCCCCAGGCGGCGCTTCAAGAATACGGACAGCCCTTCTGAATCCCGACTCCGGTATGGCCTCTCTGAACTCTGATTTCGGCACGGCTTCCGTCTTTGGCATGACCAGTAGCACATGACGGCGCCCCGCCCGGCCAATGCCCGGCGCAGTGCTGATACCTTCGGGCAATCGCTCGTCGCTTATGAGGTCCATACCGATGAGGTCACGATAGAACTCAATGCTGGCATCCACATCAGGCGACACGGTTGTGAAGGTGGTGATCTTGACATCCAGCGGGTTGGAGTCCGGTATAGGCGTGAAGACCTCGCCTTTCACCTCCATGACTTGGTCAGGCGAGGGTATTGACTGTAACTTGGATTGGGCTTGTGCGGTCCGAGGCGCCGCAACAGTGGAGCCAACAGCAACGGCGGCGACCGCTTTCAGTGCATCACGACGACCGAGCTTCGAAGGGAAGTTTATCATTGAGAATCTCCATTGAAACAGAGTTAAACGCCCGGCGATTCTCAATCCGTCTGCAGAATCCGCGCCTGCAACCAGCCTAGGATGTCTTCGCTCACCCGGTCTTCCCAGCCGATCAGACTGTGAGGCGCGCCATCGTCGTACCACTGATAGTCGGCGGGACCGCCAGCGGCCCGGGTAAAGCGCTTCATGAACGGCAGGTCAACAAAAGTGTCCTTGTTGCCGGCGATGGCGAGTATGGGAATGTCCAGTTTCTTGATCTGCTGGGTGTGGACGGTAGCGGCCTCAGGACCCCATTCGGAGAGGAAGCTACGCGCCGACTGATGCCACTGGCGCGTCATCCCCGACGGTGCCGGCTCCGGCACCACGCCCTGGGCGAAGACCATGCGTCGGGACCCGTCTCCAGCTGCAACCATGGCTTGAGCCTGCGCCACGAGACTGTCATAGGCCGCCTTACCCAGGCCGCGCTCGGCCCAGTCCGGACCATCTTGGGTGGGCGCCAGGTATACGATGCCGACGACTCGGGGATCGCCGCTGGACACCTTGTAATAGGTCGCCCGGATGCCTCCCCAACTATGCCCGACCAGGATAACGCGGTCGAAACCTTGGCCTTCCAGGTAGTTCACCCAGCCGGCGGTGTCCTTCGCGACGTCTTCAAAGACGGATTGATAGATGGCTGCTCCCGCCGCCCGGTTGCGAGCCGCAAGGGCCGTGTAACCCGCCTGGGCCAGGCGCACGGGCAGCCAGTGACTGGACGAGCGCATGACGTCGCCGGAATACCCATACAGCACCATGAAGGCGGTCCTTGAGCTACCGCGACCCGCCTCAGGCTCATACAGCACGCCCGACTGCTTCACACCATCCGTCGCCCGGGCGTCCACCAGTCGGGTCCGCACGCGCGGCCGCGGGGCCAGACCGATCTCGCCCAGCCAGTCGTAGGCATCCTGGGCGGCACGATCGCGCACTGACATACCGACCTGGGCTTCTGCAGCCGTTTCCGTTGTCTCCGCGCTCTGTGCGGTCGCGCCAGGCTGGTCGGCAAGACCGACGCCTTCGTGCCAGTCAGCGCTGCCTCGGGCAGCCCGCTCTGCCCCACTGGTGAAAACGTGATCAACCCCACCTTCATACCAAAGCGTGTCGACCCGAGGGCTGTTCACGGCGGCTGCCTGAAGCGCGTCCTGATAGTCTTTGGTGACGAACACATCAGCATCGCCGGACACCAGCAGCAACGGCATATCCAGCTGAGCAAGCCAGACGCTGTTGCGCGTCTGGGCCGCGGGCCCCCACCAGTTCAGCCAGGTGGCGGCGGTTTGCAGGAAACCCCGCTCAATTCCCGGCGGCGCGGGCGGCGGCATCTGAAAGGGATCGAACACGTATTCATCGCCCCGCCCTTCCGACACCATCTGGGAAAGCCGGGCAACGATTTCGTCGTAGCGCTCCGCGCCCATGCCAGCCCGGACCCACTGGGGCAGGTCCCGGGTGGGCGCATAGTGAATCATGGCCTTGATGCGTGGATCACGAGTATCAATCCAGTAGCGCGTGATACGAATTGATCCCAGACTATGGCCAACCAGAACGATGTCGGTCATGCCCATCTGGGAGAGCCAGTCCGCGGCCGCTTTGACATCCAAGGTGGCTTTCTCGATGGGTATATTCCGATGTCCCGTCGAGTGTCGAGACAGAATGCTCAGGCCCGTATACCCCTTGGCCGCCAGCCGCTCGGCGATGAAACGGGGTGCCCCCAACCCCTGCACGGGGCTGCCGCCCGGTCCGCCATGGTGGTAAATCACCGCGGGAGAATGGGTATTGATGCCGGCGCTGGGGTAGGTCAGGACCGCGGGCACGCTTACCCGATCATCCGCTCGCAGCGTGATGACTTCCTGGATGAAGCCCCGTTCGTCCCCGGCGGAGACGGTTGGCGCGCCCAGCAAAGTTGCCAGGACGGCAAAAGATAGATAGCTGCCGCGCGCCTTTGGCTGCTTCTCGTTGCTCTGGCTGAGGCTTAGTGCATTCCGCACCATGTTCGTTATTGTTTTTGCCATCCTCATTTCTCACGCGACGGCCGCGACCATTCTGGCCTCGGCACACCGAACTCGATCAGATTGACGAGCACACCGTCCCGATCCCGAAACAGCATTTCGCGAGTCTGCACTTCAGCATCCTCACGGGGGTACAGCACCATCGGTGGTGAGATCAGGGTGTAACCCGCGGCCCG
>JBFFHS010000161.1:0-4809 GCA_041556855.1 Gammaproteobacteria bacterium
AGAACTTCTGCTTGTCCTTCACGGTCCGCTCGGTAAACGGGTTATACCATTCTGTCAGCGGTTCGCCCGTCGCCAGATCAGAGAAGATCAGACACTCCCGCTCCAGGAACTCAAACCCCGTCGCATCTTTGTAGCAGCGGGTGCATTTCAGGTTATGCACCCGCATCAGCAGGCGTGATTTGCGCCCGGGGATGAAGCTGCGCACGGTCCCGGTGCGCCAGGTGACGGATTTCTCGCCGCTGATGTCGCTGCGCGCCTTGAGATAGCCTTCGAGATTATCCCAGGGCTGCTCCAGGTCCAGGCGTCTGGTAGCCCCATAGGCACCGCGGCCGCCCACCGTGGCCAGCGGCGCGGTGAGTCCAAGGGTGGACAAGGCTGATAGCAAGCGGCGTCGGGCCGGTTGGTGGGAACTGATCGGAGCTGCCATGGAGCCTCCTCTTGTTGTTGCTGCGTGACGCAGGTATCCGGTTGCTGCGGCACTCTGCTGGTATGAGTGAACGGTCAAAGGGCCCACCTGTCCCGAGCTGCGATCAGCGTCCCGCGCCGCAAGCGCCAACTGGAATTCTAGCCCTGCGGAAGCCGGCAAGCACGCCGCCAGTAGTTTCCGGGGCGAATGTGAGGTGCGTCACCTCGCCGTTGCCGCCCTTTTCGTAGCATGCGGGACACGTCACGGGAGGGACAAGGTGGGCTGGACACCGCTGTGGGGCTTATCGACGGCCGTGCTGCTGCTGGTCAGTAGCTTGCCGTTGCATGGGGCGGCGGTGGAGCATGGTTACGGGCCATTGGACCCGGGCCGCCAGGCTCACTTGGTAGAGAACGCCGCCGAACTGGAAGCGCTGTTCGAACGCCGCAATCTTCGCTATCGAGACCCGGAGGTGGAGGCATTGCTGGGGCGGATCGTGGAACGCCTCCAACCACCTGCCCCCGATGAGTACATCAACTATCGTATTCATCTTGTGCGGGATCCCTCACCCATGGCCTTCGCCCTGGCAGACGGTCAGATCTATCTGCATACGGGTCTGCTGGCGCGTCTTGAGAACGAGGCGCAGTTGGCCGTCGCGCTCGGGCATCAGATACACCACGTTGCAGCTCATCATCATATTCTCACCTACCGGCAAGAGGGCAACCAGCAGGCTGGTATCCGGGTGGCCGCCGGTATTGCAGATGTGTTGCTGATGAATGGCGCTTTCAGTCAGATGGCCCACCACTTTGCCGTGGAAGCGAAGATGCGTTTCAGCCCGGCATTTGAGGCGGAGGCCGACCGCAGCGGCGTGCAGCTTGCCGCGGCGGCCGGATACGATCCCCGCGAGGCCTGTAGGGTGTTGGAATTCATGCTGGCCGATCCCGAGGTGGCGGCACCGGACCTACCTCAGGTATGGGCGACCAGTGCGGATCTGCGGCAGCGCTTTGACACGCTGCAATGCCCGGAGAATGCCGAGCCAGCCGGCGAAGATCACGAGGCCTTTCGGCAGCTGATGCGGCCGCTGGTTGAGCTCACGGTCAACGACTATGTTCGTGCTGACCGGCCACGGGCGGCGCTTGGGCTTGCAGAAATGCTGCTACGCCGCAGGGCTGAGCCCGCGCTTTACATTGCGGTGGGCGACGCCTGGCAAGCTCTGGGCCCGCGCTCCCGCGCGGTGCCAGACAGCGCCGGTGAAGCGGAAGCAAACGCTTCGCGCTCGGCGAAGCGCATGACCCGTGAGGAGCGCGTGGAGGCGCTCCTGGCTACCGAAGAAGGTCGGACACAACATCAGGACAATCTTACCCACGCGGCGGCCGCCTATCGCCAGGCACTCGCCCTCGATGAGGGTTTGCCCGATGCCCATCGCGGCCTGGGTGATGCGTTGTATGCCACCGACCAATATCGCAGCGCGGCGCGTTCGTATATGACCTATCTACGCCTTGCGCCCGATGCGCTGGACAAGCGCATCGTCACGGATCGACTGGTGGAGATCACACACCTGCTGCGGCAGGACAAGGAGGAGACTTCATGACCATGAATGTGGTTCATTTACGCGCCTGGGGCGTTGCTCTGGCCGTCTTGCTGGGGAGCCAGGCGGCGTACGGTCAGGCCTGCGTGTTCGGTGCCTGTACGGCAATGACCAACGAGTTCCGAACCATGGAGCTACGGCCCCAGACGATCGCGCTGCTGCCGCCCCAGGCCAACCTGAAAAAGAAGAAGATGCTCATGGCCGAAGACATGGTGGCTGAATCAGAGCCCTTGGAAGAGTCTTTGGCCGCTGCTCTCGCCAAACGTCTGGGTGAGCTGGGTTATGACGTGAAAATCATTACCCGGGCTGACGTGGAGGCGGATCCGGTTTTGGCGGACCTGCTGCTCACGGCAAATCAGCGCTATGACGAGGAGCGTGAGAAGATCATCGTCAAGTTCCGCGAGGTGAATTATCGGCGCTACACAGCGGGCGATACGGCCCGGCTGTTGGCTGATCATCTGGACGTGGATGCCGTTGGCTACGCGCGGATGGAGGCCGTGGGGGCCACGGGGGCAGCGCAAGCGTTCAGTCCGACCGGCGGCGGCCAAATCAGGATGGATCTAGCCATCGCCCACGCGCGCACCGGTGACATCGAGGCCTTCTTTGGCATTACCGATACCGGCGGCATGTTCGGCAAGAGCCTGGACGGTATCTTGAAAAAGCCGGATAAGCATACCGCCAAGGTCACGAAAAAGGCGACCAAGAACTTTCCCAAGGCTGACAAGGTACTTACAGCCCAGAAGCTGGATGCCAGCAAAGTGCGCACCGCAGAGCTGACAGAGGAGAGTGATGCCGAGCAGGTGCTGTCTGAGCTGGAAGGCCTTTTGGAGCAGGGTGGGGGCAGCAAGGAACCGGCGCCCGCTGAGCGGTAGCGTCGATGCCTCCCTGCGTCGGGGAGATTGCGGTGTGAGGGCACGACAACCGTGCCGGCGGCTCTGGGTCTCTTACCAGCCGATGGTGTAGTAAATCAGAATCCGTTGGGCGTTACGGGCCAGCAGCTCGTCATAGAACTGCAGGTGGGAGAACTGTGGTAGCTCAATGCGCCCGGGAATGTCGTTGAAGGGGGTGCCCTTGTCGATTTCCGCCTTGACCGCGCGCATCAGGGCTTCCTGGTATTCCCGCCGCACCGTGACCGCGGAGCGGGGCGCGACGGGCACACCATGGCCGCCCACCATGCGCGTAAAATCCAGCGTTTCCTCCAGGGTGCGCAGCGACTGGATGTAGTCCAGCGGATAAAGATCGCTCATTTGCCCGGAGGCCGCGGCCACCATGCCCGGTGTGACCACGTCCACGATATGAACCAGCTTGGCGGCGGGAAAATAGATAAAGGTGGTGCAATCGCTGTGGTTGGGCCCGAACCACCACAGCTCCACCGCTGCCCCGCCCAGCTCAATGGTGTGTTTGACCTCGTAGCTCATGTCAGGCATCACCACGTCCGGGTGGGGATCCCGCTGGAAATGGGCCAGGCAGTTGCGATGGCTGACGATGGTCGCGCCCTCGTCTTTGAAAATACGGGCGCCGCGCACGTGATCCCAGTGCTGGTGTGAGTAGACCACATACCTGACCGGCTGGTCGGTCAAGGTGGCAATCTCCCGGCGCAGTGCGGCGGCGGCCTGGGGACCCAGGGGATCGGCGACCAGCACCCCGTCGTCGGTGATCAGGAATACGGTCCGAGCGTCCAGATACCGGAACGTGTAGAGTCCCGGCGCGAGCTCGGTGGTGTCGTAACGAAAGTCGCTGGACTGGGCTCGGGCCGGACCGGCCAGGAGCCCCACAGCGATGAGCACCGTTGCGATGGCCGTCTTCATGGAGATTCCCTCACCAGCCGATGGCGTAGTAAACGAGCATGCGCTCGGCGTTGAGCTTCATGTGGGTGTCATAGTTGCGCAGGTGCCGAAACTCGGGCAGATCGATGTTTTCCAGAATTTCCCCACGCGGCGTGCCCTTGTCGAGCTCGGCTTTCACGGCGGCCATCAGCGCCTCCAGATACAGCCGCCGTTCGGTAACGGCGGACTTGGGCGCGATAGGCGCGCCGTGGCCGCCGATCATGTGTTGGAAATCAAGCTGTTCCTCGATGGCCTGCAAGGAACGGATATAGTCCTTTGGGTAGTAATCGTTCATCCAGCCGGAGCCGCCGCTGACACCGCCCGGCGTGACCAGATCCACGATGAACACCGCCTTCTCTTCGGGGATACGCATGACAATCAGGCAGTCGCCATGGTTGCGGCCGAAATAGCGCAGTTCAAGAGTCCGGCCGCCCAGAGTCAGATCGTAGCTTGCGCCCTCAAACGTCACATCGGGCTGCACCACGTCCGGATTCACATGACGATGGAAATGCTTCATGCAATGGTGATGACTGATGAAGGTAGCGCCGGCGTCCTTGAGGATCTGGCCGCCCTTGACGTGGTCCCAGTGCTGGTGGCTGTAGACCACGTACCTGATGGGCTGATCCGTGATGGCACGAATCTCCGTCAGCAGCAGCGCCGCCGCTTCCTTGCTGATGGGGTCGGTTGCAATCACCCCTGCAGCGGTCACCAGAAATATATTGCGCGCGCCCTCGTGGCTGAAGGTGTACACGCCCGGGCCAATCCGGTGAGTCTTGGCGCTGACCGGGGTCGCCTCGCGGGCGTGGGCCGTCAGGGACAGCGCGGCGCTGACAGTGAATAGGATGCAACGTCCGAGCTTCATCGTGGTTGTCCCTTCTTGTTGGCTGCGGCGGCGGACTCCGGGGCGCATCAGTCTTGGCAGGATCGTCCCGTACAGCATGGTAAACCGTTCAGTCACGTCCGCAAAAGGGCCGCCTGGAGGCGGGCGGGAG
>JBFFHS010000162.1:0-4792 GCA_041556855.1 Gammaproteobacteria bacterium
CCGTATCGCCCAGCCCGGTGCCGTCCAGCGGCTTGATATTCAGGTGGTACCAGCCGTGATTGCCGTCCTCGCCCGCGCCGAACGCTGACTCTACGAAGATCTGGGGCTCATTGTCGTAGCTTCCCGGCAGGTGCCGCTTGACGTCGCGCAGCACAAAGCGGGCCTCGGTCACCGACTGCCCCACCGAAGTCGACGTACCCAGCAGCGCTAACAAAACAACCGGGATGATCGGTATGGCTCGAAGAACACCGATGGCGGGTGTCTTCCTAACTGCCGCTGAAGGCCGGTCGACCCGTGGGCACGTGCGCCTCGTGATGATGCACGCGCCGCCATTCCCCATCGATCTTGCGGGCAATGGTGGTCACGCGAACTTCGCCAGCCAGGGCGCCCGGCGGCTTGAATTCGTAGCTTAAGTAATAGCGAGCAAACGCGACGTCGCCCCAGCCATCCACCACAATGGGATCGTGAACGTCAATGGTGAGTGGGCCCCGTTTCCGGGAATCGGTCATGTCCTTGCTACGAAACTCGGCCCGGGCCTTCGGGCCGCCCCGCACCAGGTCCGGCTCGAACAGATCCCAGATGGTGCAGTCGTCCGTATCGCACGCTTCAAGCAGATTCGGGTTGAATTTGAGATAAGACTCGTAGATGCGATGCACCAGATCGATCACCGCTTGCTGGTCCGCCGCCGATAGCTCGTCTGCCATATCCCCCCCAAAAACGGCTGAGCGTTATGTTCGCCAAAGGGTATCAGAAGATGGGGTTCGGCAGACGGAATCCTTGGCCGCTGAAAAGGCGTGCGCAGTAGAATAACTCTGCTGCCTTGCGCGCCCCAGCGCCGGTCACCCAAGTACCAGGAAAGTCGATGGTCGGGCGCAGCAGCCCCGAACAGAACTTTGCTTCATTCGTCCGAACCGCCACGTGCGCCCGGACACCGCGCTGGCCACGGCGCCGAAAACCTCGCCGCCGCTTGGCATGATGCGGCCTAATTCAAACTCCCGGTTTGCCCGGGGCGGTCTACGTGGTTCAATCACGAACCGGCGACCGCGCACTGCGGTGCGCGAAAAGATTGGCGATTAAATGGAATCGACCCATGCTGATTATCAACCGTGACGCTACCGCTGCTGCGCTCAACCACGCCGAGTGCATTGCCGCCCTGGAGCCTGCGATGGTGACCGTCTCCCAAGGAGGCGCCCAGTTGCCGCTGCGCAACTACCTGGACATTCCCGGCACTGGGGGCAAATTCACCGTGATGCCAGGCTACCTGGCGGATCCGCGCACCTTCGGCGTGAAGATCGTCAGTAAGTTCCCGCGCCCCAGCGATAGCCCCTTGAGCTCCCATGTGGGCGCCGTGATGGTCTTCGATGCCGATGAGGGTCTGCCACTGGCGCTCCTGGACGGCGCCGAGCTGACCGCGATCCGTACCGCGGCTGCCAGCGCGTTGGCCACCCGGGAACTCGCCCGGCAAGACGCCCGGGTGCTGGGCATTCTCGGCAATGGCGAAGAGGCCTGGCATCACGCTTTGGCATTGATCGAGGTGCGCGACATTGAGCGGATCCTGATCTGGGGGCGTTCCCCCGAGCGGGCAGGTGCATTCGCGCAACGCCTGAATGCCCGGGTGGATGCCCGGGTCAGCATCGCTGATCGGCAACAGATCGCCGCGAACGCGGATATCGTGTGTACCGTCACGTCCGCGACCATGCCCATTCTGGCGGGTGACGCGCTGCAGCCGGGCACCCACGTGAATCTGGTCGGCGCTGCGGTGCGCACGTCCGCCGAGGCGGACGCGGCGGTGGTTACCCGGTCCCGCTTCTTTACCGACTTTCGCGCCTCCGCCCTGGCCCAGGCCGGCGAGTTGCTGGATGCGATAGAGGCGGGCTTGGTGGACGAGAGCCATATCGTCGCCGAAATCGGCGAGGTGCTGGCCGGCACCGCAGACGGCCGCTTGAGCGCGACGGACATCACCGTTTACAAATCACTGGGCGTGGCCGCCCAGGATCTCGCCGCCGCACTGGCCGCTTACGGCAATGCCCGGGAGCGCGGGCTGGGCATCCAGGTACCCTGGTAGCGCCGCCTACCAGCGGTTGCGCAGCTCGCGCAGCTTGAGGAATACCGTCTTAGCATCCGGCTCATCGGGCAGATCCGGGAATGCTTCACGCAGCTTTGCGACCACCGTCGGGCTGTGCAGGCGGAAAAACGTGTTGATCTCTTTCTCCAGTGCCAGGGTGGACACCAACGCTGCGTCAGGATCCTGGTCGGACACGTCAGCCAGCAGGGATCGGGCGCGCACGTTGTCCGGCTCCCGATCCAGAGTGAACTTCAAGTTGTTAGCGATGTAGTCGTGCCCCGGGTAGATGAGCGTTTCATCCGGCAGTTTGGCCAGCTGGTTTGCGAAGGTCTCATACAACTCGTTGGGATGGCCGCCGTTATGGCAGTTGCCGGCGCCGGCGTTGAACAGCGTGTCGCCGCAGAACAGCGCCGGCGTATCCGTATGGGATAACAGACAGACGTGACTCATGGTGTGGCCCGGCGTGTCCAGGGCCTCCAGCTCAACGGCCCGACCAATCTTGATGACATCACCGGCACTGAGGCCACGGTCGATGCCCGGAATCCGGTCCTTGGCATTGGCATGGGCCAGCAGCTTCGCGCCGGTCGCCGCGATCATCGCTTTGTTGCCGCCGGTGTGATCGCCGTGCTCGTGGGTATTGAGAATCCGGGTAATGTCCCAACCGAGCTCGGCGGCCCTTGCCAGGCATTTGTGATGATCAAGGGGGTCCACCGCCATCGCCTCGCCGGTAGCCGGGCAGGCGATCAGGTAATTGAAATTTCGGTAGGCGTTGCCCGTCCACACCTGTTCCACAATCATGCCGGCGACCCGTGCAGATTTGTTAAGGGGGCTAGTTTACACTCAAACGCCCGGTACCCTCTGGGGCCCTGCCAGTAGAGGAGATATGACGATGATGCGGCTGTTCTACTCTCCCTTTCACGGCTTCGTCCACAAGTCCCTGGTGGTCATGCACGAAGCTGGTGTGGCAGACCAGATCATCACGGTACCGACCTTTCCCTTTCGCAACACCGCGGGCGAAGCCGTGTACGGGCAATACCCGATGACCGAGCTCAACCCCCTGGGCAAAGTCCCCACCCTGGCTTTGGCGAACGGCGTGGTGCTGTACGGCAGCCAATGCGTGGTGGAGTATCTGGATGCCCTGAGCAAAGGTCCCCGGCTCTACCCGCCGGATGGCCCGCGACGCTGGGATGCGCTGCGGCGCCTGGCCCTGGGCGACACCATTTTCGAGTTGGGCGTGCAGATGGGTTTGGAAGGCCGCCAACCACCAGCCGAACCCAGGCCGGCTCTGTACGCCAGCCTGCAGGCGAAGATTGTCGCCTCCTTCGATCTCATGGAAGAAGAGGCGGCCGGCTATAACGACTTCGATATCGGCCACGTGGGGCTACTCCAGGGCATCAGCTACTCCGCCATGATGTACTCGGCCCGCGCGGCGGATCCGCTGTATCCTGACTTCGACTGGCGTGCCGGCCGACCCCAGCTGGCGGCCTGGTATGACGAGACCATCGCCCGGCCTTCAGTGCAGGCCCATCTCAACAAACCGTACGAGGGCGACATGTCACCGGAATTTCACCGCCAGCACCTGCAAGCCGTGTTAGCGGCACGCAGCGCCGCTTAGTAGTTAGGTTCCCGATCGGAGTCGCTAGCTGCGTCTACGTAGCGCTGGTACTCAGGCGGCAGGATGGGCTGGTAGGACGGCTGCCAGTTCGGCCCGTCCGATTCGCGCAGGTCCGTCTTGAAAGGTCCGCCCTTACATCGGCACAGGTGCAGGGTGCCACCCCAGGTGGCGAACGGGCCGTGCTCGATGTTGGGCGGTCGCCAGAAATAGCCGCCGTCCCGCATCACGCCGTTGGGGAAACAGATATCCCCCAGGACGGCAAACTCCTCCTCGCACACCGGGTGTACTTCTGCCTGGGCGGATGACCAGTAGGGCATCAGGCCGATGAGCCAGGTCAGCTCTCCCGTGTCTGGATCCTGGTAGAGCTTCTTGTGCACGGTGCCTGTGGGATCCCAATCTCCCGAGTCCATGTGCTTGCGCTTACCCGTCTGACCCGGCATGGCCAGCGTGTCCAGGTGCTCCACCAGCCGGCGCTGGTCGAACCCGGCGCCGTGCTGATCAGCGGGGCTGGCATGAGGCTCGCCGGAGAAGAACGTCAGCACCACGGCCCCATCGGGCGCGCTCAGGCTTTCGCGCAGGTATCCCGCCGGGAGATGGGCATAGGCATGCTTGCCATAGCGGCGGCCATTGAGGAGCACAGCGCCCTCCAGAACGAACAACTCCTCGTCCACGTCCAGCACGTGGGCAGCGGCGGCGCTCCAGCCCGCAGGGTAACGCAGCATCGTGCTGCTACTGCCATCAGCGTCATCCAGGCTCAGGATGCGCACCTCCACGTCGGGCCGGGCCCCGCCGTACAGCCCGCGCCGGAAGGGCAGCACCTGGGACTGGATGAACTCAATATGGGGTCTGGCCATGCGTGGTCTCCCAGAACTATCTCAACGGTACCCTAGCAAACGATAGGCGAGCCATCTGCCCAGGGCAATCGGGTACTGCCCGCTGGCCAGATCGAGTAGCATAACCAGACGCGAGCAACCGATGCTCCGCCAGAGACCACCGCCTAATCCGAACAAAAAAGGGGGATTCATGGCAATGACAACACCTACGCGCTGGCGAGGCTTCGCTCCTGTGCTGCTCAGCCTCGTCCTGGTCGGGCTCGCCCTGCCGGCTCAGGC
>JBFFHS010000163.1:0-4776 GCA_041556855.1 Gammaproteobacteria bacterium
CCCGTTACAGAACGATCAGCGGGTCCCGTTCGCTGTTGAGGGGCTCGTAACCGGTCCGCGTGACCCGGAACAGGTCCTCGTTGTGGCCGCTGCCCCAGCCCACTTCCAGGTAGGGCAGATCCACGGTCAGCACCATGTTCTCCTCGAGCACGTGATCGATAGCCGCCACGTCGAATGCGGGCAAGCGGCGCGGATTGTCGTCGTGCTGCAGGCCCACGGTGTGGGGCGTGACGAATGCCGCGTGACTGGGAATGCCGTTCTTCACCATGGTCTGAAGCCCGATGTCGCGCAGGGTGGAGAACTTCACGCCCGGCTTGATGGCGTCGAAAACGGCGGCGCGGGCGAGCTGGTTGGCACGATGGCGCTTCAACACGGACGCCGGTGGATCGCCCACGATGAAGGTGCGCGCGATATCGCCGTGGTATTCGCGGAAATGGCTGACGGCATCCAGCAGAAACGGCTTGCCCGCGACCAGCTCCCCGTCCGGGAAGCCGCCGCCGCTGGGCAACCCGGCGATCACGCTGGACACGTCATTGCCGCGGATGGCGCACTCCACGCGAAAAATCTGCTCCACGTCGGCCGTGGTCATCCCGGGCGCGAGCGCCGCGATGGTGGCCAGTGCGGCTTCGCCGTTGTTGCGGCCGCCGATGCGCTGGTAGGCCAACTCCTGCTCGCTCTTGACCATGCGGATGAGCTGGAAGATGCCGTACCCCGGGACGCACTCCACGTCGACCAGGTCCGTCTCGGCCAGAAAGGCGGCGATGCGCATGTCGTCCACGGCCACCCGGCCTTTGACGATGCCCTGGGCCTTGAGCGCGCGGGCCAGCCCCCACGCCGCGCCGGCGGCAATATCTTTGGCGTATTTTTCCTGGGCGGCGGCCCAGCGCTGCTCCCGCGGCGTCAGTGTCACGTCGTCGCGGACGTGGTACTGCCGGGTGCTGCCGCTCGCCGGCTCAACGGGCAGCCCGTCGGAGTTGAACTCCGCCGCGTTCCAGCCGCTGAATCCATAGGGCATGAGCTCGGCGGTTTCCCGATCCTCATTGGCAATACCCCAGGCTGCCGAGGAACCAGCCACCAGGAAGATGGGCTGCTCGGGATCGCGCGCGTAGGCGGCAAAGCCGGGGTACTCGGTGCGGAATTTGACCCCGATGGTGGTGACGTTGGTGAGGTAGTACACGTTGATGGGATCCAGTGCCACCAGGCCTGCAAGCCCATACTGCTCCAGCACGTCATGGGCACGATCCCGGTTCACCAACAGCTCACCGTCCAGCTCGGGCACGGGCCTCTGGCGCACCCCGGCAAGCTCCGCCGCCGCCGACGGGCCGCTGGCCAGCGCGCTGGCGCCCAGGGGAACGGCGGGCAATCCCTTGAGCAGATCGCGCCGGTTCATGCTGCCCTCCGCGGGCATCCCCGCCGGCGGGCTGCCGGACAGACCATACTGACGGATCTTGCGACTGGACGCCTGGCGCTGGACCCACTCATGATGGCTCCCCCGTTTACGTGCCGGTGTGTGGAAACTCATGTTACCGCACCGCGTTGGTGGGCAAATACCACCGCGGTACTCATGCGGGGCCCAGGCTGGCTTCGATGACCGGGTCCCCTCCCCGGCGGCCACACCACCGGCTTTCTTGACGCGGCCATCTTCGACAGCGGCAGGCATGACAACCTCGCCGATGCGGGCAAGCACGCCGATCCCGAGTTTGATTCCTGGCAGGGCGGCACCGGCAACGCGCTGCTGTGTTCCGGCAAGCGGCGCACGGATCGCTGACGCGCGGCTGTTACCAAGTTTCGCAATGCCGTCATCGAGTCAGGGGCAGCGTTCCGCGACCCGGTTGCCACATGAACGGCCTCAGGGGGCAATCCAGACACCCTCCCACCGGCCCGGGCCGCGCTTTTCAAACCGGGCGCGATGATGCCCGCCGGCCCGCAGGTACAGCCAATCGAACTGCTCCACCGCAATTCGAACCGCCGTGAAATGCTCGCGGCCGCTGCCGGGGATCTTCTCGGGCGGCTCGCTCAGGTGCGGGTCGGTGTGCAGGATTTCCCCCGGCGCCCGCGCATGGCGATAGCACTGGCGACTGTTGTCACGGCTGCGCTGCCAGCGGTCCTCCGCCATGGGGTCATCGACGTGCACGCTGGCCGTCCCGCGCAGCCTGATCTGCAGCTTACGCGCCCGGTCGTAAAACAGGCAGCTGACGGCCGGCCCATTCGCAAGCTGTGCCAGCTTGCCGGCCCGCCGATCCGTGTGGAACACGATCGCACCAGCCTGCTCATCGGCATCCCGCAGCACCACCGTGCGCACCTCAGGTCCCGTCACCCCCTGGGTGGCCAACGCCAATGTGTGCAGGGGACTGCCCCGCTTGCTGACGCCCTCATTCAGCAGCTGCCAGACGCAGCCGGGTATGTCGGTCAGAGCAAGCCCGTCCAGGTCCAAGGAAAAGCTCCCGTGCATCAGTGAGCAATTTGTCTAATTTTTGCTGAGATAGAAAATCAGCATTTGAATCCAAACCCTATGGGCAGGCGATTTCAACGTTAACGCACGGCGCCACGGTCAGAGGAGTCGAATCCATGTTCCCAGCATCGCTGATTGTACTGGCACTCGCGGTTGGGCCTTTCGCGTTGATGCTCTACCTGGCCCGCCAAAAGTCCGCCCTGAAACCCGTTCGAATCAAGCAGCACCGGCGGCGGCGGTGAAGCGGGAGCGTTACATTGTGGATCGGCCGCCGGCGAGGCTGCGCTGACTGCAAGGAGATGGACGTGGCGCGCCCCCGTGGTCCGATGGAAAAGCTCTGCGCGCGATGCGGGCGCACCATGGCGTGGCGACGCAAATGGGCACGGGTCTGGGACGACGTGCGCTACTGCTCCGATGGGTGCCGCCGGCGCCCCCTGAACGACACCGATGCGCAACTGGAGCAGGCCATCATCGATCTGCTCGAGACCCGCGTACGGGGTGGAACCATCTGCCCCAGCGAAGCGGCACGACGCATCGCCCCCCGGGATGATGCCTGGCGCTCATTGATGCAAGCGACGCGGGAGGCGGCGCGCCGCCTCGCTGGCCAAGGCCGCATTGAGTTTACCCAGCGTGGCCAGCGGGTCGATCCGTCCCGGGCCCGCGGACCCCTGCGCTTACGCCTTATGGACACGCCTTGATATGGCGTCGACCATCGGCCCGGCCACGCGCAGCGAGGGCCTGCGCCGCCTGAACGATTTCCTGCCCCGTGCCGGCCGCGGTTACGCCGAGCAGCGCAACTACGACTTTGGCCCGGAGGAACGCAGCAACGTTTCACTGCTCTCCCCCTGGATCCGACACCGACTCATTACGGAGGAAGAGGTTCTGGCAGCCGTGCTTGGGCAGCATAGCCCAGCGGCAGCGAGCAAGTTCATTCAGGAGGTATGCTGGCGCAGCTACTGGAAAGGCTGGCTGGAGCTGCGCCCCGCCGTCTGGACTGACTACCGTGACGAGGTAGACGACTGGCTGGCTCGGCTGAGTCTTGATCCTGAGCTGCGCAGCCAGGTCGAGGCGGCCCGGGAAGGCGAGACCGGCATCGACTGCTTCGACCACTGGGCCCGCGAGCTCGTTGAGCAGGGTTACCTGCACAACCACGCGCGCATGTGGTTCGCGAGCATCTGGGTTTTCACATTGAAGCTGCCGTGGGCTCTGGGCGCCGATTTCTTTCTCCGTTTTTTACTCGACGGCGATCCGGCCTCCAACACCCTCTCCTGGCGCTGGGTCGCTGGACTGCAGACGCGGGGGAAGCACTATCTAGCGCGGGCGAACAACATCGAGCGTTTTACCGCCGGCCGCTTTCGCCACGTCACCGGGCTGGCCGAGGACGCTGCGCCTTTGGAGGCGCCGGCGCTGCCAGCGCCGCGCGGGCTGCCCGGCGCCCGGGCCTTTGACCATCGCGCGCCCACCGCGCTGCTGTTGACCGAGGAGGATCTGAGCGCGGCCGAGTTCATTGACGCCCCAATACGGGCCGTGGGCGGTTTTGTGCATACCGCTGGGCGTTCGCCCCTGCCGGTGGGTCCAATCCCCCAGACCTTTGCCACGCAGGCCGTTGAAGATGCGGTAAGCAGCGCCGGGGCGACCCTGGCAGTACCGACCCGAGTTTTCCCCCAACTGCCGACGGCAACGGATCTGCGGGTTTGGGCGGAAGACGCCGGCTGCACTCAGCTGCTGTTGCCCTATCCGCCTGTGGGCCCGATCCAGGAGTGGGCGGATTCTGTGGAAGCGGGCCTGCAAGCCGCGCCCCTGCACTTCGCCACCGTGCGGCGATCCTGGGACAGTCGCCTGTGGCCCCTGGCGACAAAAGGGTTCTTCAATTTCAATCGGCAGGTTACGCCGCTGCTTGCCGACCTCCTCACAGCGCCGTCCCGGCCCTAGAGAATCCGAAGCGGTGGCTTGCACGAAATCACACAGGTAACAGTCTAGGCCAGGGGATGACGGGTGTCGGGAGCATTTGAGTCTGTTCGCCGTTGGCTGCGCCGGGTGGGTTTGGCCATGTTGGCCATGGCGGCCTTGGGCACAGTCAGCGTCGTGACGGGCGCCCTGGACAGCGCGTCGCTGGCGATCGGCGCCCAGTCAGGCTATCGAACCCTGGCGGAGATTGCGGTGATCGGCTGTCTGCTGTGCGCTATTGGCTATTGGGACGAGTGATGAGGGGAAACGCTGTGATCAAAAAGTCTGACATCTGCATTCTGCTGGCGGCATTAATCTCGCTCGGGCTGTCGGCCTCGTTGTTTTTCGCCGGTCAAACTCAGGAGGCCCTGTTCACG
>JBFFHS010000164.1:0-4699 GCA_041556855.1 Gammaproteobacteria bacterium
AAGTTTCAGCACGAGCCCGGGCAGGTAGACTTTGCTGTGCCGGCGCCGGGGGAGCATACGGCTGAGCTTCTGAGCTGGGTGGGCTACAGCGCGGCGGAGCTCTCGGCTATGAGCCGCGAGGGCGTCTTTGGCCCGTTTGAGCTTTAGGTCTTTATAAACAGAACAACACGAGGCGATTAGTCATGAACGACATCCTGCAGCGCGATCATCGTTCGGTGCGCGGCACCATCAGCTACACCAGCAACAAGCCGGAGCGCCAGGGCCAGGAGCGGGGCCGTGAGTATTTCATGATCAACACTCACTCGGATGGTAAGCGCACCTGCATCGCCCATTGCGAGATCGACGACCGGCCGAGCGTCATGCGGGACATCACTTACAGCCTGGATGAAGACTGGATGCCAACGGACTGCTTCGTGCGCCTCACGGTAGATGACCGATTCATGGGCTCGGGCTGGTTTCGCTTCGCCAAGGACTTTGCCGAGTGCGAGGCCTGGACGGCCGTGGAAGGTCGGGTGACCCAACGGATGGAACTGGCAAATCCACTGGTGACCTTTCAGAACCATGCCATTGCCTGCGATGCCTGGCACCTGCGTCTGTACGACCGGACCCAGGGGCCCGGCGTTCAGGGTGTCGATCAGATTCTGCTGTCCTCGCCCGATCATCGCGGCGCCACCGGCCCCATGCTGTTCTCCATTGCCATGGGCATTGAATACGTGGGAGAAGAGGAGATCACCGTCCAGGCGGGCACCTTCGATGCCTTGCACTTTCGGTTTGTCTCTACGCCGGGGTTGCCCCAGGAGCACCCGCCCTACGACGTATGGTGCACGGCGGACGGCGACTACCTGTTCCTGCTGGGTCGGGTGGCCGGCTACATGCAGACCGAGTACGAGCTTCTCGAGCTGATTCGCGACTGACTTAAAAGGGCGCGTCGTGCTGGCCTACACCATCCGGCGGATTCTGGGTGCTATTCCCACCCTGTTCGTGATCATCACGCTCACGTTCTTCATGATCCGGCTGGCGCCGGGTGGGCCCTTCGATCAGGAACAAACCCTGCCGCCGGAAATCGAGGCCAACCTGAAGGCGGCCTATCACCTGGATAAGCCGCTGCTGGTGCAGTATGGCTACTACCTGGCCAACCTGGCCCGGGGCGATTTTGGGCCGTCCTACAAGTTCAAGGATTTCACCGTTACCCAGCTCATCTGGCAGGGCTTTCCCGTGAGTCTGCGCATCGGCTTGTCCGCCATGGCGGTGGCGCTGCTGCTGGGGGTGACCCTGGGCAGCCTGGCCGCCCTGCGCCAGAACTCGGTGCTGGACTACAGCGTCATGACGCTTGCCATGGCCGGTATCGCCATTCCCAATTTCGTCATGGCGCCCCTGTTATCCCTGGTTTTCGGCATCTACCTGGGCTGGCTGCCGGTGGCGGGCTGGAACGACGGGGCGCTGCGCAACATGGTGCTGCCCGTCGTCGCCCTGTCGCTACCCTACATCGCCTATATCGCGCGACTGACGCGGGGCAGCATGATCGAGGTGCTGGGCACCAATTACATCCGCACCGCGCGCGCCAAGGGCCTGCCGGAGCGCACCGTGATCACCCGCCATGCCTTCAAGGCGGCCCTGTTGCCGGTGGTCAGTTTTCTCGGTCCCGCCACGGCGCGCATCATTTCCGGATCGCTCGTCATCGAGCAGATTTTCGGTTTGCCGGGAATCGGTCGGTATTTCGTTCAGGGGGCGTTGAACCGGGACTACACCCTGGTGATGGGCGTGGTGATTTTCTTTGCCACCCTGATCATTGTGTTCAATCTGATCGTGGATCTGGTGTATGCGTGGCTGGATCCGCGGGTGAAGTATGCATAGATGGTCCACCTGAACAAAACCAGCGACGGCATGGCCAATCTGGTGGAGACCAGCGAGGTCAAGGGTCGCAGCCTGTGGGCCGATGCCCGGCGGCGGCTGTTGCGCAACAAGGCAGCCGTGGCCAGCATGATCATTCTTGCTTTGATCACGCTGCTGGCCATTTTCGGTCCCTTGGTCAGCCCCCATCCCTACGATGAGATCTACTGGGACGTGATGGGTATACCACCCACCCTGGAAAGCGCCCACTGGTTTGGCACCGACTCCATTGGCCGGGACCTGTTCGTGCGCACCATGTACGGCGCGCGGGTCTCCCTGATGGTGGCGCTTTTGGCGACCACGGTGAGTCTCTTGATCGGCGTGGTCTACGGCGCCACGGCCGGCTACGCCGGCGGGCGGACCGACAATCTGATGATGCGCTTCGTGGACATCATGTACTCCATGCCCTTCATGTTCTTCGTCATCATTTTGATGGTGATTTTCGGGCGCAACATTTTTCTGATCTTCGTGGCGCTGGGTGCCGTGGAATGGCTCACCATGGCGCGCATCGTGCGCGGCCAGGCGCTTAATGTGAAAAACAAGGAGTTCATCGAGGCCGCCGTGGCGTCGGGGGTATCCACGGGCGCGATCATCGTGCGCCACGTGATTCCCAATGTGCTCGGCCCGGTGATCGTTTATCTCACCCTGACCATTCCCCAGGTCATCCTGATCGAGAGTTTTTTGAGCTTTTTAGGTTTAGGCGTGCAGGAACCGCTCACCAGCTGGGGCGTGCTGATCTCCGACGGCGCCAAGGAAATGGAGACGGCCCCCTGGATGCTGGTGATCCCGGCGGCGTTTCTGGCCGCCACGCTGTTCTGTTTCAATTTCATCGGCGATGGGTTGCGCGACGCCCTGGATCCCAAGGATCGCTGATGGTCGAGCACCCGGTCACCGCAGTGTTGGAAATGAACGGGCTGACGGTGCGCTTCGCCACCCCGGAAGGGGAGGTGTCCGCGGTGAACGAGCTCAACCTGCTGGTGGGGCCTGGCGAACGGCTTGCCGTGGTGGGCGAGTCCGGCTCCGGCAAGAGCCAGGCCTTTCTGGCCACACTGGGCCTGTTGGCCCGCAACGGGGCTGCCGGCGGGGACGTTCGTTTCCACGGCCAGCCGCTGCTGGGGCTCAAATCGGCGGCGCTCAATGAGATCCGCGGCGCCCGCATCGCCATGGTGTTTCAGGATCCCATGACCTGCCTGACGCCCCATCTCACCGTCGGGCAGCAGCTGGCCGAGGTGCTGGTGCTGCATCAGCGCATGGACAAGGCGGCGGCGCGGCGCCGGGCAGTGGAGGTGCTTGAGCAGGTGCGCATCCCAGAGGCAACCAAGCGCATGGACCAGTATCCCCATGAGCTGTCCGGCGGCATGCGCCAGCGGGTCATGATCGCCATGGCGTTGCTGTGCGAGCCGGAGCTGCTGATTGCTGATGAGCCCACCACGGCCCTGGACGTGACCGTGCAGGCTCAGATCCTGGCCCTGTTCGAGGAGCTGTGTGCCCAGCGCGCCATGGGGCTGATCCTGATCACCCATGATCTGGGCATCGTGGCGGGGCTGTGCGACAGAGTCGTGGTGATGTACGCCGGCCGGATCGTGGAGCAGGGCGCCGTCCGCGACCTGTTTCGCGCGCCGGCCCATCCCTACACGGCCGGCCTGCTGCGTTCCACGCCCCAGCTGGACCAGGCCTACGGCGAGGCTTTAGAGACCATCCCGGGGCAGCCGCCCAATCTCCAGGCGCTGCCCACGGGCTGCGCCTTTCGCGATCGCTGCGCCCGGGCCGTGGCCCGCTGCGCCAGCGAGCGACCGCGGCTGCAGCGAACGGGCGAGGGCCGGGCCGTAGCCTGCTTCAAGCCCCACGGGGAGGTGATGTGAGCGACCCGGTCCTCACCGTAGACGACCTGAAGGTCCATTTTCCCGTCCAGGTGGGACGGGGCCTGCTGCCCAGGAAGCAGATGCTCAAGGCCGTGGACGGCGTCAGCTTTCAGCTGCGCGCCGGCGAAACCCTGGGCGTGGTGGGCGAGTCCGGCTGCGGCAAATCCACCCTGGCCCGGGCAATCCTGCGCCTGGTGCCGGCCACCGCCGGCCGGGTGACCTGGATGGGTCGCGAGCTTACGGGCCTGCCGCCCGCGGCGATGCGGGCGGTGCGCCAGGATCTGCAGGTGGTGTTTCAGGACCCCCTGGCCAGCCTGGATCCGCGCATGACCGTGGGCGACATCATCGCGGAACCGCTGCGCGCCTTTGAGCCGGCCTTGAGCCGCGCGCAGCGGGAGGAGCGGGTGCGTGCCGGGCTCAAACAGGTCGGTCTGCTGCCGGCCATGATCAACCGCTATCCCCATGAGTTCTCCGGCGGCCAGTGCCAGCGCATCGGTATCGCCCGGGCGATGGTTCTGGAGCCGAAACTCGTGATCTGCGATGAGCCGGTCAGCGCTTTGGATGTGTCAATCCAGGCGCAAATAATTAATCTTTTAAATCAGTTACAGCAGGAAACTAAAATCAGCCTGATATTTATCAGCCATGATCTTTCGGTGGTGCGGTTGGTCAGCGAGCGCGTGATGGTGCTGTATCTGGGGCGCGTGATGGAATTGGCGGACCGGGATTCCCTCTACCAGGAACCGCGCCATCCCTACACCCAGTCCCTGATCGCGGCCATACCCCAACCGGATCCGGAGCGGGCGCGGGGTTTCCTCGGTCGCGCTCTCACCGGGGGCGACCTGCCGTCTCCCTTGAACCCCCCGACCGGCTGTGTCTTTCATACCCGCTGCCCCCACGCTCAGGCCCAGTGCCGCGAGGCCGTGCCGGCGCTGGAGGCTGCGGACCCG
>JBFFHS010000165.1:0-4681 GCA_041556855.1 Gammaproteobacteria bacterium
AGGCTATCCGGCACATCGGTGCTCATGATGGCATACAGCATTACTCGGGCTCCGCTTGCTCGGTCTTGGGCAGCTTGCCCGCTATCCACAACGCTTGCCCCAGCACCATGAGCACCGTGAAGGCCAGCGTGCCGAATAGCTTGAAGTTGACCCAGGTCGCCTCATCGAAGTTGTAGACCACAAAGATGTTGGCGATGCCGAGGGCGAGGAAATAAACAACCCAAATCAGGTTAAGCTGCCGCCACACCGCTCTGGTCAACTCAATGTGCTCGCCCATGAGGCGCTGGATGATGGGTTGCTCACCAATGTACTGGCTGGCGAGGAAGCCCGCTGCGAACAGCCAGTTCACAATGGTTGGCTTCCATTGAATGAAAATCCGATCCCGCAGAAGCAGGGTGATGCCGCCGAAAACCAGCACCAGCATTCCCGAAATCAGCAGCATACGGTTGATCTCGCGCTGCTTGATCCACTGAAAGCCGATCTGGGCGGTCATGACCACGATAATCGCCGCCGTGGCTACATAGATGTCGGCCAGCTTGTAGGCGGCAAAAAACACGATCAGGGGCAGGAAATCGAAGAAAAACTGCATAAACTCCACCAGCGGCACCTGGTTCGGGGCGAATCTTAGCCTAAAGTAGTGGCCAAAATCCGTTCCCAACCCACTCTATGGCGCAATACTTAAGAATTCACCCCGTTGACCCGCAGCCACGTCGGGTCCGACAAGTCGCGAACGTCATCAGGGATGGCGGGGTCATCGTCTACCCCACCGACTCCTGCTATGCCCTGGGTTGCCATATCGGTGACAAGCACGCCATGCAGCGCATCCGCCGCATCCGCCAGACCGGGAAGGATCACAATTTCACGCTGGTGTGCCGCGATCTTGCTGAGATTTCAACCTACGCCCGGGTGGAAAATTGGGCCTATCGGCTGTTGCGATCCCTAACGCCCGGACCCTACACCTTCATTCTTCGGGCCAGCCACGAGGTGCCCCGGCGACTGCAAAATCCAAAGCGGCGCAGCATCGGGTTGCGGGTGCCCGCGCACCCCATTCCGCTGGCGATCCTGGAAGAGCTGGGCGAGCCCATCATGAGCTCAACCCTGTTGTTTCCAGATGATGAGTTTCCGCTCACGGATCCGCAGGAGATCTTCGAGCGCGTGCAGCATGATGTGGACGTGGTCGTGGATGGCGGGTTTGGTGACCTGGAACCCAGCACCGTATTGGATCTCACGGGCGGTGATGTGGTGGTCGTGCGCCAGGGCAAGGGGGAGGCTGCATTTCTGCGCTGATCTGCTCACCAAGGTGCGTATAATAGACCTATGGACATCGCTGGGATCATGCGCACGATCTCGGTATTCCTGATCCCGGCATTGTTTGCAATTACGCTGCACGAGGTTGCCCACGGCTGGGCCGCCCGTCAGCTCGGGGACCGGACTGCTGAGATGCTGGGGCGCCTGACGATCAACCCGCTCAAGCACATCGACCCGATCGGGACCGTCGTCGTGCCCCTGGCCGCGTTGCTGTTCACTAATTTTCTGTTCGGCTGGGCGAAACCGGTGCCGGTGGCGTTCGGTAATTTGCGCCATCCCCGCCGCGATATGGTGCTGGTCGCAGCTGCCGGCCCGGCGGCCAACCTTGTTATGGCCACAGCGTGGGCGGCCATCTGGGGGGTTCTCGAAGCGACCGTGGGGATCCAGGGTGATGCTACGTTGTGGGTGGCCAGCATGTGCCAGATTGGCGTGCTCTTCAACGTTGTGCTCGCCGTGTTTAACCTGCTGCCGATACCCCCGCTGGACGGCGGCCGGGTCGTCGCTGGGCTGTTGCCGCCCCATCTGGCGCGTTCGTTCGCCCGCATCGAGCCCTTCGGTGTCATGATCGTGTTGCTGCTATTGGTTACCGGTATCCTGTGGCCACTGATGGCGCCGGTGCTCGGTGCGCTGAACAACTTCTTCCTCAGTCTGGCCGGCGTCGGCGGGAGATAAGTCATGGAAACCACCGGGAAACCGGACCTCAAGCTCGTTCCCCCCTCACCCCCGCCGGTCACAGAAGAGGCCGGCGCGCCGGCGCAGGGGGAAATGCCCTTTGCCGTTGTGGAGGGCGAGGCGGTTACGCAGCTACCCCGGGATCTCTACATCCCGCCCCACGCTCTGGAGGTGTTTCTGGAGGCCTTCGAGGGGCCGCTGGACCTGTTGCTGTATCTCATCAAGCGGCAGAACATCGATATTCTGAACATCCCCATCGCCGAGATTACCCGGCAGTACACGGCGTACATCGACATGATGCGGGAAATGCAGTTCGAGCTGGCCGGCGAGTATCTGGTGATGGCGGCCACGCTGGCGGAGATCAAATCCAGAATGCTGCTGCCGCGCAGTGCCGAGGCGGACGCGGAGGAAGAAGATCCCCGCGCGGAGCTGGTCCGCCGCCTCCAGGAGTACGAGCGCTACAAGCAGGCTGCCCATGATCTTGATGGGCTGGAACGTCTTGAGCGGGATGTGCGATCGGTTTCCGCTGAGGTGGTCGAGCGCAAGGTGGTCGTCCAGCTTCCGGATATCACACTCAAGGAACTGTTATTGGCGTTTAATGAAGTCATGCGCCGGGCCGACATGTATGCCCACCATCACGTGCAGCGAGAGCCTTTATCAGTGCGGGAGCGCATGACGGAGATTCTGGTTCGCATTCAGGAGGGCGCGCGTTTCGTGGAGTTCTCCAAGCTTTTCCGGGCGGAGGAGGGCCGCATGGGCGTGGCAGTCACTTTTCTGGCTGTCCTGGAACTGTTGAAGGAAGCCCTGATCGATATCGTTCAACCCGAGCCTTACGGGCAGATTCATATCCGCGCGGTGCAAGATAAAGAGACGGAGGGGGCCCCGGCGTCTGCCGAGCCCGTGTAAGCAACGATGGAAGCACTCAAAATCAAACAGGTGATCGAAGTCGCCCTGCTTGGCGCCGGCCGCCCATTGAGCTTGGACCAACTCAGTGAGCTGTTCGGCAAACGGGGCGCGCCGTCACGCCAGGAGCTGCGTGACGCCCTTGCCGCTTTGGAGGCGGACTACGAGGATCGCGGTATCCAGCTCAAGCAGGTGGCCAGCGGTTATCGCATCCAGATCAGAAAGTCCATGAGCGATTGGCTGACCCCGCTGTGGGAGGAACGCCCGCCTCGATATTCCCGTGCGCTGCTGGAGACATTGGCGCTGATCGCGTACCGACAACCCATTACCCGTGGCGAGATCGAGGAGGTCCGGGGTGTGGTGGTCAGTACCAACATCATTCGAACACTGTTGGAGCGGGGCTGGGTGAGAGTCTTGGGGCATCGGGACGTGCCGGGCAAGCCGGCCATGTTTGGCACGACCCGCGAGTTTCTCGACTATTTTGGCTTGACCAAGCTGGATGACCTGCCACCGCTGTCCGAAATTCGCGATCTTGAGGATCTGAACGTTGACCTTGGATTGCCCGAGCCCAGCCCGCAGACAGACTTGGTCGATGAGCTCCAGGACGATAGCGACGCCGCGGCTCGCGCTGCCGCGGAGTCGCCGGAGCAGATCATCGAAGCGGCCGGCGGAGATGTGATCCCCATTACGCGTTCTGGGCCTGCCTGAGCTTTACTGGCCAGGTTGGGCGACAGGCTGCAAAAGGCGCTCGCGGCCGCCGGCTACGGCTCGCGCCGGGAAATCGAGCGCTGGATTCAGCTGGGCCGAATCACCGTGGATGGGCAGCTGGCGACGCTCGGTGTTCGGGTTGGGCCGGAGAGCAAGATTTGTCTGGATGGGCGCCCCGTCAGGCTGCACAGGCAGTCAGGGCAGCACCAGCATCTGCTCTATTACAAGCCTGCCGGGCAGGTGACCACGCGCCGGGATGAGTCCGGGCGAGCCACGGTTTTCGATACGCTGCCGGCCCCGCGGCAGGGGCGCTGGATCAGCATTGGTCGGCTGGATATCGCCACCACCGGCTTGCTCCTGCTGACCACAGACGGGGAGCTTGCTCACCGCCTGATGCATCCCAGTTATCGCATCCCGCGCCGCTACGCGGTGCGACTTGGCGGCCAGCCGACTGCTACGCAACTGCGCCAGCTGACCAGCGGGGTGCCGTTGGATGGTGAGCAGTCCCGCTTCGAAGCGCTCCAGCCGGCCGGCGGTCGCGGTCGCAACGTGTGGTATCAAGTCACGCTGCGGCGGGGTCGCTATCGCGAGGTGCGGCGCCTTTTCGAAGCCGTTGGGTTGACGGTCAGCCGCCTGATTCGGATTTCCTTCGGCCCGATCTCCCTGGACGAAGCTTTGCGCCGCGGCGCCTACCGGCCCCTGAATCCGAGCGAGGTCTCCAGCCTGTACCGCGCCGTTAACCTGGACGAGCCGTGAGTGAATCCCCGACTGCTGCATGATCGGCTGCTGGCCCGGTACGGCCCCCAGGCCTGGTGGCCGGCTGAGGACGCGTTCGAAGTCATAGCGGGTGCCGTGCTGGTGCAAAACACCGCCTGGGACAATGCGGCCCGGGCTGTTGCCGCACTGCGAGCTGGCGATCACCTGACGCCGGATAGGTTGGTCGCTTTGAGCGTTGGCCAGTTGCAACGCTTGATTCGCCCGTCGGGTACCTATCGGGTCAAGGCCAGACGCCTGAAAAATCTGGCGCTGGCACTGGTTGGGATTGGCGGAGTGGCGGGCTTGGAAGGCATGTCTACCACCACCGCGCGGC
>JBFFHS010000166.1:0-4669 GCA_041556855.1 Gammaproteobacteria bacterium
AGCGAGAATCTCTACCAGCTTGTGCTGCTCGCACTGCAGCCGATAGGGGAACGGCGTGTCCTGCGCAAGCACCGCCAGATCGAACTCGGCCACCAGGCCGGCCTGGCGATCGCGGAACTGCCAGCGCCGGGCGATGATGCCGCGCCGATGCAGCTCGTCAGTGACGCCCGAGGGTGCCAGCAGCTCCAGGGTGGGCGGATGAAAGGTGGCGGCCCGCGGGTCGCGGTACGCCGTGGCGTCGCGCTCGATCAGGGTCACGGGTACGTCTTGGGCGGTGAGAAACAACGCCGTGGCGTAGCCCGTGGGCCCGCCACCCACGATCACGACTCGGTCGCCTTGTTGCTGTTGAGCGGCGATCAGTAGTTCTCCAGCACGCTGCCGAAGCCGCGGATCGGGTCGTCCACGCCGCAACGCCGCAGCGCGTCCCAGTAGGTGATCGCGTTGATCGACAGCACCGGCTTGCCCAGCCAGTGCTCGGCCTCCGCTGCGATGCCCATCATGGCGAGATTAGTGCCCACCTGAACGATCGCGTCCACGTCATCGCCATCCAGCTCCCGCAGCGCAGCGAGCATCTGATCCCGGGTCGTGTGCGCGATGAGCTTGGGCGATTTGCATTTCAAGCCGATCAGCCGCGGGATCTTAAAGCCGGCTTCCTCCAGGTAGCCTCTCACCTGCTCGTCACCGCGGGGCTGATGGGGTGTGAGCACCGCGATGCGGCGGGCGTTGATGCGCTGCAGCGCCGCCACCGTGGCGGTGGAACCCATGGAGACGCCCACACCGGCGCGCTCCGCGAGCTCGTCCTGGAGCTCCTGGGCGGCGGCCACGCCGCCCCAGAAGGCTTCCAGGGCCACACCCATGATGATGTGGTCCGGCTCGCAGGTGTTCACCTGATCAATCGCGGTGCGCATCCCATCCCGCATGGCCTGGACGTGTTCCATGAAGGCCTGCTCCGTGGTCAGGGGCCGCTCCTTAATGCTGACCCGGCCGATGTGGTTGGTGACGCCCCAGGGCCGCAGATCGTCGCACTCAGGCTGCACGGTCGTATTGGTGGACGGCACGACGATGCCGATCAGCTTGCGGTGGCCGTGAAAATCTGTCATGCCAACTTTCCTCCTGTGCTCACACCGGGGCAGGTCAGCGCCGCTGGCCGGACGGCGCTTGAGGATATGCTCTTGAAGCGCCCGCAACCAGTTATAGTGGCCATCCTGTCCACTCATGGCCCGTCGGGCCCCGAGACGCCCATGACAACCGCCGCCGCCGGCATCAAGTTCGGACCCCTCTGGCTTGCCCCGGGCGTGTCGCGCGGCAACATGACTGCCCTGCTGGTGGGCAGCTTTTTCACCATTGGCCTGATGACCACCATCGGCCACAGTCAGGCTTATATCTTCACCCAGCATCTGGGTATTCCCCTGGGCGAACAGGGCGGCGTTGCCGGGACCCTGACCTTCTACAACGAGCTGGTCATCCTGGCCCTGGTGGGAGGGCTGGGCGCCCTGTCGGACCGCATCGGCCGGCGCCGGATCTATGCCGCGGGGTTTCTCATCATCGCCCTGGGCTACACGCTGTATCCGCTGGCAACGTCCGTGGGCGAGCTCACCATTTATCGGCTCATCTTTGCCTGCGGCGCCGCGTGTATTGCCGCCATGCTGGCGACCGTGATCGCCGATTACCCCCAGGAAAAGTCGCGGGGCAAGATCGTGGCCATGTGCTTTTTTCTGAACGGGCTGGGACTGACGATCCTGGTGGGCCTGTTCGGCAACACGCCCAAGTGGTTTCTGGCTGCCGGCGCCGAGCCCGTCGAGGCGGGCCGCTATGCGCTGTGGATCGTGGCCGCCCTGTGCGTGCTGGCGTCCCTGGTGGTGGGGTTCGGGCTCAAGTCCGGTGCACCCGGCCGGGTGCGCTCCGGCGAGGGCGCGCTCGGCACGCTGAAGATCGGCCTCAAGGCGGCCCGCAATCCCCGCATTGCGCTGTCCTACGGCGCCGGCCTGGTGTCCCGGGGCGACATGTCCGTGGTCAGCACCTTCTTTACCCTGTGGCTCACCCAGGTGGGGGTCAGCCGCGGCCTGGACACGGGCTCAGCCTTTGCCCAGGGCACCAAGTTCTTCATCGTCGTGCAGGTCTCGGCGCTGCTGACCGCGCCGGTCGTGGGCATCATCGTGGATCGGCTCGACCGGGTCGCTGCCCTGGCGGGGGCCATGTTGGTGGCCGGCGCCGGCTACATGACCATCGGTTTCATTCCCGACCCCCTGGGCGGGGCCATGTATTTCGCCGCCATTCTCATGGGCATGGGTGAGATGACCGGCATTCTCTCGGCCCAGGCGCTGGTGGGGCAGGAGGCGCCGGAGCACGGCCGGGGCGCCGTCATCGGCGTGTTCAGCTTCTGCGGGGCGCTGGGCATTCTCTGCGCGGCGGCGCTGGGCGGCTGGCTGTTCGACAACTGGATGCAGTCCGGGCCCTTCGTCATGATGGGCGCCGTGAATTGCATCCTGTTGGTGGCCGCGCTGGCGGTGTGGTTCGTAGCGCCGCGGCGGGATGTGGCGGCCAGCGCCACCGCGATCGGCTAAAAAAACCCCCACGGCGGCCGCCGTGGGGGTCTTGATCGAACTGCTCTGTCTTAGAAGCGGTAGCTGGCCCGCAAGCCCACCAGCCTTTTATCGGGCATGTTGACGTAGAAGGATGACGGGAGTGCCGGGGCGGCAACGACCTGGGGTGGGCCGGCGCCGAAAGCCACGCCGCTCCGGAAGTCGCCAAAGGCAATGCCGGGCCCGGTGCCGCCGCTGCGCACCGTGTCGTCATCCAGAGCGTTGTCCACGTACACCAGCACCTCCCACTGGTCCGCCATCAGACCAAAGCGCAGGTCCAGGTTCACGTAGCTGTCCAGGCCCCAGCTGTTGTCATCCTCGATGAAGCGCTCGTCCTGATACAGGAAGGTGCCCTCGGCGAACCAGGACAGATCGTTGCGGATGGCCCGGCGGTAGGCCAGGGTGGTGACCAGGGAGTGCTCCGGCACCCGCTCCAGCTGGTTGCCCGTGCGATCGGCCAGGCACACGTTGCCTGCGGTCGGGTCGCCGGGATCGACGGGGGAGAGGGTGCAATTACCCACCCGGGCCAGCTCGCCGGCGCCGGTGGTGGCCACGGCATAGTCGGTGTACTCGCTGTCCAGATAGGTGTAGCCGGCGGTCCAGGTGAGGTCTTCCGTGAGCCGCCAGAGGAATTCCAGCTCCAACCCGGTGATCTCCGCACCGGCGGCGTTGCGGATCACATTGCCCAGCACGCCGTTGATCACGGTCTGGGTGGAGATCTGCTTGTTGGTGAAGTCCTGGAAGAACAGGGCGCCGTTCAGGCGCACCGTGTCGTCCCGCCACTGGCCCTTGCCGCCCAGCTCGTAGACCTTGATCTCTTCCCGGTCAAACTCGATCTCGTTGGGCTCGCCGTTGCCATCCGCATCGATACCGAAGGCACCCACGGTGATGGTGCTGAAGCCGCCGGGCTTGATGCCTTCCGCGTAGGACGCGTAGAAGAGCTTGCCTTCCGCCACGTCCCACTCCACCGTGAAGCGAGGTGCTGTGAAGGTATCGTTGCGATCAAAACGCAGCACCTGGAACCCGGGTGGCGTCACCAGCGTGTTGAGGGGCGGTCCTACGAAAAACGGCGTGGAGGAACTGACTGGCGCAAAACCGCGGGGACCATACGGGAAAAACGGAGAGAGAAAGGGCCCGAAAGTGCAGATCCCGTTGGAGCCGCACAGGACTACGCTGCCGGGTGATCCGGTCGGCGGATCGACAAAGGGTGGGAACACCTCAATGGGATCCGGACCCGTGACTGACGAATCTTCGTCAGTACGGCGCAGCTCGGCCTCGATGCGGAAGCTGTCAGAGATATCCCATTCCACGTGTATGTACGCCGACATGTGATCCGTAAACCGGCTGGTATTAGTTGTGGGACGCGCCGTGGCGACCTCATCGTAGAAGGGGGCAATCGGGGTACTGGAAAACGCCGGCACGGCGCCGAGAAACCCGCAGGACGACGGGAACAGCTCACCGGGAGGCGCCGGTCCAGGCGGATTAAACAGCTGGCACTGGGTGCCGGCCGCAATAATTGTGCTGTTGCGCTCATCCTGCTCGGCATCCTCGTTCCAGATCTGGGCGCCGACGATGAACTGTACCGGGCCGTCAAGGTCGGAGGTGAAGCGCAACTCCTGGCTGAACAGGGTGGTGTCCGTATTGGTATTGAGAAGCTGACCCTGGGTGCTGATGTCGCTGCCCGGGACGTCGCCGGCCAGGGCGAACTTGTCCAGATCGATGTTGGAATAGACGTTGCTGTCGGCGTAGCCCGTCAGGGACGAGATGGTGCCGGCGCCCACATCCCAGTCCATCACCAGGGACGTGCGGAACACCTCCCGATCGGTGCCTGAGAAATCCGGCGCCGTCACGCCGCCATCCAGGGAGCGGCTGAAATCGGGGCTGTAGGTGACGCGCAGCTGGTCGGCGCTGGGCGCCGTGCCGGTGAAGGCCGGCACGGTCATGTCATCGAACACGCCGGTATTGCCCGTGAAGGCCTCGAAGAACTGGGCCGGCCCGGGGCACGAAGCGTCGCGGATGGGGCCGCCGTTGCAGCTGGACGCTTCGGCCGGCACGGCGGCCAGAGTATTGAACGGCAGCAATGCCTG
>JBFFHS010000167.1:0-4660 GCA_041556855.1 Gammaproteobacteria bacterium
GCGCTTTGCTGCTTGAGCGCTATTCGCAGGCGCAACAGGCTGATCCGGCGGTGACCTCTGAGGTGACCGCTGAATTGGAAAACTGGGTCCAGGCAAATCCCGACGATTCCCAAATGCGGCTTCTCATCGCCCAGCAGCGGCTGAGCGAAGGGCGCTTTGCCGAGGCGCGGGATCATTACGAGGTCATCGCCGAGCGGCGACCGGAGGACCCGGCGCTCTTGAACAACCTGGCCTATGTCTATGGCGAGCTTGGTGACGAGCGCGCCCTGGCCACCGCCCGCCGCGCCAATGAGCTGCTGCCGAACAATTTTGTCATCCTGGACACGCTGGGCTGGATACTGGTCGGCGATGGGCAGCACGGCGAAGGCTTGCCCCTGTTGGAGGAATCCTATCGGCAGGCCAGCGAGCACTCGGAGATCGGCTACCATCTGGCCGTGGCCCGGGCCCGCTCCGGGGATGCGGCGGGCGCCGGGGCCCTGGCTGCTGAGCTGCTGGCCCGGGGCGACGTGCCGGACAAGCTGCGGGCGGACATCGAGGCCTTGCAGGCCAGCCTGTAGCTGGCCGTCTATAGCCGGCTGACTTTTGGCTTGGGGCAAGCGCTCGGCAGGCCCCAACGCCGCGCCGCTATCGTGTGCGGCTGAGGCGTCGCGGGGCTTGCCCGCCGGTGCCGCTAAGCCTGCCTGAGCGCGTTAAACGTCAAGCCGGTGGTTGGTGCCGGCGGATTTAGACGCGTCATAATCTCGCTGTGGCCTTGAAACCGTGCCAGGAATATAGCGGTTTGAAGGTTTTCGGCCGGTAAACTCAAGGTTTTCTGAGAGCTATGGGATAATTCTCAGTCAGGCTCACCACAAGCACAAATGAAAGGGAAGCCACCATGAAAGTAACGATTTTCGGTTCGGGCTACGTGGGCCTGGTGACGGGCGCCTGTCTTGCCGAGACCGGCAATCATGTGGTCTGCGTGGATATCGACCAGGACAAGATCGCGCGCCTCAACGCCGGGGACATTCCCATCTACGAGCCGGGCCTTAAAGTCCTGGTGGATCGGGGCCGGGAATCCGGGCGGCTGGTGTTCACAACCGACGTGAAGCAGGGGGTGGACCACGGGCTGTTCCAGTTTATTGCCGTGGGGACTCCGCCCGATGAGGACGGGTCCGCCGACCTGAAGCACGTGTTGGAGGTCGCGCGCTCCGTGGGCGAGCATCTGGATGGCTATCGCATCGTGGTGAACAAGTCGACGGTGCCCGTGGGCACCGCCGACCGCGTGAAGGCGGAAATCCAGGCGTCACTGGATGCCCGGCGCGTGCAGATCGAGTTCGACGTGGTGTCGAATCCTGAGTTTCTCAAGGAAGGCGCCGCCGTGGATGACTTCATGAAACCGGACCGGGTCGTGGTGGGCACCGACAATCCGCGCACGGCCGAGCTGCTGCGAACGCTCTACGAGCCCTTCAACCGCAACCACGAGCGCGTGCTGGTCATGGATATCCGCTCGGCTGAGCTGACCAAGTACGCCGCCAACGCCATGCTGGCCACCAAGATCAGCTTCATGAACGAGCTGGCCAATCTGGCCGAGCGCTTAGGCGCCGACATCGAGCACGTGCGCGTGGGCATCGGCTCGGATCCGCGCATCGGCTACGACTTCATCTATCCCGGCTGCGGCTACGGCGGGTCCTGTTTTCCCAAGGACGTGAAGGCGCTTGCGGCCACGGCCACGACCAACGGCTATCGGCCGGCGCTGCTGGAGGCCGTGGAGGCGGTCAACGACAAGCAGAAGCTGGTCTTGTTCGAGAAGATCAAGAGCCACTTCGGCGGCCAGCTTGCGGGCAAGACCTTTGCCCTGTGGGGGCTTGCATTCAAGCCGAACACGGACGACATGCGCGAGGCATCAAGCCGCGTGCTGATGGAAGCGCTGTGGGACGCGGGTGCCGCGGTGCGCGCCTATGATCCGGTGGCCGGTGACGAGGCGCGGCGCATTTACGGTGAGCGGGACGACCTGGTCCTGTGTTCCTCGGCCGCGGAGGCTGTGGCCGGCGCCGAGGCGCTGGCCATCGTCACTGAATGGCGCGAATTCCGCAGTCCGGACTTCGAGCAGATTCGCAGCGCCCTGACCACCCCGGTGATCTTCGACGGCCGCAATCTGTACGACCCGGCCCATCTGGCAGGCCATGGCTTGACCTACTATGCCGTGGGTCGCGGCAGTTCCGTGGCGCCTCCCCTGGCCGAGCCGAAAGCCACAGCAGCCTGAACGACCGAGATGGCCTCTATCGTCCCGGTCATCCTATCCGGCGGTATGGGCACGCGGCTGTGGCCGGTATCGCGCAGCGACCGGCCCAAACAGTTCGGCCGGTTGGTGGGCGAGGCCACCCTGCTGCAGCAAACCGCGCTGCGGCTCGAGCTGCTGGACGCCCGGGACCCCATCGTGGTTTGCAACGCGGCCCACGGCGAGACCGTGCAGCGCCAGCTGGCCGGGGTGGGCGTGACGCCCCGGGCGGTGCTGCTGGAGCCCGAGGGCCGTAACACGGCGCCCGCCGTGGCGGCCGCCGCCTATTTCCTGCGCGAACACGGCGACGCCGAGCAGGTCCTGCTAATCCTGCCGGCCGACCACATCATCCTGGACCGCCCGGCCTTTGCCGAGGCCGTCCAAGTCGCGGCGGCCGCAGCGCTGGACGGCTACCTGGCGACCTTCGGGATTGTCCCGGACCATGCGGAAACCGGGTACGGGTATCTCAAGCGGGGCACGGGAGAGGGTGGTGTCTTTGCGGTCGAGCGGTTCGTCGAGAAGCCTGATCTCGCCACGGCCGAACGCTACGTGGCAAGCGGGGAGTATCTGTGGAACAGCGGCATGTTCGCCTTCACGGTCAACGTGTTTCTCGAGGAGTTGGAGCGGCTCCAGCCGGTCATGGCGCGGCGGGTCGGCGAAGCGGTCAGCGCCGCGCGGGCGCGCCAGGCATTCCTGGAGTTGGATGCAGCCGCGTTTAGCGGTTGTCCGAGCGATTCCATCGACTATGCGGTGATGGAACAGACCCGACGAGCCGTCCTGGTGCCGCTGGATGCGGGCTGGAGCGACATGGGGTCCTGGTCGGCCGTGGCTGCTTTGCAGTCCCCGGATAGGGCCGGCAACACGACCCGGGGGGACGTTTTGCTGCACGACTGCCGCAACAGCCATTTTCACTCCAGCGGGCGACTGGTTGCCGGCATCGGCGTGCAGGATCACATCGTGGTGGAAACGCCTGATGCCGTGCTGGTGGTTCACCGGGACCATGCCCAGGACGTCAAGGGGTTGGTGGACAGGCTGGGCCAGATGGGCCGGGTCGAGCTGCGACGCAGCGCGGCCGATGACGACGACGCGTGCTGATGGGGCGGCGCGGCCCCCTCAAGGTGGACCTGGTGGCGGCAGCGCGCCCCAATTTTATGAAGATCGCGCCGCTGTTCCACGTGCTCGGCGCGCAGCCCTGGTGCTCGCCCCGGATCGTGCACACGGGACAGCACTACGACGCCAACATGTCGGGCGCTTTTTTTTCTGATCTGGGGCTGCCCGAGCCTGACGTCAATCTTGGCGTGGGCAGTGGTACTCATGCGGCGCAGACGGGCGGCGTCATGCTGGCCTATGAGCAGATCTGTCTCAACCAAGCGCCGGACTGGATCGTGGTTGTTGGCGACGTCAACTCCACCATGGCCTGTGCATTGGTGGGTGCCAAGCAGCACATCCCCACCGTCCATCTGGAAGCGGGACTGCGCAGCGGCGATCGCAGAATGCCTGAGGAGATCAACCGCATCGTCACCGATGCGCTCGCTGATCTGCTCTGGACGCCGTCGCCGGACGCTGATGAGAACTTGCGCGCGGAGGGCATCCCCCTGGAACGCATCGAGCGCATCGGCAACATCATGCTGGACTCGTTCGAGCTGATGCTGCCCAAGATTCGTGCCCGGCAGATGCCCGCGACACTCGGCCTGGAGCGTGCCCCCTACGGCATCGTCACCCTGCACCGCCCATCCAACGTCGATGATTGCGAGCAGCTGGGTCGGCTGGTGGATCAACTGTGCCGCGTGGCAGACGAGCTGGCGCTGGTGTTTCCGGTGCATCCCCGTACCCGCAAGCAGCTCGCGGCGTTCGCCTTGGAAGCCAAGCTTGCCGACCAGCCGGGCATCACCTTGCTTGAGCCATTGTCGTACGTGGATTTCATGAGCCTCCTGGTTGATTGCGCCCTGGCGATTACCGATTCTGGCGGCCTCCAGGAGGAGACGACCTATCTGGGAATTCCCTGCATTACGGTGCGCGATAACACCGAGCGGCCCATCACCTTGGTAGAAGGAACCAATCGGTTGGCCAAGGCGGGTGAGGTGGGCCAACTGGCCTTTACGGCCATGGCGCAGGCGCGCGGCGACGCGCAGCGGCCGGCGCTTTGGGACGGTCACACGGCCGAACGGGCCGCGGCCAGCCTGGAAAGTCACAGTCGGCGCCTGGGTTTTATTTGAACCGGAGAAGTGCATGTCCATCAGCATTGATTGTTTCAAAGCCTATGACATCCGGGGTCGCGTGCCGGATCAATTGAATGAAGATGTCGCCTATCGGATCGGCAACGCTCTGGCCCAGTTTCTTGGTCCGAAACGCATCGTGCTGGGGCGAGACATACGCTTGACCAGTCAAGCCATGGCAGATGCC
>JBFFHS010000168.1:0-4649 GCA_041556855.1 Gammaproteobacteria bacterium
CCGGCGGCGTTGCGGATCACATTGCCCAGCACGCCGTTGATCACGGTCTGGGTGGAGATCTGCTTGTTGGTGAAGTCCTGGAAGAACAGGGCGCCGTTCAGGCGCACCGTATCGTCCCGCCACTGGCCCTTGCCGCCCAGCTCGTAGACCTTGATCTCTTCCCGGTCGAATTTGATCTCCGTGGGCTCACCGTCACCGCTGGCATCGATACCGAAGGCCCCGACGGTGATGGTGCTGAAGCCGCCGGGCTTGATGCCTTCCGCGTAGGACGCGTAGAAGAGCTTGCCTTCCGCCACGTCCCACTCCACCGTGAAGCGAGGTGCTGTGAAGGTATCGTTGCGATCAAATCTCAAGACCTGGAACCCGGGTGGCGTGATCAGCGTGTTGAGGGGCGGTGGCGCGAAAAACGGCGTGGAGGAGCTGACCGGCGCAAAACCGCGGGGACCATACGGAAAAAACGGAGAGAGAAAGGGCCCAAAAGTGCAGATCCCGTTGGAGCCGCACAAGATCACGCTGCCGGGTGATCCGGTCGGCGGATCGACAAAGGGTGGAAATACCTCGATCGGATCCGGGCCTTCCACGGAGGAATCCTCGTCGGTGCGCCGCAGCTCGGCCTCGATGCGAAAGCGCTCGGAAATGTCCCATTCCACGTGCAGGTACGCCGAGGTATGGTCCGTGAAGCGATTGGTGTTGGTGGTCGGGCGCGCCGCGAACACTTCGTCGTACCATGGCGCGATGGGAGTGCTCGAGAACGCGGTCACCCCAGGGACCGCGCCGAGGAACCCGCAGGAGCTGGGGAACAGCTCCTCGGGCGGAGCCGGGCCGGGTGGGTCAAAGACCTGGCATTGAGTACCGGCTGCGACCAGGGTGTTGTTGCGCTCCGCCTGCTCGGCGTCCTCGTTCCAGATCTGGGCGCCGATGATGAACTGAAACGGCCCGTCGAAATCGGACGTAAAGCGCAGCTCCTGGCTGAACAGGGTGGTATCCGTGTTGGTATTGAGGATCTGGCCCTGGGTGCTGACATCGCTCCCCAGGACATCGCCGGCCAGGGCAAACTTGTCCAGATCGATGTTGGAATAGACGTTGCTGTCGGCGTAGCCCGTCAGAGACGAGATGGTACCCGCGCCCACATCCCAGTCCATCACCAGGGAGGTGCGGAAGACCTCCCGATCGGTGCCCGAGAAATCCGGCGCCGTGAGACCGCCGTCTAGGGAGCGGCTGAAGTCGGGGCTGTAGGTCACGCGCAGCTGATCGGCGCTGGGCGCCGTACCGGTGAAGGCCGGCACGGTCATGTCATCGAACACGCCGGTATTGCCCGTGAGGGCCTCGAAGAACTGGGCCGGCCCGGGGCACGAAGTGTCGCGGATGGGGCCGCCGTTGCAGCTGGACGCTTCGGCCGGCACGGCGGCCAGAGTATTGAACGGCAGCAATGCCTGGGCGCCGAGATCGAACTCGTCATCGGAATATTCCGTGCGGAACTTCGCCTTGAATACCTCGTTGGGGGTGAACTGCAGCGTGAGCGCGGCGCCCTGGCCTTCACCCCCGCCTACGCTGCCTTCGGTGATGGAGTTGTTGTAGAAACCATCCTCGTTCCAGGAGACGCCGTTCAGGCGAAAGCCCAGGGTGTCCTGGATCAATGGGCCGCTGACGCTGAAGCTGACCTCGCTTTTGCCATAGTCCCCGATCTCGATGCTGGCGCTGGCCTCCAACTCATCGGCGGTGTCCTTGGTCACGTAGCTCACGGCGCCGGCGAAGGCGTTACGGCCGTAGAGGGCGCTCTGGGGGCCCTTGACCACCTCGATCCGTTCCACGTCAAAAAGGCGCGGATTGATCAGCAGGGAGCCGCCGGCCACACCGATGGCCTCACTGGAGATATCGATGCCGTCCACCAGGGTGGCCACGTTGGGTCGGCCGCGGGTGGGCGAGAGGCCGCGAATGACGATGCGGGTGTCCTGGGGCGCGAAGCCCTGGTCGAAAATCACGCTGGACTCGAATTTGGCGACGTCCGCCACGTCTTCGATGTTGAGCCGCTCGATCTGGTCCGCGGTGAACGCGCTGATGGCCAGCGGCACTTCCTGGATGTTCTCCGCCCGTTTGCGGGCGGTGACCACGATCTCTTCGACCATCTGAGCCAGGGTCAAACTGGGCAGGCCGATGGCGGTGGTCAGACAGGCAAGCGCCAGCACGGCGCGCAGGGAAAATGTGGCCTTCACGTGATACCCCCCAATTGTTTGCCTTGAGTGACCGGTGGCCCCCCATGGTCACCGGTCTATCTCATAGCTTGTTGCGTTTTAACGACGCTATGCTCGCGAGGCGAACGCAATCCAACCCCGAGAATACCATCGCTCGACCACCTTACGGTGGTATTTAGTCAACAATCTCCACCGTGATCTTACCATCCGCCTGCCAGGGAGATACCGTCATGTTGACCCCCAGCACCTGGGCATAACCCAGGTAGCGCGGCACCGTCCAGACGTTGTGGATTTCCTCCTCCGTGAGATCGAACTGGCCGATACGCTTGGCGGCTTCCAAGACCACCCGGAAGGGCGACGTGTAGGTTCGCTTACCGGGCTCGCTGGCGGTGTCCAGCACCAGCTGATAGTGACAGCCGGTGTGATCGAAAATCCCCACCAGGGCCATGTCCTTGTTGCCCGTTTTCTCAATCATGGCGCGGATCCGGCCCAACAGGGGCGCCATGGTCTTGATGTCATGCGCCACCAGTTCCTTCAGCAGGCCCTGGTCCTTGGCGAATTGAATGGCGTTGAGATGGGCCTTCACCAGGGCATCGTTGGTCTCGTGCTGATAGGGCATGGCGTTCTGCAGCGTCTTGACCACCATGGCCACGCTGCGGCCCAGCAGCTCTTCTTTGCCTTCAAAACCCGACGACCGGGATTCCAGGGCATGGGCCGGCGGTCCGCCGGCGGATTCAGGACGTTTTGGCGCGGTAGCAGCGGACATGCGAGTCTCCCCAGTCATTCGGTCACCGGCGCTCAGGTATAGACGCTCCGCATGGCCGCCTCAAGCGGGTTCTGCCGCCTGACCGCTGTGTGCACCCTGCAGATCGCTCCGCTGCCGGCGGTTGCGGGGCGCCGGGCGGTCCTGACGTGATCCCATGGCGAGGCCTGCGTATCCGCTCAATGGTCCCCGGTGGCCCGGGCGCGCTGCGCTGGTCGCCCGGTCAACTACCCTGCGTCCGCAACAGCCACTTAACATTTTTTTGCGGAGGTTGGCCCCATGCGCGCCTATGAACTGCAGGGTTTTGGAGAGGAGATCGTGCTTGCCGAACAGCAGCAGGCCGCGCCGGATACGGGCCAGGTGCTGGTGCAGATGCGCTCGGCCGCGGTCAATTACCGGGACTTCATGATCGCCCAGGGTTTCTACAACCCCAACCTGCCGCTGCCGCTGGTGCCTCTGTCCGACGGCGCTGGCGAAGTGCTGGCCGTGGGCGCGGGTGTCAGCGGCCTGGCGCCCGGGGATCGGGTGGCGTCGGTGTTCTGGCCCCGGTGGGAGAGTGGCCTGGCCAGCCGGGCCACCCGCTCGGCGTCCCTGGGTTGTGAGCTCCCGGGCGTGCTGAGCGAGACGGCTCTTCTCGACCAGGGCGCGGTGATCAAGGTGCCGGACTATCTCAGCTTTGCCGAAGCCGCAACGCTGCCCTGCGCGGCCTTGACCGCCTATTCGGGCTTGACGGCGGGCAGCGGCATCGCTGCCGGCGATACGGTACTGATTCAGGGCACGGGCGGCGTGGCCCTTTTCGGCCTGCAGTTCGCCAAGGCGATGGGTGCTGAGGTGGCGCTGATTTCTTCCAGTGACGAGAAGCTGGAACGGGCGCGGGAGCTGGGGGCCGACGTCACCTTGAACTACAAGACAGAGCCCGAGTGGGGCGGCCGGGTTGCCGAGCTGACCGGCGGTGTCAACGGGGTGCTGGAGATCGGCGGCGCGGGTACCTTGGAACAGTCCCTGGCTTCCTTGGCGCTGGGCGGCAACGTGTCCTTGATCGGGGCCCTGGGCGGCATGACTAAGGAGTTCAACCTGATGGGCATCGTCGGCAAGAATGCTCATCTGCACGGCATCACCGTGGGTCATCGGGCCGATTTCCAGGCTATGCTGGAGCTGATGGCGAAACACGAAATTCATCCGGTGATCTCCAAAAGCTACGCCTTTTCCGAAGCACCGGCGGCGCTCAACGATATCGCGGCGGGTCAGCACTTCGGCAAGCTGGTCATTAGCGTCGGCTGAGAAGGATGGCCGGTAAACCTGCCAGGACGCCGCGGGGTCTGCTGGCCCGTTGTCACAACATTGCGGACTTGCGCGCGGTGGCGCGGCGCCGGCTGCCCGCGCCCATGTTTCATTACATCGACGGCGGTGCCGACGATGAATGGACCCTGGCCCACAACACGCGCGCCTTCGAGCAGTTTGAGCTGGTGCCGCGCTATTTGCGCAACGTGGAGCACATTGATCTGCGTACCCGGGTGCTGGGTTTTGATCTGGACATGCCCCTGTACTGCTCGCCCACGGCCATGAACCGGCTGTTCCATCACCGGGGCGAGATCGCCGTTGCCGAAGCGGCCCGGGATGCGGGCACGCTGTACGCCCTCTCCAGCATTGCCTCCAGCACTATCCAGGAGGTGGGCACCGCGTCCGCGGGTCCG
>JBFFHS010000169.1:0-4614 GCA_041556855.1 Gammaproteobacteria bacterium
AGCAGCGAGACCAGCACGCCTGCAGTGACGACGGCAGCAAAAGATTCAAAGAATCGCCCCAGGATGCCGCCGAGAAACAGCACCGAGCCGAAAATGGAAACCAGTGTCAGGCTGGATGCCACCACCGCAAACACCACCTGCCGGGAGCCGTCCAGCGCGGCCGCTGTGGGCGCGGCGCCCAGCTGCTCCTGATGACGAAACACGTTCTCCAAAACCACGATGGCATCATCCACCACAACCCCGATGAGCAGCAGCAGGGCGAGCAGGGTCATGCTGTTGAAGGTGTAGCCCAGAAAGAACATCAGCGCCACGGCACCCAGCAGGGACACCGGGATAGCGGTGGCGATGATCAAGGTGGACGGCCAACTGCGCAGGAACAGCAATACCACGAGCCCGGCCAGCAGGGTGCCCTCCAGCAGATGGTTCTTAAGGGCGGCCACGCGCTCCTTGATGACGATGGCCGTGTCCACGGACGCCTCAAGCTTCAGGCCCGGCGGGAGCTGCGGCACGATTTCCTCGCGCAGGCGGACTTTCACCGCATCCACCACCGCCACCGTATTGGCATTGCTGACCTTAACGACACCCAGGCCCACGGCGGGCAGCCCGTTGTAGCGCGCGATCTGGCGGAAATCCTCCAGACCGTCTACGACACTGGCGAAGTCGGCGAGCCGCACGGGCAAGCCGTCTTCGTAGCGCACGATGAGTTGCTCCAGTTCCTCCGGGCTATGGAATTCCAAGTCCAGCTTGATGAGGCTCTCGCCTTGATCGCTGACCAAGAAGCCGCCCGGCATCTGTAAATGCTCCCGGCGCAGGGCCGCGCGGATATCCTGGGCGGTAATCCCGAAAGCGGCGGCCCGTACCAGGTCCACATTGATCCGGATGGTCCGTTCACGGCGGCCTCCGATCTGAACTTCTCCGACACCATCAATGGTTTCTAACCTTTTCTTTATGTTATTTCGAGCATATTGATTGAGCTGCTGGAGGGTCCGGTCGCCATACAGGGACAGCCACATCACCGCGGCGGCGCCCACTTCCACTTTGCACACCACCGGGGGGTCTGCGTCATCAGGCAGCTCGCGCAGCACCTGGTTGACCTTGGCCTGAACCTCAGTGAACGCCACATCGAGATCCTTCTCCAAAGCGAAACGTACGTTGACAAAGGAAAGCCCTGGGGAAGAAGTCGAGGAGATGTAGTCGATCCCCGGTACGCTGTTGACGGCCGTTTCGATGATGTTAGTGATACTGGAATCCACGATGTCCGGGTTGGCGCCCGGCAGCACGGTCTGCACGGAGACCATGGGAAAGTCGATCGTGGGATAACGGTCCACACCGATGCGCTGAATGGCAATCAGGCCAAACAGCACGATGACCGCGTTGAGCATGAATGCCAGCACCCAGCGATGAACAGACATCTCAGGCAGATTCATCCGGCGTCGCTCCGCACGCGAACCGGCGCACCGTCGGTGAGAAATCCGGCGCCGTCCAGGGCCACGACGGTACCCGGCTCCAGGCCGTCGGTAACCTCCACCCAGCCATCCCGACGCTCACCCAGCAAGACCCGCCGGGCGACGGCAACGTTGTCTTTGATCTCGTAAACCACCTCGCCTGCCGGACGGCGCACCACGGCCAGTTCGGGCACCACCAGCGCACCGGGCCGTTCGGCGATGGTCACCACGCCCAGAACGCTGCCGCCAGGCAGCCAGTCGCCGGGATTGTCAAACTCCACGATCGCCTCTATGGCTTTGCTGCGGCTACCCACCACCGGGCGGATGTCAGTGACGGTACCCGTGAGCACCTCGCTTTCAACCCGACCGGGCAGGCTCATGGCCGCAGGCTGACCAGGCTGCACTTTGCCCACCACCGTCTCGGGGAACGGCAGATAGGCATGCAGGCGGCGAGATTCCACCAGCTCAAACAGAGGCTGACCCACCGCCACGTAGTCGCCGACAGAAATCAGCTTGCGCTGCACAGTCGCTGCGATGGGACTGACGATGCGCGTCTTCTCCAGCTGATAGTTGGCATCTTCAAGCTTTGCTCGGGCATCCTTGAGCTGGGCCTGCAAAGCCCGTTGCTGCGCTTCAGCCTCGTCGTACATGCTCTGAGCCGCCGAGTTGTCGGCCAGCAGATCGCCCAGGCGGCGGACGGTGGCAGTCTGGTTGGTCAGCAGGGCCTCCAGCCGCTCCAGCTCGGCGGCCGCGGAGTTGCGCTGAATCCTCTGCAGCTCATTGTCCAGAATGGCCAATACGGTTCCGGGCTCCACCCGCGCGCCATCGCTGACCCGAATATCGCGCACCCTCCCAGCCGTCTCGGCGGCCACCTGGGGCGCCGCCGGCGTCTCGAGCCGGCCGACGCTGGCCTCGAAGACCGCCACGTCGCGCCGTTCCGCGCTGCCCACCGTCACCGGTGTAAGACGCACCTGGGGCGTTGTCGGGCCATCCTGCTCGGCCACGCAGGCGGCGAGAGCACAGGCGGCGACCAGGCCCGCGGCCCGACGCAGGCCCTGGTTACAGCGCGGCAGCAGTCGCATGGTGGGTGGCGCGACGACGGATGAACGCCACGCTGTAGTCCAGCACTCGCGGCGCCAAGAAACGCAGCGACGGCGACAGGGCCAGCGCCGGGCGGGCGTGTCCGGCGCCATCCAGGATAGCGAGGTCTACCTCACCGCCAGCCGCCTGAATCCGCGCCGCCAGTCGGCGCGCGTTATCTGCGCTCACGGTGCTGTCGCCGCTGCCGTGAATGAGCAGCACCGCAGCCTCCGCCCCGTCCACGAAATTCACCGGCTGGCTGGCCGCCCGGGATTCGTCCGGAAAAACCTGCTGGAGATAGCCGTCACCCAGGGGCAGAAAATCATAGGGGCCGGACATGCCGATAAACCCGGCCAGGCTTGCGGCCTCTACGCCCACCCGCTGCAGATAACGCTCATCGAAGCTGAGCAGGGCGCCGATGTGAGCGCCGGCAGAATGGCCCATGATGAAAATCTGCTTCGGGTCACCACCGTAGTCAGCGATATTGTCGACGACCCAGCGAACAGCGGCGGCGCCATCTTCGACGAAGGCGGGGAACACCACCTCCGGGTACACCCGGTAGTCCGGAATCACCACGACAAACCCTCGCTCGGTCAGCCCGGAGGCGGCGAAGCGGTACTTCTCCTTCACGCCGCCGGTCCAGCCACCACCGTAGAAGAACACCACGACGGGCCGAAGCCCGCTCTGTTCGCGGGGCTGATACACATCAAGCTGCTGGCGGGGCTCGCTACCAAAGGCCACATCGGCGGTGCGCAGCTGGTGACCATCGGGCGTGAGCCGGCTCACGGTCATGAGTGCGCTGCAGCCGGCCAGACTGAAAAGACAGCCCAGAATCAGGACCCGGCGCGAGATAGCAGCAAGCTGAATCATAGCCGGCGAATTCTAGCCCAATCCGCTCCGCGGCCGGTCACCGCAAGGCGGGCACGATGTGCTCGCCGATGATTTTCAAGCCGTCCATGGGATCCTCGTGCAGACGCAGGGAAATCTCCGTGAGGCCCGCCCGCTCGAACGTCTTGAAGCGCTGGATCTCCCGGTCCAGGTCCTTGAGGCCGCCGGTCGAGGTCAGACCGTGCATCAGCTTGCGGCAGGTTTCCTCGGGTATCCCTTTGACCTCGCCGGAGCGATCGAACCAGGCAGCAACGAAGGCATCGAAATTGCCGGTGACCAGCTCGGTCTCCGCCTCGCTGCAGAACAGGCGCACGATTTCCTTATCCAGCTTGCGGCCGCGCCAGGCCAGCTCGCGCCGGGATTCCCGGTAGGCTTCGGCTTCGTCTTCCTTGATGTGCCAGCCCCAGAAATTGTTGACCCGCACACCGGCGCCGTCATCGTCCCTGCGGGAAATACCGGTGCGCACGTTCTCCATGGCAGGCTCGACGATGTCGGTGGGCATGGAGCCCAGATACACCCCGTCCGCGACGCGCCCGCCCATCCGCATCATCTGCTCACGGTAGCAGGTGATATAGACGAAGGGCGGCCGCTGCGTGAGCCAGTCGTAGCTGCAGGGAAACTTCACATTGAAGTACTCGCCCTCATAGCCCTTGTCCAGCTGACGCCGGGCGGCCTGCTTCACAATCTCAATGGCCTCGCGAACGGCCTTGACGATCTTGGGCGGCTTCTTCAGATCCATACAGTCCAGATTGCCCTCCCCCGCACCGATGGCAATCTGGGCCCGGCCGCCGCTCATCTCATTCAGAGACAGAATGCTGTTGGCGATCTTCTGCGGGTGCATCTCGAAGGGGCTCACGGCCAGCGGCCCAGCCAGCAGCCTGTTCGTCGCCTGCATCAGGGGCACCAGGCTTAAGAAAGCGTCCCAGTGGGCAAAGTAGTTCGACGTCCACAGGGCGCGAATGCCGCACTGCTCCGCCGCCTGACCCAGCTCACAAATCTGGCTCGGGGTCAGGTCAGGTTCGAGAATAATGTCCACGTCCACGGGTTGGCACTCCTGGCTTTTTGCCTGTGTATCATAGGCCGCTGGCCACACAGCGTGCTAGCCGCCGTCAGACGACTCGCAAATGGGCACACACCGCCTGCTGATTCCTCTCATCGCGTCGCTCCTGGGCGCCCAGCCGGTGCTGGGCAACGAGATGGA
>JBFFHS010000170.1:0-4568 GCA_041556855.1 Gammaproteobacteria bacterium
ACAATATGGCCGATGCTGGAAATCACCTTTCTCAGCAACTTCCTTGCGATTTTCCTGCCAGGCGGCGGAGGGGAAGTGGTCCGTGTCGCGGCACTAAAGCATCATGGTCTGCGCCTTACACACTCATTTTCCAGCGTACTGCTCGATCGGCTGCTCGGACTTGGAGCGCTTGGGGTGCTGCTGCTTGCGGTCGCCCCTTGGGCGGGTGAGATTGGGTTTGCAACCGGAGCCCAACCAGCTATCGTCGGGATGTCCTTCGCTTTCCTCGGCGCATTCCTTATCTTACACCCGGCATTTCAGAAACTCTTGTTACGGGTTTCGCCGACAGGTAGCCGACGACATCATGCGGCGTTGGCCATTATCGAGCTTGTACAACAATACAGATCGCATCCTCAAGCGTTAGGGTGGGCCGTGTTTCTGGCATTGCTGATGCAGTTAATCCGGGTCTTGTTTTTCTATCTGGGGATGGTGACTCTTGATATCCCCGTGTCGATTCTTTCAGTTTTCATTCTCGTGCCGGCATTCGTTCTGCTTACCTCGCTTCCTATCTCGATTGGCGGTTTGGGTGTGCGGGAGGTGCTTTTCCTTACCTTCTTCGAGGCGCTGAGTGTACAAAAAGACGCGGCGGTTGCACTGGCATTGCTCATGTATGTTGCGAACTTGCTGGCCTCGCTACCGGGCGCGTGGTTTCTCCTGAGGCACCGCGTTTTGAAACGTGCATAGAGCCGAAGTTTGCCTAGGCTGCCGTATCTTGCGGCCGTGAGTTGGGCCTGCGAAGATGGAGCGCCTATTCAAAAAACATGAGGAATATTATGTAAAACATTGAAAAATAAATATATATAAGGGGCTTAAGACATTGTAAGGATATGGGCTGCCGGCAGCCCTTCGCCCTGAGTCGAGTTCAGTGGCCCAATCGTAGTTGGCGGAGAGGGAGGGATTCGAACCCCCGGACGGATGCTATCCGTCAACGGTTTTCAAGACCGCCGCATTCAACCGCTCTGCCACCTCTCCAGCGACTGAGATTCTGGCCTTCAGGCCCTGGCCTTGCAAGGTAAAACCAGGTTACGTGGCCGGGTGTCGCCGGAGCGTGCCCCGGCCGGATCCGGCTGGCTCCGATCCCAGTTATTGATGTGCCGGTCCGGTGGGCAGGCCCGGCCGCCGGGCCTTTCCAGCAGTGCGAGGGGGGTACCGGCGGCCTGAAAGCTCGGGTTATCAGAGTTTTTCACGTTGGAGAGCCTGCTTGAGTAAAATAGGGGCGTTGTGCAACGAATGACTGACCTTGGAAAACGCAACCCTGTTACTGAGGTGTTGTCGCTGCTCGCCGCCGTGGCGTTGGCGATCATCGCTTTTGTATTCGGGGCGGTGCTGCTGGCGGTGGTCGTAGGCCTGATTGCGCTGGGGGCGCTGGCCTTCAGCCTGCGACTGTGGTGGCTGCGGCGAAAGCTGGGTCAGTCTATTGGCCAGGCTGGTGCCGAACAGCCCCGCGTAATCGAGGCTGAATACACGGTGGTGGAACGCCAACAACGCCGCCGGAACTTCAGCGGCGATTGATTGACCACCTATGCTCGGCGAAAAGAAGAAATTGCCCAAGCCGCCGCCGCGGCGTCGGAATCAGTTGATACCCGTAGCGGGCTTTGTGCTGGTGGCTGTTGGCCTGGCCTGGTTCTTTGAGAGTCAGGCCACCACGACCATTATTTTCGTGCGCCACACGGATACCGCCAGCATGCCGATGCCGCGTACGGATGATCCACCGCTGAGCGCATTGGGCCGCCGGCGTGCGGAACTCCTCGCAGCTACTTTAGTAGACGTGGATGTGGTGGCGGGTCTGGATGCTATTTACGCGACGGAGTACCGGCGCACTCAGGAGACAGCCGCACCTCTGTCCGCGCGCTTGGATTTGCCGGTAACGGCAGCGGACACCAAAAACGTTGAGGGCCTGATCGCGAAAATTCTCAAGGACCATAAAGGCAAAATTACCTTAGTGGTGGCCCATGCCGACACCATTGCGCTGCTGATCGCCGAACTGGGTGGCAGCAAGAACGTGCCAGCGATCGAAGCCGATGAATACGGCAACCTCTACATCGTAACCATCCCTTGGTTTGGCAAGGTAAAGACGCTGCGCCTGCACTACGATCGTCCCTGGTCACCCGGGGAGGGCGGCCGGGAGCCAGCCAACGGCCGCGTTTGAATACGCCCGGCTAGCGCGTCGGGGCCAGGGGATTTTCCAATAGTTCACCGTCGTCACTGAGAGCCGGGTAGGGGAGGTTCTGGCGCGCGCAGCGGGCCGCGATCTCGGGATAGGCCCATTCAAACAGCGTGCGCGCAAAGACATCGGCGGGCAGACGCGAGTGCCGATAGAGCCCCGCGGCCTCCCGCTGGCGCCGGGCCTCGTAGAGAATCAAGGCAGCGGCCACGGACACGTTCAGCGACGCCACCATGCCTTCCATGGGGATGCGGACGAAACCATCCGCCAGCGCGGCTGCCGGCCCGCTCACCCCATCAAGCTCGGCGCCCAGCAGAATGGCGATCCGCCTTGTATAGTCCACGTCACGATAGTCCTCCGCCGCGGCCACGGGATGCGCAGCCAGTATGCGGAAGCCCCCGCCATGAAGAGCCGCACAGGCGGTTTGAATGTCCGGATGAAAGCTGACGTTTACCCATTTCTTGCTGCCACCGGAGATCATGTGGTGGCGGCGCATCTCGCCGCCGGACGATACGGCGTGAATTTCCTGGATTCCCACGGCATCTGCGGTCCGTAGCACGGCGGAAATATTGTGGGACTTGTGGACCTCCTCGGCCAGAACCGTGAGGTCCGGCTGGCGTCGGGACAGGCGATCCTTGAGTTTCTGGAAGCGATCAGGTGTCATGGCGGCGATTATGCAACGGGCCGATGCAGGTGTTTCAGCAGGACATTGAGATTTTGACGGAGGGGCGGGGTAGCTACGACATTACCCGACAGGTCAGCGCCGCGATCTCCGCCTGTCAGGTGGCGGCAGGGTTGTGCCACGTGTTCCTGCGGCACACCAGCGCTTCGCTGATGATCTGTGAAAATGCCGACCCAGCCGTGCGTGGCGATCTGGAGACCTTTATGGCCGCCTTGGTGCCCGACGGTGATATGCGCTATCAGCATACCGCAGAGGGGCCCGACGACATGTCTGCCCATGTCCGCAGCGTCCTGACTCATACCGATTTGACCGTGCCCGTGACGCAAGGGCGGTTAGCTTTGGGCACCTGGCAGGGGATATACCTGTGGGAGCATCGCACGTCACCCCAGTTGCGCCGGGTAGTGGTTACGGTTCGGGATTAGGCCCGTCGGTTGCTCCGCCGTGCTGGCCGCCCGCGGCCAGTTCGCGCAGCATGACTGCGCGGCGCAGGAACTCTTCGTGGCGGCCGACCATCAGATCTGCGCAGATGCGGTTCTGAATCACCCGCTGCTGGTCAATCAGAAAGGTGGCGCGCCGCACGCTGAAACCGAGCGGACCAATCACCCCGAACATTCTGGCTACGTGGCGCTCTGGATCCGCCAGCAGGGGAAACGCCAGACTGAGCTTGCTCTTGAAGCGCTGGTGGCTGGCGGGGTCGTCCGGGCTGATGCCGGCCACGCTTAGGCCCACGCGCAGAATATCCTGGTGCAGATCCTGAACCATGCAGGCCTCCCTGGTACATACGGGAGTGAAGTCGCCCGGATAGAAAAACAGAATCAGGGGACCCTGGTGTAATAACCCCGTGAGCGAGATCTCCGCGCCGCTGTCATCGGGAAGGGAAAACTCCGGCGCACGATCGCCAGGTTTCAGCATGGAGTTGCCGCTGTGGTCTTGGTCAAAATTCTGCCTCCATTACCTGATAAGTCGTGTTGGTCATGCCCATGGCCCGGTAGGTCTGCTGGGCGCGGCCATTGGCCGATTCCACGTACAGGCGGATACCACAGGCGCCTGATTTGCGGGCCCGCGCAGCGACGTGCCGATACAGGGCCGAGAATACGCCATTTCGGCGCGCCGCGGGGGTCACATAAACACTCTGGATCCACCAGAACAGCCCGTTGCGCCAGTCGCTCCACTCGTAGGTGATCATCAGTTGGCCCACGACCTCGCCTTCGAGTTCGGCTACAAAGTAGCGGCCCTGTTCGGCATCCGCCAGCAGTGCCAATACGCCCGACCGGATCAGCTCAGCCGGTAGGCTCTTGTTTTCTGTTTCCGCAGCAAGTCGCTGATTGAATTCAGCGATGATCGCGGCGTCTGCCGGGGTGGCTAGTCTGATAGCTGGTGTCACTAGGCCTGATCACGCGTGTGTAGGGGCATCATAACGCTGGCCGATCCCCGGCCCAATAGTGAGGTTCCCTGCCGCCGCGGGATGGTACAATCCGGCTCGTTCTCGCCGGTGGGGCCGTAGCTCAGTTGGGAGAGCGTCGCGTTCGCAATGCGAAGGTCGGGAGTTCGAATCTCCTCGGCTCCACCAATTCCTTTAATAGAATCATGTGGTTGTCGCCTCGTCCATGAGGTGTCCTTGCGCATCCCTAGCACTTGTGGGCATTTTTGTGGGCACTGCTATTCGAAGGACCGTGTGTGGTC
>JBFFHS010000171.1:0-4558 GCA_041556855.1 Gammaproteobacteria bacterium
CAAGAACTGCAAACCCTGCTCAGCCAGCAGGGGCGCGTAGACATCGATGAGATGATTGTCCAACAGATAATCGGCCTCGGCGTGACTGTCGAACAGAAAGGGCGTCTGAATCAGGGCCAGTTCCGGAACCAGACTGCTCACTACCAGGCCCGACAGGTTAGCCACCTTGACGCGGCCACGTCGCAGCGCGCTGAGAATCGTCTCCTCTGACCCGAGCTCGCCGCCCACCATGGGCGTCAGCGTCAACGCGCCGTTGGACAGGTCACCCACTCGCTCCGCAAACGCCAGCCACTTGGCCTCGCCCGCGGTGCCCTGCACCACGCCCACGCCACCGCCAATCACTTCCGCCTGCCGCTCGCCGCAAGCGCAGAGGGTCAAGGCCGCGAGAATCAGCAGAGAGCGCACGGGGCTGGCTTGCATAGGGCTAAGCTGCCTCCCATACGGACAACCAGGTGTGCTCCGGAGTCTCGACCGTGGCCACTCGCCGTTCGCCGTGCAGCCCGTTGTCCGTTGCCAGCGGTCCGGCGATCAGCCGGCCGCCGGTGGCCGCCATACGCGCCAGGGCGGCGTCGAGATCGGCGACTTCGATCACCCAGCCGATTGGACCGAGACCAACGCCCGGACGCTGATGCAGCGTTAGGTCGGGGCTGACCACATGTTGGTAAGCATCCTCGGCGCGCCCCAGTATCTCGACCCGGGCGGTCTTCTCGCCCCAGCCGAAAACCAGCCGGACCGCGGCATCCGGCTCCAGCCCGACCATCTTATTGGTGCCGGGATTTGTCTGAACGACGTCGTAGCGAATCTCCAGACCCAGTCCATCGGGACCCCAGAAACATTTCGACCCGTCGGCGTCGGCGGAAGCGACGACGACGGATGTGGCTTCCGGGCAGAAGACGCTTTCATCCTGGCTCCAGGCCGCCGTCCAGCGGGGAATCGTCGGTACGACGAACACCAGCCCGGCGCCATGAGGCAGCAGCGCCCGGCCCTGATGCACGGTTTGCGTGACGCCATCCAGGGATTCGATGTCAAAACGGGTTTCGGCGCCCCACATACCACCGGTAGCCTCGATGCGTGCTCGGGCCTCATCCATATCCCGCACGTAGGTATTCATGGCGCGCAAGCCGAAGGCGCGCGGACCCCGGTCAGCAACCTCCGTCGGCGCCGCGGCGGGGAAACGGTACAGATGCACGCGCCCATAGGGCACCGAGCAGGCGGCCAGCACCACAACTTCGGCCGCCGAGGGGACCTGCCAGAGGGCCTCGCAAAGCTCGCGATCCAGTTCCGCCTCGCTTACCACGTCCCAGCCCAGGGCCTCGGTGAACACACGCCGCAAGGGCGCAAACTCGGGGACACCCAGCATGAGGGCGTGCACACCGGTAATCAGCGGCTGCGTCACAAACTCACCAGGCCAGCGGTTCGCCCGACTGGCGCATCATTGTGCCCGACGTCTCCAGGGAGAAGCCGTCGATCACGGGCAGTAAAGTCGCGGCGCTCTCTGCGGCTGAGATCTTCGGAATCCGCCCACCGCTACCCCGTGTGAAGTCGGTATCCACGTAGCCAGGCGTTACGATGCCGATGATCACGCCCCGGTCCCTCACGTCCTTGGCCAGCGTCGCCATCATCATATTCACGCCTGCCTTGCTGGCCCGGTAGAAATACTGACCGCCGAAAGTGCGGCTGATGGAACCTAAGGAACTGGTGACGGTAATGATCTTTTTCTGCTCACTGGCCGCCACATGCTCCAGGAAAGCCTCGGCCATCTTCAAAGGCCCCATGGTGTTGGTCGCCATGACGCGATCGAAGCTTGAATAGTCCAAAGCCCCGAAGGTCTGGTGCTCCCGGGGTCCGTGAATGCCGGCGTTGTTGAGCAGAATGTCGATCGGACGCCCGGCCAGCTTAGCCGCCAGCTCGTCCACCATGGCGTGATCCAGCACGTCCAGCTGCTCGATGCGCAAGCCCGGATACTCGGCTGCCAGGGTCTTAAGCGCGTCGGCCGCCGACGGACGCCGGCAGGTCGCAATGACTGCCCAGCCCCGCCCCAGATAGGCTTTCGTCAAGGCCAGGCCAATGCCGCGATTGGCTCCGGTGATCAGGACCGTCGGGGCCGGGTCGTCGGCCGAGTACGCCGGTTGCGAGCCGCCCCCCAGCGCGAACATCACGAGGCAGAGAATGAGGCTCGCCGCGACAGTGTCCCTGCGGCGCCTGGTCGATTGCATCGTGATCTCCCCCGAGCTGCCGGCGCCATGCAATGCGCCGCCGTTACGGTAGCACAGGGAAGAACCGGACTGGCCGGGCGGCGTCTTCCTCGAGCGTCGCGGCAATCCGCGATCAGGACTGCCGCAGCAGACGCATGCCGTTCAGGGTGACCAGCAGCGTCGCGCCCACGTCGGCCAATACCGCCATCCACAGGGTAGCGATGCCGGGGATCGCCAGTGCCAGGAAGGCAAGCTTCAGGCCCAGACTCAGCGTGATGTTCTCTTTGATCACCCGGCGCGACTTGCGCGCCATGCGCAGCGCGAGAGGGACGTGGGACAGATCGTCCTGCATCAGCACCACGTCGGCAGTTTCCATGGCCTGGGCCGTACCGCCGCCACCCATAGCAATGCCCACATCGGCACTCGCCAGGGCCGGCGCATCGTTGATGCCGTCCCCCACCATGGCGGTCGTGCCGCGGGTTGCGCGCAGCTCGCCGATGGCGGCCAGTTTGTCATCGGGCATGAGGCCAGCCCGCACCTCGTCGATTCCACCCACGCGCTGAGCGACCCGGGCCGCCGCCTGGGGATTGTCGCCCGTGAGCATGACGCGGCTGACGCTGGGGCGCAGTTCCGCCAGCGCCTGCAATGCCCCGGCGGTCACCGCGCGGATTGCATCCTGTACCCCGATGTAGCCCACCAGCTTGTCGTCGGCAGCCACGTACATGACCGTGTCTCCCGCCTCGCGGGCCAAATCGGCGTGTTGGGATACCTTGTCCCAGCCGGCCATGCCGGCATCGAACATGGCGCGGGAACCCACCGCGACCCGCACGCCATTGGTCAGCTTGCCGCTCACGCCGCGGCCGGGATGGGCAGTGACCGCCTGGGCGGGCTGCCAGCGGTGCGCCACGTCACGCTGCCCGGCTTCCGCAACGATGGCGTGGGCGACGGGATGCTCGGACCCCCGTTCCACCACCGCCGCCGCCGCCACGACCTCATCACAGTTGTCGCACTCGCCGTTTTGATCGAACGGGTGATCGCAATCGCTGGCGCGGATGCCGGTGACCCGGGGCTTTCCGTGGGTGAGGGTGCCGGTCTTGTCGAAGGCCACCACCCGAATGTCAGCCATCCGGTCCAACTGGGCACCCCCTTTGACCAGCACGCCCAGATGGGCCAGGCGGGTCAGGCCGCTGACCACGGTGACCGGGATACTGATCACCAGCGCGCAGGGACAAGCGATGATCAATAGTGCCAGGCCGCGATACAGCCATCCGCGGGTACCCGCCTCATCCAGCAGCGGCTGGCCGAAGGCCAGCACGGGCAGGGCCACGACCAGCACCGCCAGCAGCACGACCGCCGGCGTATACCAGCGGGCAAAGCGATCAATGAAGCGCTCCTGGGGGCTGCGCTGGGCCTGGGCCTGCTCCACCAGCTTGGCGATACGGGCGATGGTGCCTTCCGCGGCGATGCGGGTTACGCGCACGGTCAGCGCCGCCTCGCCATTCACCGTACCCGCCATCACGGCGTCGCCTGCGCTCTTTAGAACCGGAACACTTTCTCCCGTGACGGGCGCCTGATTCACCGATGAGGTGCCCTCTGTGATGTCGCCATCAACGGGAATCCGCTCCCCCGGGCGCACCAACACTCGCTCGCCCACGGCAATATCCTCCACCGGCACGGTGACGGCGTGATCGTGCCCATGACCCTGATCATCTTGCTGATCGCGGTCATTTTCCCGGGCGCGCAGCACCGTGGCCTGTTGCGGCTGCAGGGCGAGCAGGCTGCGCAGCGAATCCCGGGCGCGCTCGGCGCTGTAGGCCTCCATAGCCTCACCCAGGATAAACAACAGCATGACTGTGACCGCCTCACCGGTGGCACCAATACTCAAGGCACCAATAGCAGCGACCGCCATGAGCAGATCAATCGTGATGCGGCGGGCAAACAGCAGGGCACGGAAGCCTTTCAGGAACACCGGTGCCCCGGCGAGGAGCACGGCAACCGCAAACAGCGCGTCCAGAGGCGCGATCCCGGCGACTGGATCAACACCGGCCAGCACGGGCAAGCCCGCAAACACCGCCGCCGCGACGATGACGACCCGTCGCAGGTGCGGCTGCTCCCAGAGGAAGCGCAGAAAACCGCGCACGCCGCGATGCTCAGGCAGCGCCGCCACGCGGGGCGGTTCTGGTCCAGCCAGGCGATAACCCAACTCCTTGAGGCGCCGCTCAACGCTCGCCAGATCGAAGTCGCCGCAAATGTCCATGGTCTTAGTGGTGAAACTGACGGCAACGTCCGTGACGCCCCGTAGCTGGCGCATGCTGTTTTCTATGGTCAGCGCGCAGTTGCCGCAATCCATGCCGGCAATCCGC
>JBFFHS010000172.1:0-4485 GCA_041556855.1 Gammaproteobacteria bacterium
ACCTCATCCAGCAGCGCGGTGAGCTCGAAAGCCGCGGTAACATCCACCACGCCGGGGATGTGGACGGTGCCCACCTGCTCGTAGCTGACCCGCTGGGCCTCGGTCACCCGGCTCACGGGTTGGCCTTAAGAGCGCCAACAAACAGTGCAATAGATTCCCCGGCCCAGGTATTCACATCACGCCGCCCCGCGGCGGTGGTCATTGCGGCCATGCTCAGGCGGCCTGTCCGGAGTTGCTGTCGACCCCCCTTGTCTCACCCGAGGCGGTGAACTCCCGCGCTGCCTGGCGAGCGATATCCGCCATGGCGGCCACCTCGGGCCGCATACGCGCATTGCGTAGCAGCAGGCAGGCCGACATGGCGCTCTGCTTCTCGGCGAAAGGCAAGGCGGCCAGCTCACCGCTGGCCAGCTCTTCGCTGACCATGAAGTGGGGCAGAAAGATGATCACGTCGCCGTCACCGGCCAGCGACTTCAACAGGCGCATGGAGTTGGCGCGAATCACAGGCTCGGGCGCCGTCAGTCCAAAAGCATCGAATAATGACCGAAAATAAGCATGCACATCTGCCGAATCCAGTAACGCCCACTTGTGCTCGATCAGCTCCGCTGGCGATACCCGCGTCACCCCACGCAGAGGATGCCCGCGACCCACCAGGAACACGATGCGAGCGGGCAGCAGCTCCTCCGTGACAACCCCCTTCACATTCTGGGCATCCAGGTTGATGGCGAACGCGATGTCGATCTCGCCATGCTCCAGCATGACCCGCAGCTCGGGCAGCAACGCTTTGCGAATCACGATGCGGGCTTGCGGCCAGGCGGTCATGAAGCGGGTCAGCACCGTGGGCAGCAGATGATCCACGAAGCTGGGCGTCGTACCCACGACCACCGTCATCGGAGCCTCCCCTTTCAGGCGGGCGAGCGCCGAGACGCTGCGTTCCACCTGACTCAAGATGCCCCGGGCGTGCTCGTAGAACACTTGGCCGGCCGGGGTGGGCGTGACGCCCCGGGAGGTCCGTTCCAGCAGGGTAGTCTCGACGCTGTGTTCCAGATTCTGCAGGCTGCGGGTCACCGCCGGCTGACTCACGTCCAGCACCTTGGCCGCATCGCTGATGCTGCGCAGCTCCACCGCCGCCACGAAACATCTGAGTTGCTGCAGATCCATACACCTACCCCTGGCCTATACGTTATGGTTATCGATATCATAATTATTGATCACCCGGTGAGAATCTACAACAATCCCCGTGATCAGGACCACGACAGGACCAACCACCATGGAACTACGTCTGCGCCAACGGGGCCGCGCCAGCATTGATTTCGCAGCGGACCTGGGCCGCATTACCGCCCGGCTTTCCAAGGCCACCCGGGACCAGATCGCCGCGCGCGTCCCTGAACTTGCCGAGGACCTGGACGAGCGTCTGGAGCAGGTGGAAGAGGCCTTGGCCGACTTTCCCGTCTTCAAAAACTACCGGCAGCTGGGCGAGTGGATGTCGGACAGCCACGGCCGGATTACCATCGATGCCTTTGAGCAGATCCGGGACGAGCTCGAGCCAGAAATGGCCAGACTGCAGCAGGGCAAGACCACTTTGGAGAAGAACCCTGACTGCTATATGCCTGCCTACTGGCCGGACGTGGAGATTCACCGCACCACCGGCGGCTGGAATGGCCACGAGCACATGGGCTTCATTCATGGCGAGCTCATTCACAAGCGCTACGTGGCCAAGAACTATCCTGGCTTTATCTTCCAGCAGCGCGGCCAGGTACTTAACGAGCTACCCCGGGACGACTATCAGGACATTTTCGAGATGGGCACATCCAGCGGTCACTACACCGTGGCGCTGGCGAAAAAATTCCCCCATGCAAGAATCACCGGCTGCGACCTCAGCGTGCCCATGCTGGAGCATGCCCAGCGAACCGGCAACGAGATGGGCTGTGCCTGGCGGCTCATTCAGGCCCCCTTCGAGGATTCCGGACTGCCGGACGAGAGCTTCGATCTGGTGACCTCCTACATCGTGTTGCACGAGATCCCTGTGGACGCCACCCATACGATGTTCGCTGAAGCCTTTCGGCTGCTGCGGCCCGGCGGCCAGGTACTGATGACCGACATCCGCCCCTACCGGGATCGGGACGAGCTGGACATCTGGCAGCAGGAATTCAACGCGGTCAACGGCGGCGAACCCTACTGGCGGGGCGCGGCGCTTTTGAACCTGGCGGACGTGGCGACCGAGCACGGCTTCATTGATGCAAAGAGCTACGGGCTGGGCGAGATGCACTATCCCTGGGTCACCGTCGCCACCAAACCGGAGAACTAAGCCATGACCGCGCAAGAGAACCCGGGTCGCACGACGCCGGATCCGCTGTATCAAGTGGTCTTTAACCTGACGCGGGAACTTTGGGTGGTGAAAGACCGCCAGCTGGTGCTGGAAGCGGCGCTTGAGGAGGCGGGCATCGATGCAGCGGCGCTGGTGGATCAGTATCAGCCCGGGGACGAACTCAAGCAGCGACTCGACGCGGAACGGCAGCAAATGCTGGATCGGGTGTTCCTTCCGATGCAGTCCGGAGCCTGACGACGCGCCCGATGGCGCGTAAGCTACCCGGCCATGTCGGCGCAAACTGAATACGTAGGCGAGCTACCCTCCCGGCTGAAGCTGGGTTGGGCGTGCGGTGGACTGGGCACGGCCCTGCTGATGAACGGCATCGCCGGCCTGGTGCTCTTCTACATGGTCGGCATTCTTAAAATCGAACCCGCCCTGGCCGGTACGCTGGTGTTCCTCACCAAACTGTTCGACGTGGCCTCGGACCCCATCGTCGGCTTGGCCAGCGATCGCACCCGCTCGCGCTGGGGGCGGCGGCGCCCCTACTTGCTGGTTGGTGCCTTCGTATCCGGCGCGTCGTTCGTTTTGATCTTTACCACGCCCATCCTGGAGAACCAGGTCTTCACCATCGCCTACGTGTTCATTGCCATGGTGATCTACACAATCGGCTATACGCTATTTAACGTGCCCTTCATGGCCATGCCGGCCGAGATGACCGATAGCTATCATGAACGGTCTTCCATTCACGGCTACCGCATCTGGTTCTTCGCCATCGGGCAGCTGCTGGCCATGTCGGGCGCCAAAGCGGCGCTGGAATGGCTGGGCAAGACCGAATGGTCATCCTACGCCTGGATCGGCACGGGCTGCGGCATCATCGTGTTCGTTTCCATGATCAGCTGTTTCTTCGGCACTCGCGACGCCCGCCAGACCCAAGGCGGCGCTGCTGTGCAAGGCTTCCGAGCGGACATAGCAGCGATCGCGACCAACCCCCACTTCATCCGGCTGATCGGGGTGAAGTTCCTGCAGCTTCTGGGCATCGCTTCCGCTGGTGCAGCCATGCTGTTTTTTGTCGTCAACTCGCTGCAGCTGCGGCTGGATGTGTTCGCGATCTTCGGTGTCGTGGTTACCCTGTCCACCATCATCGCCACGCCCTATCTGGTTCGGCTGTCCAGGCGCCTGGGCAAGGCGGAGACCTATCGGATCGCGGCGACCTGTTTCGCCCTGTATGCCCTGAGCTGGATACTCGCGCAACCAGGCGAGCCTATCTGGGCGCTGTGTCTGCGCGCGGGGATCGTGGGTATATCGGCCAGCGGCAACATCCTGTTGGCCATGTCCATGCTCACCGACATCATCAACTACGACGCCCGGGTGACCGGGGTGCGACGGGAAGGCGCCTATGCTGCGTTCTACAGCTTCATTGAGAAGCTGACCGCCGCCCTGGGCCCGCTCATCGTCGGCGTAGCGCTGAGCAGCGCAGGCTTTGACAAGTCGCTGCCCGCCGACGCGCTGCAGTCACCCGCGGTCCGCCAGGCACTCCTGCTGGGCATTGCCTACATCCCGGCGGCGACGGCGATCTTGTCCATACTGCTGCTGCGCGGCTATCGCTTGAACGAGGCGGAGCTGGAGAACGCGGGGCTCGGGGACGAGGGCCGACAACTGGCTGACCGGGCGGCTGCCGATCCCGCGCCCGCAAAATAGCGCTTACCCGCGAACGTAACCGTCCAGCGACTCCGACGCGAAAACCTGGGGTTGTTCGTTCTGGCCGGGCGCGGTCCAAGTCCGGAGCTGATCAGCCCCATCCGGGCGCACTTCTCCGGCAGGACCCATCAAATGGGCGGGAGCAAGCCGTGCAACCGGTTGCCGAGCCGTTGGTGGGCGGCGAGATGTTACGATAGGTCGAGTCGGGGAACAGGGAAAACAATCCTGTGAAACTTCTGGATCATGCCGAGCGATACATCGCCTACGCGCTGTTAGCCCTGATGCTCGTTGTGGTTGCCTCGGCGACCCTGGAAGTCGCCTACGAGGTCGTCTCCAACCTTTTCAGAAGCCCGGGCTTCTTCATAGGCGTGGAAGACCTGTTTGAGGTCTTCAGCCTGTTTCTGATGGTGTTAATTGGCCTTGAGCTGATCGCCAGTATCCGTATGTATCTGAAGGACCATCGCATCCATGCAGAACTC
>JBFFHS010000173.1:0-4384 GCA_041556855.1 Gammaproteobacteria bacterium
GCGTGAAATCAGATGGCGCAGCGCCGACTCCCGGCTGGTGGCCATCGAGACTCTGGACGAGCCGCGGGAGCGGCCCTGACGTTCACGTCCTACGCCCCTGAGCCCGGCTGCGCCAGGCGCCTGAAAGTCACCCGATAGAAGAAGACCCGCCGATCAGCTCAGAAATTCCCGCAGCTTGCTGGCGATCAGCGCTGACCCCACGTCAAACACGTCGCGGTCGAGGCCCGGCAGCTCGACAATACGCACATCCCCGATGAGCTCCGCCGCGCGCCTGGAGTACTCCAGCAGCGCCTCGTGGGGCTGCAGGATCAGCACCGGCTGAGAAATCAGGGGAAAGCGCTCCTGGAACTCATAGGTCCAGACCGATGTGTAGGGCCACCAGTAGCGGTCCATGGGCTTGGCTTTTTCCATATAGATCTGCGCGGCCCGCTGCAACGGCACGCGCGGATCCCGCCGGGTCACCACAAAATTCCACAGCCGCCGCTGCATGCCCAGAATTTCCTCACCATCCTCGGTGAGCTTTGGCCCGGTCTCGATCTCATGGAGTCTTTCCTGGCGTTCCTCGGGGGTTCTGTAAGGAATCCCGGACAACACCAGGCGGCCCACTTTCTCCGCTTCGGCAATAGCCAGCTCCGCCGCGAGCAGCGTGCCGGTGTGAAAGCCGAAAACGTCAGCGGGCTGCCGCATGCCCAAGGACAGATTCTTCATACCGTCCGCGAAGGCCGCGGCGTACCCGGTCATATCCTGGGGCTCGGGCGGCCAATCCGACATGCCGTTGCCGGGGGTATCGAAGGCCACCACCTCCCGATCCGCGCCCATGGCTTGCAGCAACGGCTCGTATTCCACAGAAGAGGAGGGGTTCTGATGCAGTAGGACCAGAGGCGGCTTGCCTGTTGGACCTGCGGCAGGCATGGCGCGGATGTAGTGCAGTTGCCCGAAGCGGCAATCTGTATAACCCCGTCGCATGATCACCCGAGCATCAGATGCAACCTGCGGGCCCGACGCCTTCGCTACAGCCTCGCTGTCTTCAGCAAGACCCCTCGACCATCGGCTATCGAGAAACGCGCCAAGGCCAAGCCCGGCGGCAGCGAGAAAACCACGGCGTCCAACACGAGTCATTTTTCAGTCCCCTTGCTTGGCGACCAACGTCCCGGCCTGATGTCCGCCTATGCTACTGCGATGCACTCTGGGCTGCCTGCTGCGCTTCCAGGACGACGTAGGCGCGGATCGCCTCGGCGAGCTCGGGGGTGATGACGTCTTTGAAAGACACCATGCCGACACCGGCTAAAGCGCCCCCGATCACAACCTCTTCCCACAGCCCGTTGTCCAGATAATCCGAGTAGCGAAGATCCGGCTGGATTCTGTTGCCACGGGTCTCCCGACCATGGCAGCCGAAACAAAAACGATGATAGACGAAGCGACCCGCCTCGGCGACCTGAGGGTCCACCTGCATGTCCGGCGGTGAGCGCAGAGACTGGGGTGTGAATTCATAGTCCGGCAGGCTCGCCGTGCCGTCCAATTTAAAGGCGACGACGCGATTGGCATGGGGCATACGAGCCGGCTGGGGCACGGGTCCCGCCATCAGGGTGGCGGCGCCGCGACCCAGCGCAATTGCCACATACTGGTCGTCACCGACCTGATAGGACATGGGACCGGCCACGCCGCTGTTCTGCACCTTGGCCGACCAGAGCTCCTGTCCGGAGGCCGCATCGTAGGCGACGAAGTTGCCCTCGACCGTACCGCGAAACACCAGTCCACCCGCCGTGGCCAACAGGCCGCCGCCGCTCCCATCGGCGCGCCAGGCTTCCCTTTGGCTGACTGGATCCCATGCCAGCAGATAAGTCCGTGACCGCCTTTCCGTGCCCAGATTGGAAAAATCCATGCGGATGCTTAAATCATAGGCCAGGTTCCAGAACCCTTCGGCGGGCTGAAACTTCGCGTCGTTCTGATAGAAATACCGGCTGTCCAGCGTCGGTACGTAGGCCAAACCCGTCTGCTGACTGAAGGCCATCGGATTCCAGTTGTGGGCACCCGAGGGTCCCGGCTGAACCATCACCGTGTCGTTTCCCTTGGCACGCACGCCGGGTCGCTCAACCGGGCGTCCCGTCTCCAGATCCACGTGACTGGCCCAGTTGACCGCCGAGAAGGGTTGCGCCGAGATGAGCTTTCCGGTCGCCCGATCCAACACATAGAAGAAGCCGTTCTTGGGCGCCTGCATGAGAACTCGTCTAACCGCTCCCTCGATCTCCAGGTCGGCGAGGACGATGGACTGGGTCGCCGTGAAGTCCCAGTTTTCCGCCGGGGTCGTCTGGTAGTGCCAGACGTATTCGCCCGAATCGGGCCGCAGCGCCACGATGGATGAGAGAAACAGATTGTCGCCGCCCCCCGGCGAGCGCACTTCGTAATTCCACGGTGCCCCGTTGCCGGTGCCGATATAAAGAAGATCAAGCTCCGGGTCGTAGGCCATGGCATCCCAAACGGTGCCCCCGCCGCCGAGCGTCCACCATTCCCCCGTCCACGTCTCCGCCGCCATCCGCATGGCATCGTTCTCGAAGCCCAGCTCGGGGTCCCCCGGGACGGTGAAGAAACGCCAGGCCAGCTCGCCCGTATCGGCCTCGTAGGCGGACACGTAGCCCCGCACGCCGTATTCGGCCCCCGCGTTGCCGATCACCACCCTGCCCTTGATGACCCGCGGTGCGCCGGTAATGGTGTAGGGTTCCTTCGGATCGGTGGTGAGCTGCTCCCACACCTTCTCACCGGACCGGGCGTCAAGGGCAACCAGGCGACCGTCCAGCGTACCGACGAAAATACGCACGCCCCATGCCGCAACGCCCCGGTTTACCGGCTGACAACACGCGCGGACCAGCGTCTTGGGCGGCACCCTTGGGTCGAAGCGCCAGAGTTCCTCCCCCGTCGCGGCGTTGAGCGCATAGACCTTGCCCATGGGCCCGCTCACATACATCGCCCCATCGATGACCAACGGCGTCGCCTCCACCACGTTTTGATCATCGATGTCGTACCACCAGGCCAGTCCCAGGCGCTCGACGTTGGACGAGCTGATCTGAGCAAGCGGGCTGTAACGTTGCTCCCAGGGTGTCCGGCCATAGGACACCCAGTTCTTCGCTGCCTGGAGGGCGGCGCGGGACCGGTCATCTGCCGCCTGCGTTGCAGCGACCTCGCTGGGCGTGGTTCGCGTCGCTACGTAAAGCACGGCCAGGCAAAGCATCACGAACGCGGCAATACCTGCCCAGCGAATGGCGTTGTCACGGTCCACGCTGATCGGCCTCCCTCGGCTTTCCCTATGGGCGCGGCAGTATACGGGCTTTGTTCTCCAGGCGTGGGACAGGAAAACACCGACTGCTAAGGCGAGCTAACGATGCGTCTGTTGTATGGCCGCTAACGCCAATGTAATTGATGGGGCGGATCCCAGGCCCTTAGGCTTGTTCTTGGGTGAAGATTCCAGGCCGTGCCGCGCCAGCGGCGCCGATGGCCACGCACTGCGCTGCGCTCGGCGTGCGTTAGAATCTTATTACGAACCATTGTGGTAGGACTTGCCTCGGAACTCGCTGTTTCGCGCAGCGCGCATCACATGTTGCACCGAACAAAAATGGCTTCTTCGTGGCGTGCTCTCGTAGTCGCCGTGCTGGCGAGTGGATACTGGGCGCCATCCGCTGCGGAGGACGCCTGGGGTGGTATTCGACTGTTCGCGGCCGACCTCTCCGCCGCCGATCAAACCACCGTGACAAAGAGCGACGGCACTGGAGTGGCGAAGATCCAGTTTGACATCCCCACGATGACCATTTCCTGGCAGGTGAGCTACACGGGGTTGACATCGGCACCGACAGGGATACATCTGCACGGACCGGCGCAGCCGGGGACCAATGCGGTGGCCATCATTGATCTGGGCGGGAACGGCTTGGAAAGTCCCATCACCGGCTCGGTTGAAGTGACCGATGCCCATGCCCAGTACATGCTGCTGGGCTGGAGCTATGTTTTGCTGAAAACGCGCCGCTACCCCGAGGGCGAGATACGAGGAAAACTGGACACGGTTCCGCCGCCCGACTTCGTCCGCGATCTGGCGACCGGGAAGGGCTACTGGTCGTCTTCGGATGAGGCCAATGCGGGAGAGCCTGGGGAGCAATGAAGTGACGGATCTCTTGAAAGGGAAAGCGCTGCTGACGACGCTGCCGTTTCTGGGTCTGCTCGTGCCCGGCGCGGTGAACAACGTCGCCGCCGCGGAAAAGGGCAGACTCGGGTTCGTCGTCGAGTCCTGGTACACCGCCATCTACGATACGGAGTACATGGAGGAATGCCCCGAGGGTATTGCCATCGGCAGCGACGAGATCTGGTTCAATGCGCTGTCTGCGGAAGAGAAGGAGATCCA
>JBFFHS010000174.1:0-4361 GCA_041556855.1 Gammaproteobacteria bacterium
GCCGTAGAGGTGTCGCCACGGTTCATGGCCGCTGACTATCCGCAGCGTATTCAGGCGCACGTGCGCGCCATGGCCGATGCGGCGGCGGGCGCCGGCGCGGATCACGTGTTGCTGAACACGGCTGAGCCCCTGGATCAGCCGCTGCGGCGTTATCTGCTCTTTCGGCAGCGGCGCAGGTAGCCATGACTCTGCTCGCGCCCCTGTTCCTCGCCGGGCTCGCGGCCGTTGCCTTGCCCATCTGGCTGCATCGGCTGAAGACCCAGAGCCCGGAGACAGAGCCCTTCAGCTCCACCATGCTGTTGGAGGCGAGCGAGCAGCGCGTGCATGTGCGCAGGGAACTGCGTTACTGGTTGTTGCTGTGCTTGCGGGTGGCGCTGTTGGTGCTGCTGGCGCTTGCCTTTGCCCAGCCCGTTTGGAATCGGCCGCCCCGGGTGCTCTCCGGTGCTGCGCCGTCGCAGCATCTGATCCTGGTGGATACCTCCTTGTCCATGGGGCACGCAGCCCGCATGGCGACGGCTCGGGACGTGGCTCGCGGCATCCTGAGGGATGCCGCAGAAATCGATCGGCTGCAGCTGGTGGCAGCCGGCAGTGCGTTGGACATGCGGATTGGCCCAACGCGGGAACCGGCGGCGCTGGAAGCCGCAATCGCAGGTCTGCGTGCAGGCTACGATCGTGTCGATCTGGGCAGCGTCATCGGCGCCGTCGGCTCGCTGGTTGATCCACAGCTGGCGGCCGACGAGCGGATTCACGTGCATCTCATTACGGACCTGCAGGCCAGCAGCTTGCCCACGCGCTTTGCTGACCTGGTTCCGGCGCCCGTGAATGGTCGACCCGTGGCGCTGACTCTGCACGCGGTGGCCGAAACGGATGTCGCCAACTGGAGCATCGCCGCGCTGCGCGCCACCGCTCAGGGCTTCGAGGTTGGTGTGCGCAGCCACGCCGGCAGCGACGCATCCGTTGCCGTCACCCTCCTGGTCAACGGCAAGCGCCACGCCCAGCACACTGACGTCGTGGCGGCCGGTGGTCAGGCGCTGTTTCGTTTCGCACCCGCTGAGTTGGGCGAGGGCGATAACCGGGTCGTTGCCCGCCTGACGCCGGGTGATGAGTTAGCAGCCGACGATGTCCGGTATCTCGTGGTGGACAATGGGCCGCCTGCGCCGGTGCTGCTGTTGACTCGGGACAAGGCAGGGCTGCCGGTGACCTATCTGAGCACCGCGCTGGCCGCGATCCCCGGCGGTTATGCAGCGGAGCCGGTCCACGTGGCAGACCTGGACCCACGGACTCTGCCGCGCTACCCGTGGCTGGTCATCGATGACTTGGGCATTGTGGGTGAGCGGCTGGCGGACGCGCTGACCGAGTACGTCCGGGGCGGCGGCAACGTCTTGGCCGCGTTGGGCGATGCGGCGCTGGAACGTCCCGCACTGCCGCTGACCGGGCACCAGTTGGCGGAGATCGCAGCGAACGCGGCGGGCGTGCGCGCGGTGACCCGCATTGAGTTGACGCATCCGGCGCTTGCCGCTACCCGCGGCTGGCGCGGCGTCAGCGTGGCCCAGGGGGTGCCGATCAGCCCAGCGCCCGAAGACCGGATGCTGGTGGGCTTAAGCGATGGCCAGCCGCTGCTGCTGGAACGGACCATGGGCAATGGACACATCCTGCTGTTGACCACGCGGCTGGACAACGCATGGAGCGATCTACCGGTGCAGCCTGTGTTCGTGAACTTTGTGGCCGAGGCGGCGAGCTATCTGAGCGGCGCCGACCGCCTGGAGCGGCACCAGACAGCCGGCAGCTTGCTGGCCTTGCAGCAGTCCGGCGGCGCGTCGGGCCAGGTCATTGATCCTCAGGGCAACACGGTCTTGACCCTGGCCGGTACGCGGCGGGCGGCCGATATCCAATTGAGCCAAACGGGTTTCTATGAGGTCTATACTCCTAAAGGACAGGCGCTGGTGGCCGTGAACCCGGATGGACGCGAGTCGGATCTCAGTGTCATGACGGCGGCTCAGCGGGCGGCGTGGCAGGATCTGCTGAACACGCCGCCGCCAGACAGCACCGCGATGGCCGCTGCCGCGACCGTGGAGACAGCGCCCCTGGCGATCTGGCACGGCGTCTTGATTGTGCTGGCGCTGATCGTGTTGGCTGAATCCCTCCTTGGGAACGGCTATCTCGGGCAGCGCCGAGGAGTAGCGTGACGACTGGGAATCGATTGGATACCTACCTGGCGGCGTTCAGCACGCGGCTTGAGCACCTGGCGCTGGTCCGGGGTCTGGCAGTTCTGTGTGTGTTGGCTCTGGTGGTCAGCGCGGCCGGTGCGCTGCTGGGTGTGCGCACGGGATTTGCCGATGGGGTGATCTACACGGCCCGGGGTCTGCTCGCCCTGGGCGCCGTTGGGGTGCTGGTCTGGCTGGTCGCGGTGCGGCGGCGCCTGGCCCGGGATCCGGCACGCGAAGTGGAGGCCAGGACTCCGGCCTTTGCCGGCCGGGTGGAAACCTATCTCGGCCTGAAAGACCCCAACAACCCGCTGCGCGGCCTGCTTGCGGAGGATGCGGCGGAGGTGGCGCGTCGCTTCCCCGTCGAACGGCAGATCGAGGCCCGGGCGTTTACCTGGCCCGGCGCGGCTACTGCGTTCTCGCTCGGCGCGTTGTTGTGGCTTGCGGTTGCCGGTCCTGGTCTGCTCAACTACGGCGTGCGCCATCTGTGGGCCGGCTGGACCGGCATGGATCTGCTGCCGCCCCAGAGCATTGTCGTGACCCCCGGCGACGAGGCGGTGCGGCGTGGTGGCAACCTGACCGTGCGGGCCCGCATGGAGGGTTTTGATCCGGCCAGCGCCAACATCCACGCTCGCATGGGCACCGGCCCCTGGCAGGACGTGGACATGGGGGGCAACGCTGGCGGCTTTGAGTTCAGCTTTTTTTCGATCCGCGAGCCCTTCAGCTACTTCGTCACTGCGGCGGGCGTTCGCAGCCAGACCTATCAGGTCAATGTGGTCGACCTGCCCAACGTGGAACGCTTTCGCCTGACCTATCGCTATCCTGAGTGGACTCAGCGGCCCAGCGAAAGCTTCGAGCCGGGCGGGGATATCCGCGCCATACAGGACACCACCATCGACGTGGAGTTGATCACCGAAGCGCCGCTGGCCGCGGGCGAATTGGTGCTCAACGGCACCGCCCTACCTCTGGAGCAGGACGGTGTCGCCGCCCGGACCCGTTTTACGCTCAACGAGGATGGGCAGTATTACCTGGCCGCGCGCGTGGGGGGCGAGCAGATTCGCCTGACCGACGACTATTTCATCAAGCTGCTGGAGGACGGCAAACCATCCATCGAGTTGGTGCGCCCCGGGCGCGACTGGAATGCCAGCAGCATCGAGGAGGTGACTGCCCGGGTCGATGCGCGAGATGACTTCGGCCTGGAGTCGCTGCAGTTGCGCTACGCGGTGAACGGTGGCGAGTGGCAGTCGGTGACGCTGCCTGTGGATACCCGCGAGACCGTGGTTGATCACGTCTTCATGTTGGAGGCGATGGGTGGGTCTGAGGGCGCCCTGGTGCCAGGTGATCTGATTGCCTACTACGCCATGGGGACGGACCGTGATAAGACCGCCCGGACGGATATGTACTTTATCCAAGTGCAGCCGTTTGATCGCCGCTACACCCAGTCTCAGCAGTCAGGCGGCATGATGGGCGGCGGCATGGGTCAGGGTGAACAGGAGATCTCCAAGCGGCAAAAAGAGATTCTGGTGTCGACCTGGAATCTGCTCCGGGAGCAGACCGAGGCACAAGAGCAGGACCCGGACGTCACCGACAATGCCACGCTGCTGTCGGAATTGCAGACCACCCTGGCCGAGCAGGCCGAGACTCTGGCGCGGCGGACCCGGGCCCGGGAGCTGGTCTTCGCCGACGAGAAGATTGAGACCTTCGTGGAAAACCTGGAGGCGGCGGCGGCGGCCATGGTGCCCGCTGCCGAGCGTCTCGCCGCGGTGGATCTCGAGCAGGCGATTCAGCCGGAGCAGGAGGCGCTGCAGCATCTGCTGCGCGCTGAAGCGGCGTTTACCGATATCCAATTGTCCTTTCAGCGTGATGCTCGCGGTGGCGGTATGCAGGCCGGGCGCGATCTGGCGGCGATGTTCGAGCTGGAGATGGACCTGGAAAAAAACCAGTACGAGACGGGCAGCCCCATGTCGCCGGAGGGTCAGTCGGCGCAGGTGGATGACACGGTCCGCCAACTGGAGGAGCTGGCGCGCCGCCAGGAACGCCTGGCCGGGAGCCTTAACTCCCGGCAACAGCCCACCCCGGCTCAGCGCTGGCAGCAGGAGATGCTGCGCCGGGAAGCCGAGGCGCTGCAGCGGCGCCTGGAAGAGATGCATCAGCGGA
>JBFFHS010000175.1:0-4253 GCA_041556855.1 Gammaproteobacteria bacterium
CGCAAAGTTCCGGGGTGTCTTTGGATATCTGCGCCGCCAACGTGCCGCTGCTGCCGGGCGCCTTGGCCGCGGCAGCGGGCGGCACGCGCACCAGCGCTCACGACAGCAATTGCGCCGCCCTAGCGGACGCCCTCACCATCGCGCCCGCGGTTTCCCCAGCACACCGCGCGCTGCTTTGCGATCCACAAACCTCCGGCGGCTTACTGGCCGCCGTGCACCCCGACCGCGCGCCGGCCCTGGTACAAAGGGGCTTCTCCGTCATCGGCAGCGCAGCTTCCGGACCGCCGCGGATCAGCGTGGTTTAGCCAGCTTTGGACAGATCAGGGCTGCCGGCCCAAGTCAGGGATGCAGCCCAACGGCGGCACCGAAATGCACGCTGAAGATCAGCACTGCAATGGCGAGCAAGAACAGCTTCAGCAATAAGGGACCGACGAAACGGACCCAGGCGCCATAGGGAATCCGGCCCAGGGCCAGCGTGCCCATCATCAATGCGTTGGTGGGGATGATCATATTGGTGAAACCGTCGCCAAACTGATAGGCAATGACCGCCGTTTGTTGCGGAACATTCGTGAGCGTGGCCAGGGGCGACATGATCGGCATAGTCACGAAGGCTTGCCCGCTGCCCGAAGGAATGAACAGATTGCAGATGGTCTGCACGGCCAACATGCCCAATGCTGCCACCTCCGGCCCCGTGCCCTGCAACAGGCTGGCGATGCTGTGGATGATCGTGTCGATGACCTGACCATCATCCAGTACCACCTGAATTGTGCGAGCGAAGCCTACCAGCAGCGCGGCACCGGTCATGTCGGCGGCGCCGCGAATGAAGGTGACGCTGGTGTCTCTGGCCGACATGCCGGCCAGCAGCGCTGCAATGAGCCCGACCGCGATGAACACTGCGTTCAGCTCGGCGATATACCAACCGAAGGTGCCGACGCCGACCACGAAACCCACAATACCCAGCACCAGGGTCAATAGAATCAGAATCCGGCGCGGGTTGAAGTGCAGGTCGTCGGGTGGCTGGAAGCCCGAACTGTAATCCACCTGGGCGACCAGACTGGCCGCCGGATCGCGCTGCACCTTGCGGGCATAGCGATACACGTGATGAAAAGCGATGCCGAGAAACAGCACCATCATGGCCAGTCGGAATGGCCATCCTGAGGTAATTGGCACGTTGGCGATATTCTGGGCAATCACTACGCCGAAAGGATTGGTACCCGCGCACGCCCAGCCAATGCCGTAGGGCACCCAGACCATGCCCATGGCCACGACGGCATCCATGCGCATCGCCAGGCTCATGGTCACCAGAATCGGGATCAGCGGCACGTATTCCTCGCCCATGCCGATGGTGAAGGAGCCCAGACTGAACATCACCAGGCAACCGCCAATCAATAGCCCGGGGCTGTGGCTGAACTTGTCTACCGCGCCGTGCAGCGCGGCGTCGATGGCGCCCGTTTCGCGCAGGATCGCGATGACCCCGCCAACCAGGAAGATCAGGAAAATGATGTCCTGAGCGGCTTCCAGGCCTTTGGGGATGGCGAGAAGAAAATGCCAGGGCCACAAACGAACCTGTTCGGTTGCGGGCGTGCTGGCGTAGGTTCCTGCCACCACCATCTCCCGGGAAGGGTTCTCCGGATAGGGCTGCCGCTCGTAGGCGCCCTGGGGGACGACATAGGCCAGCAACTGAGCCACGATGATGATCGCGAAGATCAGTACCAGCGAATCCAGGGACCACGCGCGCTTTTCGGGCATAGGATCTGAGCCGGGCGACACCAGAAGTGTCCCGAATTCTAACGGCTCGCCGTGGCCCGCGCAGGCCTGCTGGGCGCAACGAGACCGGAGCCCGGGCCTGTTCAATCGAAGCAGGTATACTCGATCAAGAACGCTGTGCCAGTACCTCCGCACATCCGGGCATGTCCAGCACCCGGCAGCGGCGGTGCCCGCAGATGATCTGGAGACCGATTGAGATGCCCAGACAGGTAACCCACGAACTTGGCCTTGACTGGACCCGCGAGGAGGCGGCGCGCCAGGATTTTGTCGCGGGAATGCGCCGGTATCTACTATCGGACGTGGCCCGTTTCATGCGCACGGCCTACGAGCAGCGGGTGGAGCCTGCGTTTAAGCGTGAGCACGGTCGCGGACCCCGGGAGGGCCGGGAAGTGCATCGCGCCATAAAGGGCGAAACCCTGTTCAAATTCTATTCGCGCATGCGCAGCGATACGCAGCGCATGGTCTATCGCTCCGTGATTCCGGGCATTGAACGGCAAGTCACGGATCTCGCGGCCCACTGCCGCGCTCTCGGCAAGCGCGATGTGGGCGGCACGCTGACTCTGGATCCGGAGCTTACGGTCCCGCGCAACATCACGGCTTTGGATGTGCACGGGATGCCCGGCTGCTATGACACCGAATATTTCGAGGACGACGTGGCCGCCGGTGCGCTCTACGAGCAGGGCTTGAGTGTGTTCTTCCTCGGCTTCCTGGGAGACGACCACGACGATGTGGGCCGCAGCGCCGCGCACTACCTGCGCGAGCGCTATCCCGACTTTACGCCGCGCAGGATGCTGGAAATCGGTTGCACCGTAGGCGGCAGCACGTTGCCCTGGAAGGAGACTTTCGCGGATCTGGACATACACGCCACGGATCCCTGCGCGCCGGTATTGCGCTACGCCCACGGGCGTGCCCAGTCTTTCGGGGTACCGGTTCATTTTCATCAGATGCGGGGTGATGATCTCAAGTTTGCCGACAGCAGCTTCGATCTCATTTGGTCGTCCCAGGTTCTGCACGAGCTACCGGCGAAAATGCTCCAGCAGTGCCTGGCGGAATGCTATCGGGTGTTGAAGCCGGGCGGACTGATGCTGCACGTGGAGCTGCCGCCCAACAGCAAGGCTGCCCCGTATGATCAGTTCTACGTGGACTGGGATGCCTATTACAACAACGAGCCCTGGTACAAGCAGCTGCGAGACATGGACCTCAAGGCGTTGGTGAGCGAGGCCGGCTTCTCCCCCGAGCGCTATGTCGAGCTGATCATCCCCAGCCTGCACAGCCAGAGTCGGGAGGTGATTTTCGGCGCGGAGCGGGATTGCGGTGCCGAGGCTTCCGGGGAACGGCGCTTGGGTCTGTCGGTCTCCGACCCAAGCCGCAGTCCGGGCGGCGTCACCTGGTTCAGCTTCGGCGCCTGGAAATAGCTTCAATCGCCGCGGCCGCGGGCCAGGCGCTGCCCGAGCCAGCGGCCAAAGCCCAGCGCCGGGGTCAGCGACATCCCACCGACCGTGAAGTCGCCGCTCAGGGCAGACATGCCAAGCACCTCACCCGCCGCATAGAGCCCCGGGATGGGTTCGCTGGCGGCGTTCAGCACCCGCAGTTGGGCATCGACGCTCAGGCCCGCCCAGCTGAGCCCCGAGCCCCCCTGCAGGCGAAATGCGTAGAACGGTGGCGTCTTCAGAGGATAGGCGGGCGAGCGCCGGCCGAGGCGGTCGGAACCCGTGACAACGGCTTCGTTATATTCGGCCACGGTATGCTTAAGACCCTCGGCTCCAATGCCCGCCCGGTCGGCCAGATCCTCAATCGAGGCCGCAGCAAAGCAGAACTGACCCGCGTCGGCGGCCGCCAGGAGATCGTCGTTGTGCCAACCCTTGATCAGGCACTCGCCGGCGAACAGCGCCTCAGAATCAAAGACGGCCCAGAAGGTCTCGTCGGCCAGGTCCATCACCGCGAACTCCCGCCGATCGTTGCTGGGTTCGTCTTCGTTGATGAAACGCCGCCCGCTGGCGTCCACATAGATCTCCCGTGGCGCCCGTTGATTCGCAGAACCCACCATGGCCCAGCCGTCCCGCCAGTCGCGGAGACGGCCCGGGCCGGGCTCGGCCTTGAACCCGCCCAGACCCGTCATGTATGCATCGGTGTTGCGCACCTGAGCACCTAGCCGGAGCGCCATGCGCACTCCATCCCCCGTTGAGGTCTCGGCCGCGTAGCTCGCCAGGGGCGGCGCGGCGGGCGTAAAGCGAGCGAACATCTCCGGGCTTGCCGCGAAGCCGCCGGTGGTCAAGACGGTCGCGCGGGCGAGAACATCCTGGCGCGTGCCGCTCTGAGCATCTTCCACCGTTGCCCCTGTGACCCGACCGTCCTGGCTGCAAAGAGCGACCGCGGGGGTCAAAAGGCGCACCGTAATGCGGCCGGCGTCGACCAGCTGCTGCCAGGGCCCGGTGATAGTGGCCAGGATGTCGAGGCCGCGGTTGGGACTCCAGTAGGTGCGCGGC
>JBFFHS010000176.1:0-4187 GCA_041556855.1 Gammaproteobacteria bacterium
CCCACTGTGGCAAGTGATTCTGCCCCTTCAGGTCATGTTGAAGGTCAAGGGCCGGGGTTGACCTTCAAGCTGGTTGAAGGTCTAGTCTGCCGACACGCTGCGCCCTGCCCCGCAGCGGTAAGTTGCTGATTCGTGGAAGAGAGGCCTGAATGCTCGGCGTCGACGACAGACTGATCACCCCGGACACCATGAAATGGGTCAAGGTTGGCCTGATTGCGGGGCTGGCCACCGTGCCCATTACCATACTGCTGTACTACGTCCTCGGCCTCACGGTGGACGCAGCCTTTGCGGGCAGCAATCTGATGCGCCAGTGGTTCTGGGTGCTGGTCGCCCTGGTGCTGGCCAAGGCGGGGCTGTCCTGGGTGTTCCGGACCGGCCAGTTCCGGGCCTCCAGCGAGGCCAAGCTGAACGTGCGCGATCAGATCTACCGCCAGGTGGTGCGGCTTGGACCGGGCATCCTCGGTAAGCGGCGGACCGGCGAGATTGCCAACACCGCGACCGAAGGTGTCGAGTACCTGGACTATTACTTCAGCGTCTATTTCGTTCAGGTCTGGATCGCCATCGCGATTCCTGTGTTTCTGTGCGCCGCCATCCTGTGGATCGACTGGGTGGTGGGGCTCTGGATGCTGGCAGGGGTCCCGCTCACCCCCCTGTTTGTCGGCTCGTCGGCCCGCGGCTTTCGCCGAATCAGTGCCGAGAACAAGGAAGTGAAAGACCGCAACAGCGCCCAGTATCTGGACTCCATTCAGGGCATGACCACCCTGAAGATGTTCAACGATGCCCAGCGCCGCGGCCTGGAAATGGAGGCCGGCAACGAAGTCCAGCGCCGCACCACCATGAAACTTCTGGCGGTGGCCCAATCCCAGTTCATTTTCCTGGAGCTGGGCTTCGCCTTGTTCTCCACGGCGGTGGCCATGGGCGTGGCCCTGTATCGCATGACCGGCGGTCACATGACGCCTGGCGAGGTGGTGGCGGTGGTCCTGATGAGTCTGGAGTTCAGCCGGACGCTGCTTCTCATCGGTGAATTCTTCTTCGCCGGGGCCCTGGGGCGGGAGGTTGCCGCCAAGGTGATCGAATTCCTGAACGAGAAAGCCCCCGTGCGCAGCGCTGAAGATGCCCACCGCGGTAGCGCCACCGGCCAACCGATAGCCATCGAGCTCCGGGACGTCAGCTTTACCTATCCGGACGCGGACTCGCCGGCCATTGCCAACCTCAGCATGACGCTGGCACCCAACGAAACGGTGGCATTGATCGGCAAGAGCGGTTCGGGCAAGACCACGGTCACCAATCTGCTGCTGCGCACTCTGGATCCCGACTCGGGGACCATTCTCTACGACGGCGTGCCCGCGGAAGAGCTGTCATTGGAATGGATCCGCGAACAGATCGCGCTGGTCCCCCAGGATCCGTTTCTGTTCTTCGGCAGCATCCGGGACAACCTCACGGTTGCCCAGGAGAACGCCAGCGACGATGAGCTGCTGGCAGCGCTGAAAGCCGCCGAGCTTTACGACTTTGTGCAGGCCTCGCCGGATGGCCTGGACACCAAGGTGGGCGACCAGGGCATGGCGCTGAGCGGCGGACAGGCCCAGCGTCTGGCCATCGCCCGGGCCATTCTCAAGGATGCGCCGATCGTGATTCTTGATGAGCCCACCTCCCAGATCGATGTGGAAACCGAGACGCTGCTCAACCGGGCCCTGGAACGGGTCTCGGCCAACAAGACCGTGCTGTTGATTGCTCATCGCCTCAGCACCATCGAGCGTGCCGACCGTATCCTGGTCCTGGATCATGGTCGGTTGATGGAGAGCGGCTCCCGGGACGAGTTGCTGGCCCGGGACGGCATCTATGCGGGCATGATCCGTACCAAGCGGGAAATCGAGGCGGGTGGCATGAACCCCGCAGCCGCGATCTGAAGGAGGCCAGCCCATGAGCACACTGCAAGCCACCGCCGGGCCCGCACCCAGGGCCAGCAACGCCCAGGTCATCCGTCGTCTGCTGGGCTACATGAAGCCCTTCAACGGCATCATGTTCATCTCACTGAGCACACGAATCATCAAGATCGTGTCCCAGGCGGCCGTGCTCGGCATAGCCGCCGCCAGCGTGGGTATCTATGTGGAGGCCTATGAGCCGGGAACCGTCAACTGGAGCGTGATCTGGAATCAGGTCAAGTGGATCGCCATCGCCGGCACGATCGTCGGCTTTGCCTCCTATATCGAACACTACACCGGCCACTACGTCGCCTTCCGTATCCTGGCCGCGTTTCGGGACCGTTTCTATTACGCCATGCTGCCCCTGGCGCCTGCCCGTACCGCCAAGCTGCAATCCGGCGATGCGGTCAGCCGGGTGATGACCGATTGTGAGCGGGTCGAGCCCTTCTACGCCCACACCATCGCGCCCGCGGTGGCCGCCATCTTCGTACCCGCGATCATCCTCGCCTGGTGTTGGACGGTCGACCCGTCCCTGGTCTGGGTGCTGCTGCCCTTTTACGCCGCCACCACCCTGCTTTTACCCTGGCTCGTCGCGCGCCTGGGGGGCGATGGCGTCAAGTACCGGGAGAAGCTGGGCGAGGTGAACGCTTTCGTGGCCGACAGCATCCAGGGTGTGCGCGACACCGTGGCCTTCGGCTATGAGAAGCGTCGGGCCAGAGAGCTTTGGGCCACGGGCGCCACGATGCAGGAGGGTCAGGAAAAACTTTATGGCGCCGATGCTACCCAGCGGGCGCTGGGCGAGATCTTTGTAACCGTCGGCATTCTGGCGTCGGCCTGGTGGGGCATCGAACTGACCCTGGCGGGCAGGATTTCCGCGTTGGTGGATCTGCCGGCAGTCATCGCCGTTTCCGTGGTGGGCTTTTATACCTCGGTGGGACTGGCCAACAACTACACCGATTTCCGGGTGTCCTTAATCGCGGCGCGGCGCCTGTTTTTTATGATGGATCAGCCGCCAGCAGTCCACGAAACGGCGACCCAGCCTGTGCAGGGGAAGATCGAGCCTTCGCTGCATTTCACCAATGTCACCTTCGAGTACGATGCCGATGACGCGACCTGGAGCCGGCAGAAAAAAGTCTTCGACGGCTTCTCGTTAGACATCGAGCCGGGTCAGCATGTCGCGCTGGTCGGTCCCAGCGGCACGGGCAAATCCACCCTGGTCAATCTCCTGCTGCGCCAGTGGGATCCCCAGCAGGGCGAGATCATGATCGGCAGCCGCAAGCTCACTGATTTTCCCCTGGAAGAACTGCAGCGGCAGTTCGCCGTCGTTTCCCAGCGCAGTTACATCTTCAACGAGACGCTCCGCGACAATATCCGCCTCGGCGCCCAGGACGCCACCGACGCCGAGATCGAAGCCGCTGCGGCGAAAGCGGGACTGGCGGAATGGATTGCCGGCCTGCCCGAGGGTTATGACACGCCCTGCGGCGAGCGGGGCGGCAAGCTGTCCGGTGGTCAGCGGCAGCGCGTCGCCATTGCCCGCGCGATTCTCAAGGACGCCCCCATCGTATTGCTGGACGAGGCCACGTCGAGCCTGGACGTGGAAACGGAGCGAGGCGTGATGCAGGCTCTGAAAGTACTCTGCGCAGGTCGCACGACGCTGACCATCGCGCACCGCCTATCCACCGTGGTGGACAGCGACGATATCCTGGTCATGCTGGAGGGCAAGATCGCCGAACGGGGCTCTCACGAGCAGTTGATGGCACAGGGCGGTTGGTACGCGCGCATGTTCCAGTTACAGCAGGACGAGGTGGACGAGACCCTGGTCGCAGTCTAGGCCGCCGCTGCGCCAGGCCGACCCATCATCAGCGCGCGCAGAATCAACAGCACCGCTACCGCCACGCCAACGGCCGCCGCGATCCCGACCACGGCACCGCGCTGTACCGCGATGATGCCGACGAAGGCCCAGACGATCACCAGCAGATAGGCCACGTCGCGGCGGATCCAGCCGACGGCCGCCGCAATCAGGGTAGCCAGCGCCACCATCCCGAACGCCCAGGGTTCAGCGCCCATGTCAAAAGGCCGCAGAGCCCTGTCCTCCAACACCACGTTCAGATTGGCGATAGTGGCAACGGTGATCCAGCCGATGTAGATACTGAACGGGACACGCACGCACCACAGTTCCGCTGCGGAACCGCGCGGATGGCGGATCAGCTGCCGGTAGACGAGCACCAAAGACGCCAGGAGCACCAGCATCACCAGCAGGGTCAG
>JBFFHS010000177.1:0-4183 GCA_041556855.1 Gammaproteobacteria bacterium
GCCAGATCAGTCAATTCCTGCTGGCCCTGGGCGAGCCGGCCGGCCGGCTGCACTTCTGCGGCGAGCACACGGCGCTGTCAAATCGCGGGTTGGAAGGCGCCATGGAATCGGGTGAGCGGGCTGCGCTGGAGGTTCTGGAGCAGATCTGAGCGAGCACCACTGGAACACCCAAGTCACAACGGACCCACATGAGCGAATGAAAAACGACCCGGCGGCGCGCTTCGCCGGGGGCCTGGCCATGGCGGCCGCGTCCGCAGCCGTCGCAGCTTGCGCGCGGTGAGGGTGCCTACGGCGCCGGCGGTCCCGCCAGCACTTCCGGATGCAGCCGTTCCAGGTTCTTAAGAATGACGGCGGGGATGTCCTGTGCCGCTGCGCATTTCCCGCCGTACATCTGATAGGTCTGATAACCGTCGGCAAGGCCCGTCCACGACCAGTAGGGACCCTCGCCGTGAAAGGAGAAGGTGGCGGGGATAGACGACTTTTCGCCATCCAGGTCGGTCATCGAGAAACGCCATTTGTTGTGGTCGTTCCAGGAAAAATTCTGGGCCACGAACGGCGTCTGGTGAAAACACCAGCCCACATCGCCGGCACCCGACCAGATCAGCAGGAAGGGATCCAGGTAGTTATAGGCCCAGGGATTCTCGGGGTTGACTGCGCCCGTCTCCGGATCGATCCAGCGTGAGCCGTTGTAGCCATGGCGAAGGATCAACAGGCGCGCCCCGCGGACGTAGGTCTTGCCTACGTGGCCGTTGATCGGGTTTTCGAACGCCTCCAGATACTCGCCGTTGACGGGATCAACGATATAGACCACGGCAAAGTAGTGCTGATCGTAGCTGCCGTCGTCGTTGCGGAAAAAGCGGCTGGCCCGCACCGCCTGCATGTCGCTCATGTAGCGCGGCAGCTCTCCCGGTAACGCTGCGTAGGCGCGGCCCTGGGCGTACATGAACGTGGCGGCGCCGCTGCTGTCCCCCTGGATGCGCATCAGGGCGTCCAGATTGTCCTGAGGCCGGGTGAAGTCGTAGCGCTCGCTGGGCAGCCGGGGGTATGCGCTTGCGGTGCTCGCCATGCTGCCCAGCCCGGTGGCAGCGCCCAGCAGAGCGCCGCCCTTGAGCGCGGCGCGCCGGGAGATACCGTCCATCACTGTTCCCCGCGGCGCTTGTTCTCCACGTGCCGCTTGAATTCCTCGTAGAAGGACGTCCGCGACATGTCCACCTGCTCCGGCGAGCGCAGATACTCCGGGTCATTGGCTTCCATGTAATCCAGCATGTCCCGGGGCAGGTCTTTGACACTGACCAGCTTCTTGCCGTGGGTGGAGGCGATCATGCCGCCGGCCCAGCTGCCCATCTCCATCCAGGGGGCCCATTGGCGGTTGGAGACCCAGGACAGGGTGGCCGGCGCGGCGCCGAGATCCGGGTTCTCCAGGTCGGCCCGTTTGGCGTGATGGTTGTAGACGGCTGCGCCCTGGTAGTGCGGGCTGCCTACGTAGGCGGGGTATTCCTCCACGTCCAAGGGTGAGGGTCCGAAGAACATCAGATCGGAGTAAAAGATCACATCCCCCGAATGCTCCACGTAGGGCGCATGGAACGGCCCGTTTTCGCCTTCATACTCGTAGCGGTTGTTCACCGACGTGTTGCGAATATGAAAGACCTCCACCTCCCGCTCGAGATAGGGGTTGAACCAGCTGTCCAGCACCTCGCCGGATTCCGGATCCTGAAAGTACAGGCACTCCCGGTTCAACCAGGCGTAGCCCTCGTCGTCCTTGACGGTGCGGGAAATCGCGAGACCGGTCGTCTTGAAGAGCAGCTTGCTGCGCTGACCTGGAATAAAGCTGTAGATATAGCCGGTGGTCCACAGGGGCGCATCGGCGCCCGCCACGTCTGAGCGAGTCTTGATGTAGGCATCCAGATTATCCCGGGTGTCCTCCAGATCGAGCCTGCGTCCGAGGCGGGCATTGCTCGTTTGCACGGGGCTGGCCAGCACAGCGGCACCGGTGACGGCGGAGGTGATGAAGCCGCGACGTGTGGTGTTCGAACTCATGGATGTTTCCCCTGCTGTTGGTGTTTTAGGGCCATCCTGGCGGGATGTTTCCTTCAACCATGATGAGCCTGCACTGCCGGGCTGGCAAGGCGCCTCCAGCTCCGGCAGCCCCGGTTGTCCGGGTCCTGGATGCTAATCTTGGGGCCCGGCCGCTCCTATAACGAGGAAGCACACGCCATGCAGAGACGAGATCATTGGATGTGAGCAGCCTGGGGACCGCTCTGGCCGCCCGTCTGGGCGAGCAGCTCATCCAGGATCGTGAAGCGCTGGCGCTGTTCGCCAACGACGTCTCCGGCGCCCAGGCTGCGTTGCCCCTGTTCGCCGCCGCGCCGCGCAGCACCGAGCAGGTGATGGCGGCGGTGCAGGCCGCGGTGGAGCTGGACCTGGCGCTCGCAGTGCGCGGTGGCGGCATGTCCTATACCGGCGGCTATCTGTCCGCAGCGCCCGGCACCTTGTTGCTGGATCTGACCGGGCTCAACGAGATCCACGAGATCAACGCCGCCGACGGCTATGTGGTTGTGGGCGCCGGCTGTACCTGGCAGCAGTTGGGCGCCGCGCTCAAGCCCCTGAATATGCAAAGCCTGCTCTCAGGACCCATCTCCGGCAGCGTGTCCACCATCGGTGGTGCCGTCAGTCAGGGTGTGCCGGGTGATCTGCACGGCTTGCTCGGCCTGGAGGTGATTACCCCCGGGGGCGAGCGGGTGGTCACGGGCGCTGCCGGGCTGGCCGGCGCGGGCGGCTTTTATCGAGGCTTCGGGCCCGACCTGACCGGATTGTTTGTCGGCGACTGCGGTATTTACGGCGTCAAGACCCGGGTGTGGTTGCGGATCGTCCCCCGTCCTGCCGGCGTGGCGTTTGCCTCCTTTGCCTTTGAGACTCTCGCTGACATGGTGCAGGCCATGGTGGCCGTCGCGCGCATGGGCGGTGCCGTGCGGGCCTTCGGTATGGATCCCCTCAAGAGCCAAACGGCAGCTCGGGTGGACACCCGGGAAGGCATCGGCACCCTGTGGCAGGTCGTAAGAAGCGCGCCTACGCTGGGCGCGGGTCTGGCCAGGGCGGGACGCATACTGCGCGCCGGCCGCAACGTCATGGCCGACGTGAAATGGTCGTTGCACTTAACGACCGAGAGTTTCAGCCAGGTGGATGCGGCGACTCAGATGGATCAGGCGCGCGCCATCTGTCGCCAGGCGGGCGTTGAGCTCCAGGCCAGTGTCCCCGAGGCGCTTTACGGCAAGCCCTTCTCCATCCGCGGTTTTGTCGGCTTAACGGGCGAGCGTTGGCTGCCGGTGCACGGTATTTTTTCCTACGACCGGGCGGACGAGGTGGTGTCCCGGGTGCAAATGTTCTTCGCCGAGCATGATGGCGCGCTCGCCGCTCATGACATCAAGCATTCCTACATCGTCTCGGCCGCGTCCGCGTCCCACTGGCTGATCGAGCCCATGTTCTACTGGCGGGATGGGCTGACGCCGTTGCACCTGGCCCATTTGAGCGCGCGCAATCGGGAGCGCTTCGGCGCTGCTGCGGATAACCCGGCGGCGCGGGAAGCGGTATTCGCCTGTCGGCGGCAGCTGCTTGAGCTGTTCGCCGAGCTCGGTGCCGTGCATTTGCAGCTGGGCAAGGTCTACGATTATTCGGGCCGCATGGATCCGGGTGCGGTGGCCGTGGCCACGGCTATCAAGGACGTTCTGGATCCCCAGCGGCGCTTGAATCCGGGCAACCTGGGCCTGGACTGAGACCAAGGAGGTGCGCGGGAGGAGGCGGAAGGTTTTCGGGCGATAGCATCAGGCGTTGCCCGCACCCGTGTTCAGCTCGTCCCGCAGCGCCCGATGCAGAATCTTGCCCGCGGCGCTGCGCGGCAGGGCGTCCCGCACGTGAACGGCTTTGGGAACCTTGTAGTCCGTCAAGCGTTCTGCGCAGAAGCGCTTCAAGACATCGGCATCCACGGATGCGCCCTGGGCCACCTCCACAAAGGCGGTGACCACTTCACCCCAGTAATCATCCTGGCGCCCGACAACCGCCGCTTCCTTGATGGCCGGATGGGCATAGAGCACATCCTCCACTTCCCTGGGAAAGACGTTCTGGCCACCGGAGATGATCACGTTCTTCTTGCGGTCCACCAGATACAGATAGCCCTCATCGTCCAGGC
>JBFFHS010000178.1:0-4108 GCA_041556855.1 Gammaproteobacteria bacterium
ATCTGGGCGTCACGGTGGTGCATCGTTCCGGGATCTTTTCTACCTCGGACATACTGGGCAGCGTGGCGGGCGGCTCCGACTGGATCACCGGGCACGTGGAGTGCAAAAGATGATTGCGGCCGCGCCACGCAGGACGGTCCCCGCGCTGACCTTAGCGCTCGTTCTGCTGGGAGGCTGCGCCGGGCCGGGCGCCAGCACCCGCTTCGACTCCGCGAATTCAGCCTCAGCGAGCATCCAGGCCACGGTTCAGCGGTTCCGTGATCGGGCCCCACAGACGGCGCGATACTTTGACGAAGCCTACGGCTACGCCGTTTTTCCCAGCGTTGGACGCGTCGCAGCAATCTTCGGCTTAGCCTATGGACGTGGCGTGCTGGTAGAGGACAGCAGCCCAGTGGGTGACGTCCAGGTCTGGCATGGTCTGCACGGCATAACCTTTGGCGGTGAGTTCTACAGTGAGATCCTGTTTTTTAAGGATGCCGACACCCTGCAAGCCTTCAAGGCGGGCAACCTGGAGTTTCGTGGCCGGGCTGGCGTTGCGGCAGGTCCCGCGGGGCAATCGGCCGACCCAGCCTTCAACAATGGCGTGGCCGTGTTCACTATGACTCGCGGCGGCCTCATGCTGGACATATCCGTGGCCGGCACCCTGTATCGTTATCTTCCGATCCAGGGTGCCGATCAGACGGCGAGATTAAGCGCCAGGCCCCGCTGACGCCCGGCTGAGAAGCCCACTGCGCTCGGCGATAGTCCGAGCGCTTGATCGGCCCCAGTGGGCTCTGACAAGAGAGCCCTGAGGATCCAGCCCGTTACTGTGAGCCGCACACCCCCTATTGGGCGCTGGCGGTGTTCGCCTCCAGATAGTGCTCGTCGAGAAAATCACGCAGTAGATCTGCCCAGCGTCCCAGCAAACGACGCGCATCCTGGGTGTTGGTGACACGATTGCTCCAGGTGGCCACGGTGCCGGCCCGACGGGCCTCACGCCGGTCGATGGCCCGACCGAGGATGTCACCGGTCATTGAGTCGAAGGCCTCCAGATAGAGGGTGGCATAACCGGCGGATGTGGTGTACGTCTGCGAACGCCCCGCCGTCTGCGTATCCGGGGCGTTCACTTCCAGGTCGATGATCGCTGGCCGCAACAGCAAAACGTCCGGTCCGGCCACATCCACCACCTCGTAGCCGTTGTTCGCTTCCAGCCGCTCAGTGAAGACCTCAGTAAAGAGTGCGGCGAGATCGGCCTTGATGCGATCCATGTCCGCAGTGCTGATGCGGCTGCTGCCGCGTCGGGAGCGATTCGCATCCCGCTGCCAGTTGCTGCGGAATGCCACCTGGGGCTCCAGTATGGCGACCCGCTTGAAGACGCTGAAGTCGGCTTCCGGATCAATGTACGCTGCGGCGACCCTGGCATTCTCAACCCGTTTCAAACCCTCGAAGCTCACGCCCTCGTCATCCTGGGCCTGCGCGTTATTGAAACACAACCCGGCTGCGACCACGGTTATCGCGGCAAGCCCTGCGCGGCTGTGGGGAAGCTCATGTCTCGGTCCCATTATTCACTCCTTTATTAGTCGGTCTGATTGACCGGCCTGTTCTTGTCGCTGTATCGGCACTCTCAGCGAAGGCCCCGCAAGACTTGGCTGGGGCTGTGGAGCGCGGCGAGCAATATCGTAGCCGGACCTTGATTCCAAAGCCAGCGCGCTACCAGCCATCAGTCACGGCTGAAGGTACCCCATCTTGCAATACCTGCGCGGGCGCTCATTTAGGTGGCGGATTCTCCCATTCCAGGAACTCCACCTCCTCCATATCCACCGGATCGCCAGACACCCACATCACTGCTCGCAGGCCGTCGCTGAAATAGGGATCGCCCGTGAGATTGCTGCGCGGCTCGGTCCTTGGCGCCTCGCTGTTTCCTTTCACAAAAGCGTAGCGACCGAGGCTTTGGGCATACCAGAGATCCTGGAGAAGATAATTGCGGGCCTCGTCCACGTCTGGATCGATTTTATGGGTGGTGATGGTTCTCTTGGTGAATCGCACGCCGATGTCCCGGCTAATCTGGCCAATCCACACCGGCTGGCTATTCAGGCGCATCGGTGTCATCCACAGACGCAGGTGATTGCGTTCATGAATGGTGTCCCGCGCCTTTTGCAGCGCCACGTCCTGGCCCCGGCCATCGACGTACAGGGCACTCACCGGGGAATAACGGTATCGCCCGCTGGCAATGAAGGATTTTGCCGTCTTCCACAGAGACCCTCGATAGATCGTTTCGGTTTCATCCCAGCCAGCGCGGAGAAACGCCCGATAAAGATCCTCGGGATACCCGATCACCACCAGGTTGAGGGGATCCCCGGATCGCTTGCCCTTCTTGTCCGAGGTGCAGCAGGTCAAGACTTCCAGCGCCTCGCGAAGCTGCGTTTCATCGTACTGGCGCAGCTGCTCGTCAGTATGCAGACTGGCGAAATCGATCTCCCGATGATCAACTCTCAGGCCGGGCACGGGAACAAAGAAAGCGAAGCTCGTGAGTTCCTGCTCAACACCCAGCACATCGACGAGGAATGCCTTGGTACCCTCGTCCAAACTGCTGAACACAAACCCCTCTCGCTTGCTGCCTGGCCCGATGAACAGGCCCATGGACTTCTCCTGCAGCGCGCGCTCCAGCTGACCACCGGGCTTCCCCGCGCCAAAAGAGGCCGCTACTTCCAGGGGTGTGAGGTATTGGGGATCAACGCTGGCCGGGAGGAACCAAACCGGTTGGGCCGACTGATTGTCGATCTCCAGCCACACCGGCTGAATGTCTCTAGCATACAAATTCACGCCGAAAAGACGTTTGCTTTCCGCCGCGCTCGGCACAGCGACAGCAACCTGAATGTCGTTCTCCGCCGCGCTTTGACGCCGTTCGAGAAAAGCGGCTTCCTCGCCGACCGGTTGCTGACTGGTCGCGCAGCTTGTGGCCGCGACCGCCAGCACTGCCAAGACTGCCACGCGCGAGGATCGGCGGCCGACCAGCCTCATTCCCACGGCAACATGTCCCACGGCAGATACTCCAGATCAGGCAATGCAACCGGCTCACTGCTCACACCCAGCACAATACGATAACCATCCACGATCAAACGGGTACCGGCGCTGTCATCCACTTGCGGTTGCGACAAGACATCGCCTCGTTTCACATGACCCGCCAGCATCAGGCTCTGCGCGTACAGAAGGTCTTGAAAAAGCGTCAAGCGGGCGGCGATGGTATCCACGGCAACAGGCGCCTTTTGACGCGCCTGATACTCCCGACCTACCTGAGCGACCCACACTGAACTGTCCCCCAACGTCAGGGGGGTGAGCCATAGCTGCAGCTGGAAACGGGGAGCGTGGTCGGGACCGTTCCTTTGGAAAATGGCGTCCGCCTGGCGCCTGAAAGCGTAGGACTCGTTGTCGGAGTCATAGCTACCTGCATCATCCCAGCCACCGCGCACCAGACTGTAGAACACATCTTCCCGTGCGCCGACAATGATGGCGTTCAGCGGTTCTGGCTGTGCATTACCCTGGGCATCCGTCACGCAGCAGGGCAGGCTCCCCAGCGCCCGTCGCAGGCCGTCGCGATCATGGCTGACGATATGCTCCGGTGCGTACAAAGCCGCCCAATCCACGCCGCGATGTTTCGCCTGAAAGCCGGGGACGCGCATCATGAAGGTGAAGCGGCGCAGCTCATGATCCCGCCCCATGATATCGACGTTGAACACCTTGGTGCCGGTGTCCATATGGGTGAACAGAAACCCGGACTGGATCGTCCCCGGCTCGACGCGACTGCCGAGATAAAGCGCTTCGAGGAGATCGTCCATGGCCTCGTTGGCCTGTTTCGCAAAGCGGAAGCGATGGATGTAGGACACCTCGAGCGGGGTAAAGTACTCGGGGTCGGTTGCAACGGGCAGCACCCGCATCGGGGATCCGGCGTTGTTTTCGATCTCCAGCCAAACTGGCTGAATGCCGCGAGCGTACAAATCCAGCCCGAACACCTGCTCGGTTTCCGCCGCACCCAAAACAGCTGCGCTGAGGCGGACATTGTCATCCACTTGAGTCTCTGCGCGCTCACGAAGCGGTGCTGGATCAAACGGACCGCGCTGGAAGGTGGCAC
>JBFFHS010000179.1:0-4101 GCA_041556855.1 Gammaproteobacteria bacterium
CAAACCCTTCCGGCCAGCGCTGGCGCGGATCGTGGCGGGCAACCCCAACCCGGACGACGAGGCCGTGATGAAAAATTCCCTGGCCCGCACGCGGCTGGCGGTGCTGGGGATCTGGGGCTCTGCGTCAGCCGCCGCGCTCGTTGCTCTGTGGAAGCCGGCATAACCCGTCCAAGGACCGTGGGGCACGTCGGCAGCAGTCTCATCAGGCGGGGCATCGCGCTCACCGCGCTGGTCGCGTTAGCGACCGGCTCGGCTGCCGCTGCTGATCGGGTTCTGAAGGTGGGCGTGCCCTTATTGCCGCCCTCCTTCGGCAACCCGTTCACGGCCACGGGGTTGCCCAGCGGACAGATCTGGGAGCATATCTTCGACGGCCTCACGGAGCTGGGCGACGATGGGCTGCCGGCGGCCAGCCTCGCAGTCGCGTGGCAGCCGGAAACGCCGACCCGCTGGGTCTTCCAGCTGCGCACAGGTGTGCGCTTCGCCAACGGAAAACCCTTCAACGCCGCGGCGGCCGAGCGCGTGTTTCAGTGGCTGCTGTCCGAGCCGGGTCGCGCCAGCATCGTCGGCAATGAAATCCGCTCACTGGTCGCGGTCCACGCCCGCGGCAGTCACGAGCTGGTATTGGAAACCCGGCAGCCCGATCCCATCCTGCCCAATCGGCTGATCGCGGTGATGATGGTGGAGTCGGATGCGTGGGACGCCCTGGGCGTCAAAGGCTTTGCACTCAACCCGGTGGGCACGGGCTCCTATCAGCTGATCACCTGGCAGAATGCGGGCGGCGCTACCGTGCTGGTCGCCAATCCCTACGCCTGGCAGCCGCCCCAGATCGACAGAGTCCACATCTATCCTCTGGCGGATCACGCCACGCGCCTGCAGGCTGCTCTGTCGCGGCAGCTGGACATCGTCGGCAACATGCGCCCGGAGCAATTGAGCTTTCTGCGCCAGCGCGGCTACCGGGTAGAGATCGACCCGGGCAAGCAGATACTGGCCATCGGTTTCGACACCACCGGCCAGCCCGACAGCCCGCTGCGTGATCGGCGGGTGCGTCAGGCGCTCAACCTGGCCGTGGACAAGGAAACCATCGCCCGAGTGATCACCGCGGGCACCACGCGCCCGGCCGGGCAGGGCGCAAGTCCGATTACCTTCGGCTACAACCCGGACGTGGCCCCCTACCCCTACGACCCGGAACGGGCCAAAGCCCTGCTGGCCGAGGCGGGCTACCCGGACGGTTTCGCGTTCACCGCCCAGGTGGTGCTGGGTAGTTATGCCAATGACGTGGAGATCTATCAGCGGGTGCAGCAGGATCTGGCGGCGGTCGGGATCGACGCAACCATGCAGAGCAGCATTTTTGTCGACTGGCTGCGCCAGTACGTCTTCAACGAGTGGCGCAGCGAGGCCTTCAGCCTGGCGTGGAACTATCTACCCTACAATGACGCCATGCGGCCCATGGAATATTTCTCCTGCGCCAAGGCCCATCCGTTTTTCTGCAACGACGCGGTTCGCCAGGGCGTTCAAGCCGCGGCCGTGGAGATGGATCGGCAGCGCCGGGCCGGAATCCTGGCCGACCTGCAGCAGGTTTTCCACGACGACCCGCCGTGCCTTTTCCTGCTGGAAATGGGCCACATCTGGGTGTACGGCGAAGATCTGGCGGGTTTTGTGCTCAACAACCGGGTACCGCGGCTGGCGGACGTCCGTTTCCTGGAGAGGCCCGAGTGAAACGCGCGCTGCGCCGTCTCGTCGATCTGCTGGTGCTGCTGGTGAGCGTGTCGACGCTGTTGTTCTTTGCCCTGCGCCTGGCCGGCGATCCGACCGTGGTCATGGCCGGCAGCGATGCCACGGAGGCACAGCTGGCGGCGATTCGCGCCCAATATGGTTTCGACAAGTCCCTGCCCGAGCAATATCTGCGCTATATGGCAAGCCTGGCGCGCCTGGATTTCGGCGCTTCCCTGGCCACGGGCCAGTCGGCACTGGGGATGATCCTGGTGAAGTTGCCGGCGACGTTGCTTTTGGCCAGCCTGGGGTTCATCACCACCGTCGCGATCGCCTTTCCGGTGGGCGCCTTTCTGGGCTTCCGCCCCGATTCGGCGGGGCGGCGGCTGGTGGCGCTCCTGGTGTATGTCTTCCAGGGCGTGCCCGGGTTCGTTCTGGCGCTGTTGTTGATCCAGGTGTTCGTGGTGCAGCTGGGCCTGCTGCCGTCATTCGGCTATGCGGATCCGCGCACCTGGATCCTGCCCAGCATCGCGCTGGCTTCCTTCCTCGCCCCCAAGCTCTGCCGGGTGTTTGCCGCCAATGTGAGCGAAGCCATGCGCGAGGACTACATTCGCCGCGCCCGCGCCATGGGCGCAACGCCCAAAGAGATTCTCTGGAAAGAAGCTCTGCCCAACGCCCTGCTGGGCGCCGCCAGCCTGCTCAGCGTGCAGTTCGCCACGCTCATCTCCGGCGTGGTGATTATCGAGGTGCTGTTCGTCTGGCCCGGCGTCGGCTGGCAACTGCTGCAATCCACATTGGCGCTTGATTTTCCCGTCATTCAGGCCTTCGCCGTGGTCGTCGCCGTGCTGGTGTTTGCGATCAACACGGCGACGGACCTGCTGCTCACCGTGATCGATCCCCGCCTGCGGGAGGCCTCTCGCCCATGAGCAACGCCCGCGCCCTTCTGCCGGCCCGCTGGGCCCAGCGGCTGGCCAACGTGGAACTGGTGGCCGGCGCGTTGCTATGCAGCGCCTTGGGACTCGCCGTGCTCTTCCAGGGACTGTTGCAAACCCACGATCCGGTCCGGGGCAATATCGACGAACGCTTTGCGCGCCTGGGCGCCAACGGCCACTGGTTCGGCACCGACAACCTGGGCCGGGATTTGTGGTCGCGCATGCTGGAAGGGCTGGGCTGGTCGGTGTCCGCCGCCCTGCTGGCGACCGGCATCGCGCTGGGCATTGGCCTGGTGGCCGGGCTGATCGCCGCCGAACGACCAGGTTGGACCCGCACTCTGGTCAATCACCTGGTCAATATCGGGCTGAGCTTGCCGGGCCTGGTGATTGCCATGATTGTGGTCGCCATTATCGGCCGCGGTTTCTGGCCGCTGACCATCACTTTGGGAATACTGACCTGGCCCGTGTTCGCGCGGGTGGTCTACGGCGAGAGCCGCAAGCAACTGGCCATGGACTACGTGCTGGCCTCGCGGCTGGTGGGCAGCCCGCCCTGGCGGATACTCTTAACGCACGTGCTGCCGGCCCTGCGACCCACCTTGATGGTGCTGATCGCCTTCCACTTTGCGGACATGATGATTTTGGAAAGCGCCCTGTCCTTCCTGGGCCTGGGCGCGCCTTTGGGCGTGCCCACCTGGGGCAACATGCTCCAGGAGGCGCGGGATTTCCTGCTCATCGCCCCCTGGCTGTTGGCCATGCCCGCCGCCGGGATCATCATGGTGGTCCTTGCCGCCAACCTGCTGGGGGATGGTATCGCCGCGAAGTCCCGGGAGCAGGCCCGGGCGATCGAAATCTAATCCAGGGGCAACCCCTGCCCCAGCAGACGGCCGAAGGTCAGCGCCGGCGTCACCATCATGCCGCCGCTGGCGCTGGCGCCCATGGTCTGGCCGCTGCCCAGGGCCTCGCCGGCGGCGTAGAGGTTGGGGATGGCCTCGCCCGCCTCATTCAACACCCGCAGCTGGCGATCCACGGCCAGTCCCGCCGCCGTGGTAATGCCGCAGCCCTGCATGCGAATGGCGTGGAAGGGAGGCTTGGCAACGGGGCGCGGCATGTGCTGCCGGCCGAGGCCATCGCTCCCGGCGGCCTGGCCCGCGTTGAAGGCGGCCACCGTATGTTCAAGACCCGCCGGATCGATGCCGGCTGCCGCGGCCAGCTCGCCCAGGCTGGCTGCCCGGAAGAAATTAGCGTGGGTCGCGAAGGGGTCCGCCTGGGGCGGGTCAAACCACAACCAGATCAAGGGCGGCGCCGCGTCCAGGATGGCCTGATCAAACACCACCCACATGCGCTGGTGGGGCTGTTCCTGCAGAGCGGACTCTCGATCCTCCACCCACTCAGCATCCTCCGCCACAAAGCGCTCGCCCCGCTCGTTGACCCAGATTTCCCAGGGCTCGCGGATCTGGGG
>JBFFHS010000180.1:0-4099 GCA_041556855.1 Gammaproteobacteria bacterium
TCTCTGGAGTATCAGGCCGAGACCCGCTATGTGGGGATTCTGCTGGATTGGGAGACGGAGCAACCGCTGGAGCGCTGGCTGAATCCCTACACGGAAAAACGCTGTCAGGTCCCGGTTACGCAGTACGGGCCGTCGAAGGTGCGCTTGCTGCCTGATCGCACCGATTTCACGGGCAATGGCGCCTCAAGCCCGCCACCGGCAATCCGGCCATGGTTCCTCATGGGCGGCATGGTGCACATCCTGGACAGCATCATCAGCCCGGTGGCAGAGAGTCTGCGGCCGGATGCAGATTTGATGACCTACTCGGGCGACGCGCGGCTGCTGGCCGACCCGCGGATCACCGGGGTACCCAGTCAGCTGAGCTTCACCGCGGTGGAGTCCTGGCGCGACTGGATGGCCATGGAGCTGACAGGATCGCTCTGGTGGCACGTGTCCGGCGTCAAGCTCGCCGACGCCGGCGACTACCCGGCCGAGCTGCGCAGCGAGCTGCGCCGCCTTGATCCGGACTTCCTGCCAGGAGATCGCTGATGAGGTTACGCGGACTGCTGCTGGTTATTGCCCTGCTCGTGGCGCGCCACGGTGTTGCGGACTGGAGTTATCAAACCGTAGAGGGCGCGGGCGGCGTGCCCTTGAACGTGGTCACCGCCGGAGATCCGCAGTCACCAGCCATCCTGTTCGTGCACGGCATCGGGCAGAGTCATTACAGCTTCGTCCGGCAGCTGAACTCCGATCTGGCGGAAGACTTCTTCCTGGTCACCTTCGATCTGCGCGGCCATGCCGCATCGGGCAAGCCCTGGCTCCCCGAGGCCTACAATCAGCCGGCGGTCTGGGCTCGGGACGTGGCCGCAGTGATGGCGGCCACCAAAATCCAACGACCGATCGTCGTGGCCTGGTCCTATGGCACGCTGGTGATCCTGGACTACGTGCGCGAGTTCGGTGTGGACAACCTTGCCGCCATCAATCTCACCGGCGGGCACGGCGCCCTGCGACCGTTTCGTATGCCCCCCGCCGATGACCCGAACGCAGAGGCATTTGCGCAGGTCCGCAAGCTCCAGCTCAGTCCTAGCCTCACGGACAACATTGACGCCGTCGAGCGCATGGTCCAGTGGCTCACGGAAGGGCCCATTCCCGACCAGGAGCGGCAGTATTTTGAAGCCATCACGCTGATGCTACCGGCCTACGCCCGCCGAGGCATGCTGGCGCGCCGGCCGGACAACCAGGACCTGCTGGCCAAGCTGACTCTGCCTGTGCTGCTGTCGCTGGGGGAGGCGGACAACCCCACTCAGATCGAGGACGGGGCGGACATGGCTGCCACCCATGGCAACGTCAGCCTGTCGGTCTACGCGGACGCGGGCCACTCGGTCTTCTTCGAGCAGCCCGAGCGTTTCAACACTGAATTGCGGCAGCTTGCCCGGCGCGTCTTCCCGGATTCCGACTAGAGCTCGAACGGAATCGGCCGCTCGAATTCCTCCCAGCGCGGTTCCAAGAGCTCAGGATACTCCCGCTCCATCCGCTCGAGCATTTCCCGGGGCAGCTCGGCGGGGGAATTGACCTTCTTGCCATCCCAGAAGCCGGACATATGCCCCCTGCCTTCCGGCATCTTCAGCCAGGCGGGATGCTCGAAAGCGTAGTGCCCGCAGAAATGCACCGGCAGCGACGTGATGCTCTCGTTGGCGAACAGGTCGAACTCCACCCACTGGCAGGAGTTCTCGATATGGGTAGCGGGCCAGTCGGGCGGCGCGCTGCGTACGCTGTCCAGCTTGATGAGATCACTCTCGATGCGGAACTGGCGGAACACCTCCTGGGCCGATCCATCGCCGGACAGATTGCGGAAACCGATGGGGCTGCCGATCGTCCCGGGATCGTGCAGCAGCAACGATACCGGGATCTCGACGCGCTCGCCGGTGACCGGATTAACAACTGTGTCCGTGAACTTGTTGGTCCGAAGATCTCGAGGGAAGGACACGTTGTGGGCATGGATCCGGTAGTTGTTGTTGCCCAGATGGCGAAAATAGCTGTATTCGATGCCCTCATAGCGGACCAACGGCTCCGGGCGGCGCCCACCGGGAATCACAAACGCGAGCCAGTGGTACCAGGTGAGCGTGGTGCCCTCATCCTCCACCAGATCCCGCTCGATCCGCATGTGGGCACGAAACTCCTCCACCGGATCATCGAAATAGAGAAACTCCGAGACCACCTGGCTGACGGGCGGACTCAAGGACTTGGCGATCTGCGCCTGGGCGGTGCGCCCGCCCAGGAGCGTACCGGTGGCCCCCGCCGCTGCGGAGACAAAGCTGCGTCTGCTAAGCATGGTTTATGTTTCCTTTTTTCGGGTCTGTAGGAGTGACTCCGGGTCCTCCAGAACATCGGGGTGGCGTTGCGCCGTGTAGCGCAGGAAGTCCTCGGGCAGATCGGCAATCGCTTCAACCCGGCCGCCGAAGCCGTTGGACGCCGTGTGCCCCGGCAGATCGCCCATCTGCATCCAGGGTCGCCAGCTGGTCATGGCTGAATAGGACACCCGCGCATCTACGCGCTGGGTTTGACCATCCAGCACGGCTTGCTCCGGAGCCGACCAGATCGTCGACTCCTTGTAAAACAACGTGGGCACTTCGCTGTCGTCCGGATACACGCGGCCGTGCTCCTCGTGGCGCAGCAACAGATCCCCGTTGAGCAAACCCTCGCGACGGATGGACTTGGTCATCAACACGGTCCCAGCGGGCGAAAAATCACCCTCCCTGGTGTCGGCCTGGGGCGCAAAGCGCTCCCGCTCGTCCAGGTCGACCGCGAAGCGTGTCCGCGCGGGCCCGAAACGGTAGGGTGGCACGGTCACCGTCCGGTTCACAAAGGGCATGGTCAGCTCATCCAGCAGCGCACCCGTCTCGAAATCCGTGTAGTGGGTGACTTCAAGGGCCACGGCTTCCACCAACTCGTCCGACACCTTAAGAAAGCGGCTGAAGGTCGCGGCGATGAGTCCACAAAGCGGCTCGATCCGCCCCCGGGAGACGGCAAAGCGTTTTGCCCGCAGCCAGCCGATCACCAGACCGGAATCCAGGCTACCGCGCATCTTGATCATGGCGCTGAGCAGATCCGTTGGGTGATTGAGATCAAGGCCGTCGGCCCAAGGGACCCGGGGCATCCATCCACCCGCCCAGAGTATTCCGGTAGAGAGCGCCAGCCGGCAGACGTCGCGGCGGCTGGCCGGACTGACCTGTCGGGCCCGGGCGCCTGGCACCTGCCGGGCCGGCGCGGTCGACCGGCTGATCACCATGATGCCTCCCCGGGGCTTTTGGCCTTGCAAGGCGATTGCCCGTGTCCTAGAGGCGGTGGTGATTCACGTGGGGCGAGGCAAAGGGTGCCGCCGCGGCGGTAGTGCGCGCCATCACACCATAGACCCGGTCCAACATGGCCTTACGGTCAGCCGCCCACTGGGCGTCTTCCTCCTCGGTGGGCACGTACGCCTCAATCATCTCCGGCGTCACCTTGCCCTCGGTGGCCAATAGCTTCTCCACGATCTTCATCCGCTGCTGACCCGACCACACCTCGGCACCTAAGGCAATGACCACCTGGATCAGCTCATCGATAGCCGGGTGCCCCATCATCACCATGTTGTCGCTGTCGCCCTTGATGTAGTCGCATTCCGCTCCGAGCGGCTGGCTTGGTTGTTCAGTTGGCATCTTTATAAACTCCTAATTCGTTGCAAAGAGCCTGGGCGCTCTCAGGCCTGCTTGGTGGCATACAGGTTTGGCTTGGCAAAAGCCGGGCCCATCATCGAGACCGGCGGACCATCCGGGGTAACCGCCATACCAAACCGCTCCAGGTCACCCACCAGGTCATAGTCCCTGTGCTCAAGTGCCCAGACCTCGTTGTTCCAGCGATGGTCCCACCAGGCGAAAAACAGCCCGAAGGCGTCGTGACGGGGCGGGCCAGAGGTAAAGAAATCCACCGGAAAGTAGGTGCCGCCGCTGCGCAGCACGCGGGAGACTTCCTGCATGATTTCGGTGTTCTTAACGTTAGGCACCTCGTGCAGAACGATGTAGGACACCACCACATCGAAGTAGCCATCCGGGAAACCCGTGGCCTCCCCCAAGGCTTGGAGGAA
>JBFFHS010000181.1:0-4070 GCA_041556855.1 Gammaproteobacteria bacterium
CCACTGGTGCTTCGAGGAGATGATTTCGCCCATGAACTATCCCCGCGCCCAGATTGCTCACCAAGCCGCCGAGTTCAAGGCCAAGCTGCGAGTCCCCGTGATCGTGGCGGGACGCATTCGTACGCCGGAGGAAGCCGAGCACATCGTGGCACGAGGCCAGGCGGATCTGGTGGCCATGGCGCGCACCTTCATTGCCGATCCCCACTGGATGCGAAAGGTGAAAGCCGGCGCGGCGGCACAGATTCGCCCCTGCATGTCCTGCAACCAGGGCTGCCTGGGTTTTGCCATTCTGGGCCGCCCCGGCTCCTGCGTGATCAACCCCCGGGCCGGGCGCGAGTACCAGTTGCCGGCGCTGCAACCTGCAAGCACAGAGCGCAAGGTGGCCGTGGTGGGTGGGGGGCCGGCGGGACTGGAAGCCGCCCGGGTCGCTGCTGCCCGCGGCCACCAGGTCACGCTGTATGAGCAGCGGGATCAACTGGGCGGCGCGCTGGCCCTGGCGGCAGCGGCGCCCTACCGGGCCGAAATGCAGCGGCCCTTGGACTGGTGGGCGGCGGAACTGGAGCGCCTCGGCGTCACAATCCTGTTCGGCAGGACCATCACGGCTGCGGCTGAGCTGGACGCGGACAGCGTGGTGTGGGCCACCGGCGCGCGAGCGGGCTCAAGCGGCATCTGGCGCAACCGGCCCCAGCTGATCGATGGCATCCCCGGTACGGCGGATTGTGCCCACGGCCGGGACATTCTCGCTGGCAGTCGCGAGGTGGCCGGCAAGGTGCTGGTGATCGACGAAGAAGGCGGCTGGCCCGCGGTCTCCCTGGCCGAAACACTGGCCGCCCACCCCGAGGTGGGGACAGTGACCGTAACTACCGACCGCATCGCCCTGGGCTTGCCCACGTTGACCTACTCGGTGGAGCTCAGCGTGGTCACGCGGCGCTTACAGGCCAGCGGCATCGAAGTCATCCCCGGAACATTGATCACGGACGTGACCCATGGCTTGGCCATCACCAACCACGGCCGCGAACTCGGGCCCTTCGACGCCATCGTTCTGTCGACGGGACCGGAAGCCAACCCGGTACCCGATGGGGTCGCGGCCATCGGCGACTGTGTCACGCCCCGCTCCATCTGGGCCGCGGTGACGGAAGGGATGGAAATGGGGCGCCGTCTCTAAGCGGTTGCGGCCGCGTCGATGGTGGCCCGAGACAGCGCCAGACCCCAGCGGCCGGGACCCACCCCCAGATGCATGAAGTTGGGTGAATAACCGAAGCCCAGCTTGACGCTGGGATCGGCAAAACCAAACGCACCACCGGCGCCGATGTAGCCGAAGGCCTGATCGCTGGGGCCCATGGGCGTAACCGGCGGGCAGGCGAGCTCGAAACCGGTGGAATAACGCATTTCAATGCCCATCACCGGATCAACACCGCGGCTGCTCTGCACCGATGCGTTCGCCAGGGTTCGCGCAGATAACACACGGCGCCCGTCCAGCTCGCCGCCGCGGGCAAGACAGCCGAACAGGCGCGCCATGGCCCGGGCGTTGCCATGCCCGGAACCCGAACCCATTTCCGCCTGGCGCCAGGCCGGTGAGTTGTAGTCCTCCTCGGGATCGGACCCCTGCATGCTCCGCACGAACAATGAGTCCGGATCCAGATCGAGCGCGGCAGCGAGGGAAGCCTGGTCCGGACGGTACACCGTCGCCACCCGGTCCAGCTGGGCATCGGTGAGACCAAAGTGCCAGTCCAGGTTCAGCGGCTTGGCCAGGTCCTCGCGCAGAAATCGGCCCAGGCGCCGACCGCCGTTCACCCGCGCGCACAGCTCCCCCAGAAGATAACCGTAGGTGAGATTGTGGTAGGCCGCCTGGGTCCCCGGTGGCCACAGGGGCGGGCTGTCCTGGATCGCGGCGACCATGGTGTCCCAGTCGTAGACATCGCCCGGCTTGAGCGCCGGCGCCAGCGCGCAGAGCCCGGCGCGCTGCTCCAGCAGATGACGCACCAGAATGCCCGCTTTGCCGTGGGCGCCAAAGGCCGGCCAATAGCGCGCCACGGGCGCATCCAGATCCAGCTTGCCCTCATCCACCAGCAGCAGGGTCAGCGTGGCGCAGAGCGCTTTCGACACCGACCAACAGCTCACCAGGGTGTCCTGCTGCCAGGGGGCCGCCGTCTCCACAGCGGCGAAACCGCCCCACAGATCCACCACCAGCTCGCCATCCAGCATCACTGCGCAGGTGGCGCCCACCTCTCCGTCCTTATCGGCGGTAGCGAAAGCCTGCTCGAACTGATCCGCCACCGCCTGGAACCGGGCATCACAGTGGCCATGAATCTCGGGCCGCAGCGCACCAAGCAGCGGATTCATACTTCCGCAATCTCGTCCAGCGCGGCGCCCGAGGGAATCCGTTCCAGCCCCAGCGTTGCCATCACGCTAAGCACCAGGGAGGGAAAGACCACGGCGGTGAAAGACCAGCGCCAGTTCAGGATCTCGATGACGTACGCCACCAGCACGGGAAACAGGGCAAAGCCGGTCAGCGTTGCCGCCATGATCATGGCGGTGGCGGTGGCCCGGGCGCGGGTCGGAAACTGCTCGGCGGCGAAGGCCCATTGAACCGCCGCGCAGCCGTAGAAGAACATGGTCATCAGGCCGAACCAGATCAGATTTTCCAGCCGGCTATCGGGCAGCCAGACGAGCGCCAGGAAGGTGAACGCGCCCAGGCTCACCCACAGCGCGATGGTGTCACGGCGCGTCAACAGAAACTCCCCCACCAGGGCCGCGGTGACGTAGCCGATGGCACCGATGCCGTAGGATAGTCCCACCAGCGCGGCAGCCTCCTGCTCCGAGTAGCTGTGCACTTCCACAAAAAAGGTGGGGAAATAAAACGCCGTGCCCGCATAAGCGCCGGCGTGAAAAAAGAACATCAGCGCGCACAGCACGGCGCGCCGCCGCAGCGGCGGCTGAAACAAAAGCTTCAGCTCATGAAGCCAGTCCTGCTGGGGCTCATTGGCCGGCTGGTGGCGCTGATCCAGAAACCGCTGACTTTCCGGCAGCGCGCGCGCGAACCAGAAGGCAATGGGAATCACGATCGCCGCCGGCAGAAAAATGTACCGCCAGCTGTAGGCGGCGAGAATGGGCGCGGCGATCAGCGACGCAATGAACCAGCCTAAGGGATAGCCCAGCTGCAACAAGCCACTGGCCAGACCGCGCAAGCGGTCCGGCGCCGCTTCCACAGTGTAGGTGGTGGCCAGGGGTACCAGCGCCGCAGACAGCCCGAAGCCCAAGGCCCGCAGCACCGTCAGGGTGATGACATCCGGCGCAAAGCACAGCAGCGCGACCAGCCCCGCCGAGAGCGCCAGGCAGGCGATGAACAGGCGCCGCCGGCCCAGCCGATCGGCGGCCACGCCAATACCCAGATTGCACAGGGCCGCGACAATAAAGGAAACGGACAGGATCCAGCCGACCGCCTCCAGTCCCAGATCAAAATCGGCCAACAGGCCTGGAATCGCGTAGCCGAACAGGGACTGATCCGTATTCGCCAGCGTCAAACCGAACAGGCAGATGAGAAAGATCCGCAGCGGGGGACCCTTCATGGCATGCCACGCGGTTCGAAGCTCTGTCCCGGTCGCCGCCATGGCGCCTTGGTAGCACAGCTACCGCCCTGATGCACGTCGGGGAACAGGGCGCAATGCCCGCAGCCTGGCGGCATTCAGCCCCGATCGATGCGAAGATGCGCGGCGAACACCCGTCAACAGGAGGAGTTTATGGCACGCCACGAGCAGGTGATCTCGGTCTATCCGGAGTTCGAAGAAGAATTTGATCTCAGCTATATCGTCAAGGCGGGCAGCACCCTGTACCTGTCCGGCCTGCTGTCGGCGGACGATGAGTTCAATCTGGTGGGCGAAGGCGACATGGAGGCCCAGATCCGCCGCATTTACCAGCGGCTGCAGTTTGTGCTGGGCAAGGCGGGCGCCACGCTCCACAACGTCGTCAGCGAAATCAATTTCACCACCAACTCCAAGGCATTGAGCGAAGCGGCCTGGGCCAGGGCGGAAATTTATCGTGACGCGGGCGCCGCCATGCCGGCCGCGACC
>JBFFHS010000182.1:0-4024 GCA_041556855.1 Gammaproteobacteria bacterium
GGAGGAGGACGTCGTCCGGATCGAGGTGGCGACCTTCGGCGAAGCCATGGAGATCGACACCGACGCACCGCCCAACGACCTGGCGGCACGCTTCAGCGCCAAAGCCACGGTGGCCGCGGCCATCCGCCACGGCCGGCTGGACGACGACGGGCTGCTGGATCTGGACGGGCTCGCGCCGCTCATGGAGAAAATCACCGTGCGACACGAGCCCCAGTTGGATCAATACACGCCAGCCGGCCGGCCCGGCGCCGTCACGCTGTTGTTACGTGACGGCCAGACGCTCAGCAAGGATGTGATCTACCCGCGCGGCACGCCCCAGGTCGCCGCCACCCCAAAAGAGCGCCGGGACAAAGCGCTCACCCTGCTCGCCCGGCACTACGGCAACCGGGGCGCCGAGCGTGTCTATCACGCCATCATGGCGTTGGGCGAGGCCGACGACCTTGGGGCGCTCACCGAGGCGCTGCGCGAAAACCTTAAGCCATGAGCAGCCGGGCCCAGGTCACGGCCGCGCTGCCGGCCTGGGCCGCCGCGCGCGGCCCGACTGGGCGTGGCGGGTCGGACTGGCTGGACCGGCGGGCCATCCAGAAGGCGGCGGGCAGCTTGGGCTGAAGCGCTTTGCCGCGGCCCGGCAGCGGGGCCTCCAGCCCGGCGCGGCGCACCCGCGTGAAGCCCGTCCGCATAAAAACATGGGGCCGGGATGCCAAAAGTGTGAAGCAGGTCACAAATCCGTGGCCGGACTATCGGTAAGTTAAATGCCATAGGGGGCGGATGCCTACTGTGTAGATCTCGATGACGAGAACGGATTCAGCAGGTCGCAGCCCCCTAACGCCCATCAATAACAAGAACAACAGGGGCTACAACATGCATCAGTCGGCGCCTGCGGCGTTGAAATACCCTGCGCCCGGGGACGTCTACAGTTCCCGGCTCAACCCGGACGAAATATGCAAAATCGTGCAACTCACCGACGGCCACGTCACGTACCGCTGGCTGGGTGAGGACTCTCACAGCCTGATCCATACCACGCCGCTTGCCTACTTCATTCGTTATTTCGCCGTAAAGCTGTACGCCGTTCAGGCAACTGCGCCATCGACAGCAGATGACGCGCATGCAACGGTGCCCCTCGATCAAGGGCACGCTTGCGGTTTGGCAACGGATGGCGCTCTCCCGGAAGCCACTCATAGCCCCGGGAGAGCAGAAAACCCCATGGGTGCAACCGGGGGTCATGCGCCGCAAGCGCCGTTCGCCGGCGGGGATCCGCACAAGATCTGGCACACTTGAATGCAGACGCCGCGCACGGGCGCGGACCGGGAATCCAACGAGGCGCCGCCCGGGTTCGACCCGCGCGTTGCCAGCAAGCCGGGCGTGGGCCAGAATCTAGGGCGAACCGCCCGGGGGGCCGGCAGGGGTCGGTTGATCCGTCGTGGTTCTCTCAACCCGGGTCGCGATTGTAAACACCCCAAACGGATAAAGGCGCATGCAAACTGCTAGTGTCGGTGAGGGCGCAATACTGATGTTGCTCGGCATGGGGACAGTGTTCGTCTTCCTCGCCACCCTGGTCGCAGCCACCAGCCTGATGTCGCTGATCGTGACACGCCTGCAACCGACAGCCGACGCGCCCTCCAACGAGGAGGTCGCCGCCATGACCGCGGCCATCGACACCCACCGCCGCAGTCGTCGTTGAGCAGGGATGAGTCCATGACCGATGTGAAACCACTGGGAATCACCGAACTGGTGTTGCGCGACGCCCACCAGAGTCTGCTGGCCACCCGCATGCGCATCGACGACATGCTGCCCATCGCCGCCAAACTGGACCAGGTGGGCTTCTGGTCCATTGAGTCCTGGGGCGGCGCCACCTTCGATGCCTGTATCCGCTATCTGGGCGAAGATCCCTGGGAGCGCATTCGCACTTTAAAAGCCGCCATGCCCAACACGCCCCAGCAGATGCTGCTGCGCGGCCAGAACCTGCTCGGTTATCGACACTACGCGGACGATGTGGTGGAGAAATTCGTCGAGCGGGCCGCCGCCAACGGCGTGGACGTGTTCCGCATCTTCGATGCCATGAACGACATGCGCAACCTGGAAACCGCCATCAAGGCCACCCTGGCGGTGGGCAAGCACGCCCAGGGCACCATCTCCTACACCGTCAGTCCCGTGCACACCATAGAGCTCTGGGTCGATCTGGGGCGGCGCATCGAGGATATGGGCGCTGATTCCATCTGCATAAAAGACATGGCCGGGCTGCTGCGCCCCTACGATGCCTATGAGCTGGTCAGCCGTCTGAAACAAACCCTCGCCATCCCCGTTCACATGCAGAGCCACGCCACCACCGGTCTGTCCACGGCCACCTGCGTAAAAGCCGTTGAAGCGGGCATCGACAACATCGACACCGCCATTTCCTCCATGAGCATGACCTACGGGCACTCGCCCACGGAAACCCTGGTGGCCATTTTCCAGGAGACGGAACACGCCACGGGCCTGGATCTCACGCTGCTGCAGGACATCGCCGCCTACTTCCGGCAGGTGCGCAAAAAGTATTCCCGGTTCGAGGGCAGCCTGCGCGGCGTGGACTCGCGCATTCTCATCGCCCAGGTGCCCGGCGGCATGCTGACCAATCTGGAAAACCAGCTCAAAGAGCAGAACGCTTCCGACCGGTTGGATGAGGTGCTGGAGGAGATCCCCCGGGTGCGTGAGGATCTGGGCATGATCCCGCTGGTGACGCCCACCTCCCAGATCGTCGGCACCCAGGCGGTCATCAACGTGCTCTCGGGCGAGCGCTACAAGAACATCACCCGGGAAACCGCCGGTGTTCTGAAGGGGGAGTACGGCGCAACGCCGGCCGAGCGCAATTGTGAGCTTCAGGATCGGGTGCTGGAGGGCGCCGACGCGATCACCTGTCGGCCTGCCGACCTGCTGGATCCTGAGTTCAATGCCCTCACCACGGCGCTGGTTGCCGAGGCCAAGGCCAAAGACATCCCGCTGGCCGACGAGCCGGTGGACGACGTGCTGACCTATGCCCTGTTCCCCCAGGTGGGCCTGCACTTCCTGGAACATCGGGGCGATCCGAGCGCCTTCGAGCCGGCCCCCGACGCGGCGCAACCGGGGGCGCCCGCGGCGCCATCTGCGCCAGCCGCGGCGGGTCCGGCCCTATACGCCGTCACGGTGAACGGCAAGACGTACTCGGTCGAGGTGGCGGAATCCGGTGCCGTTGCTCAAGCGCAGCCCGCACCGCCAGCGGCCGCGCGGGCCGGCGCCACCACCCGCGTCAGCGACGCCCTTCCCGCCATGCTGGCGGGCAACGTGGTCAAGGTCCTGGTAAAGCCGGGCGATGAGGTCGACCAGGGCGAGACGCTGCTGATCATTGAAGCCATGAAAATGGAAACCGAGGTCAGCGCGCCCCAGGCGGGCCGTGTCGCCGAGGTCTTCGTGCGCCAGGGCGATGCCGTGGCCGTGGGCGACCCCCTGGTCACGATCGCCTGACCCATGGACCTCTTCAACCAGATCTGGCAGGGCTCGGGACTTTTTCAGGGCAGTCCCGGCCAGTACGTCATGCTGGGCGTGTGCCTGGCACTGCTCTACCTGGGTATCGTGCGCAAGTTCGAACCGCTGCTGCTGGTCACCATCGGCTTCGGCGGCCTGCTCAGCAATATCCCCGGCGCCGAGATCGCCACCGGCGACGGGCTTTTGCACCTGGCTTATATGGTCGGCATCGAGACCGGAGCCTTCCCCTTGATCATCTTCATGGGGGTGGGCGCCATGACCGACTTCGGCCCGCTGTTAGCCAACCCCCGCACCCTGTTTCTCGGCGCCGCAGCCCAGTTCGGCATTTTCGCAACCCTGCTGGGCGCGCTGGGTCTCACCCAGCTGGGCTGGGCTGACTTCAGCCTGCGGGACGCGGCCGCCATCGGCATCATCGGCGGCGCGGACGGCCCCACGGCCATCTACGTGGCCGGGCGTCTGGCGCCGGACCTGCTGGGCGCCATCGCCGTGGCGGCCTATTCCTACATGGCGCTGGTGCCGCTGATCC
>JBFFHS010000183.1:0-3993 GCA_041556855.1 Gammaproteobacteria bacterium
GAGCTGGACGAGCCGGCCCTGGCCGCCTGGGCGAACACGGCGCTGCCCATCCTCATCGAAACCGAAGGCGCGGTGCTGCTGGAGCCTGGCCGCGGCGTGGACCGGGAGCGCGTCACCGCCACCATCCGCAGCGCCTTCTTCACGCTGGTGAAACATCTGCACAGCGCAGGCATCGTGAGGGTGCGCGCCGAGCACACCGATCAGGCGGCTTTCAAGCACATCGCCATCGGCGGCGCCATCGATCTGCTGTTAACCGACGCCAGGGGCCGCGAGATCGTGCTGGACGTGAAGTGGGGTGGCGACCGTTACCGCCGGGATGAGCTGGAACAAAACCGCCATCTGCAGCTCGCCACCTACGCCTACTTGCGCAAGAGCAAGGACAGCCAGAGCCGCTGGCCCCCCCAGGCGTTTTTCATCGTGCAGTCCGGCAATCTCATCGCCCAGGATGCCAGCGTCTTCCCCGATGCGGAGGTGGCGGCACCCCAGGATCCCGCCGGCGTTGCCGCTCTCTGGCAGCACCTGGAGCGCACTGTCCAGTGGCGCTGGCAGCAGCTGGCCAACGGCGAGATCGAAGTGAACGTGGCGGCCACAGAGCCCACCGAGCGCTCCACGCCGCCGGAGGGCGCGCTGTCGATCAGCGACACACCAGACGGCTTCGACGATTACACGCTGTTGACGGGCTGGGAGGACAGCGCCTGAGCACGGGCGGCGTCGCCCCCGGCCCTCGCCACGCGCAGGCGCAGGTACCATAGCGGCTCGACAACGATCCGGGTTGCAGGCGGATACGGAGAACCCATGAAACGAAGCACCGAACGGATTCTGACCACGCACACCGGCAGCCTGCCCCGGCCTCAAGACCTGGTGGACTTACTGTGGCAGCGCGAGGGCGGCGAGGCGGTGGATGCCAGCGGGTTTGCTGCCCGGGTGACCGAAGCGGTGGCCGACATCGTGGCCGCCCAGATCCGCGCGGGCGTGGATGTGGTCAACGACGGCGAAGCGGGCAAGGTGTCTTATTTCTCCTACGTGGTCGATCGCTTGTCCGGTTTTGCCGGCAGCGCGGCGCCTTCCAGGGGCTTCCCCCAGGACCTGAAGGAGTTCCCCAACTACATGGCCGTGCGCGAGACCAAAACGGGCAAGCGCAAGCAGCTCAGCCGGCCGGTGTGCACGGAGCCGATTGCCTTTCAGAACGAGGCGGCGGTGCAGACGGACATCAGCAACCTGCGTGCGGCAGCGGCCGAAGGGCCGGTTGCGGAAACCTTCCTGTCATCGGCCTCGCCCGGACTCATCGCCATGTTCTTAAGGAACGAGTACTACCCGACCCGGGAGGCGTATCTGTTCGCGCTGGCGGACGCCATGAAGACGGAATACGACGCCATCACCGACGCCGGCATCCTGCTGCAGCTGGACTGCCCGGATCTGGCGTTCTCCTACAACGCCATGCACTTCGACGAGGGTATCGACGCCTTCCGCCGCCGCATCGCCGAGAACATTGCCGCCCTCAATCACGCCACCCGAGACATCCCGCCGGAGCGTATTCGCATGCACCTGTGCTGGGGAAACTACGAAGGGCCCCATCATCACGACATCCCGTTCAAGGACATCATCGACGTGATCCTCACGGCCCGTCCGGCCGCTCTGTCTTTCGAGGGCGCCAACCCGCGCCACCAGCATGAATACGTGCTCTGGGACGAGGTGACGCTGCCGGAGGGCAAGATCCTCATGCCCGGCGTGATCGACTCCACCACCAACTTCATCGAGCACCCGGAAGTGGTCGCCCAACGTATCGTTCGCTACGCCAAGCGGGTGGGGAAAGAGAACGTGATTCCGGGCAGCGATTGCGGCTTCGGCACCGGCGCCGGCCTGGGCGCCGTGGACACCGACATCGTCTGGGCGAAGCTTGCCGCGCTGGCGGAAGGCGCGCGGCTGGCCAGCGATGCGCTCTGGCCGTAACAAGGTACGCCAAGCCAAACCCATCCCCGGGCGGCAGTCGCCTACCGCCCGGGGGGCCGAGTCAACGCAGAGTCGTCCCTCGCCGGGACGCAAGGCATGGGCGGTCCGACGCCTGCCGGCGACACGATGCTGCGCTGTGCAACGCAGGCTATGAGGGCTTGAGCCGCGGCCCGTGGTCCTGCATCCATGCCATGTACCGCTGCATGGATTCCGGGGTGAGCTCTTCTTCCAGCGAGCGGATCAGCTCGCCTTCGAACTCGTAGCGGGCTTCGCCTTCCAGCACCAGATCCGGTGCGCCGGACAGGCGGTAGCTGATCCGCCACTTTCTGGACAGCTTGTTCCCGGTGACAACAGGTTCCGTGATGGCCTCAAGCTCCCGTGAGTCGAAGCGCCGATCGCTCTTCGCCACGGTGTCCTTGAGATAGGCGACAATCGCGCCGCGCCCGGTGATCTTGGGAACCGGCCCACCCACGTCCCAATAAGAAGCGTCGTCCAGAAAGTATGGCTCCAGCCGCGCCCAGTGGTCATCGGCGATGCAGGCTTCAAAGTCCGCCGCAAAGGCGTTGAAGCGATCGATCAGACTCATGGCGCGGGCCTAACCGAGTAACTGAAGGGGCGCAGGGGTGGTATTCCGCATTCGTCTTCAGGCCCCATGGGCAGATGGTCCGTTCGCATGTTTTGAATGTTGTTGGCGTATTTCGTCGTTTTAATGGTCTGGGGCGCAGCACGGCTTGGCAAACGACCCACGACCGCCAGCAGTGAACTCATGGCACAGCCCTCAGTGACGCACAGGGGCTCGGGGCTGCCAATTGGGGAACGTACGTAGATTGGATCAGCGGCCTACGGCCGGGGTCCGTGCCCATCGCCCGCCGAGCCGTCGTGGCGCAACGGCGCAGCGCGGGGGATTCTAGCCATGGGCGACGTGGCTGTACGGACATGCCGGTTTGCTTGCGGGCTCCCCCGCCGTGCTGCAACATGAAGCCGCGCTTTCCAAGCTTGCGCCAACCCGATGCCAGCTCAAGTCTCACCAGGACCCCAGCACATTGCCTGACGGCTTTCACGACACCTCGCGCCTGACCGTCCGGGCAGACAACCCGTGAGCGAGCAGCTCGCCCACATCACCTTTATTAGCGCCGGCGCGGGCAGCGGCAAGACCTATCGGCTGACTGAAGAGCTGGAGCGCGCGCTGGTGCAGGACGGTATCCCCGCCGCCGGCGTGATCGGCACCACCTTCACCGTGAAGGCGGCCAGCGAGCTTCAGGACCGGGTGCGCGAGCGCCTGATTACCCGCGGCTATCCCCGGCTGGCCGAGCAGATGTCCCAGGCGCTGTTGGGCACGGTGCACAGCGTGTGCGAGCGGCTGTTGAAGCGCTTTGCCTTCGAGCTGGGCCTCTCCCCCCAGCTCAACGTGGTGGCCATGGAGGACGGCAATCTGCTGTTCAACCAGGCGCTGGACGACGTGCTGGACGCCACCACGGTGCGCACCATGAATGCCACAGCCGCCCGGCTGGGCCTGGACGACTGGCAGAAGACGGTGAAAAAGCTGGCCGATGCGGCCCGCAGCAACGACATCGCCCCGCAGGCCCTGCCCGCCATGGGGAAGCAAAGCGCCCATGATCTGCTGGCCTTTTTCCCGGCACCGCAAACCGAGGCCCTCACCACAACGCTGATCGACGCGGTGCGCGCAGCGCTTGATGATATCGACACGGCGGTGGACACCACCAAGGGCACAGCCGACTACCTGCAGCGGCTGCGTCGCGCCATCTATCAGCTGCGCCGCTTCCCCAACGAGTGGTCGCTGTGGATCGGTCTGAGCAAGGCCAAGGCCACCAAGAAAAGCGAACCCGTCGCGGCGAGCGTTCGCGAAGCCGCGGGCGCATTCAGCGCCCATCCCCGCTTTCATGACGACATCCGCACCTTCATCGAAGGCATCTACGCCATCGCCGCCGGCACCCTGGCCCGCTTTGGGACCATTAAGGCCGAGCGCGGCCTGATCGACTTCAACGACATGGAGCAGCTGGCGCTGAAAGCCCTGGATGATGA
>JBFFHS010000184.1:0-3972 GCA_041556855.1 Gammaproteobacteria bacterium
CGCGGCGCTCTCAACGACGCAGATAACCGTATCGTCACGGCGCTGATCGCGGCATAAATCGCAGAGTTCATGCTCGGAGAGCATCCGGCAGCGACCGCAGTGGCGAATGCGCTCCACGGCCGCGGACAGCGAGTGAGCCAGACCGCGGGCTGCCTCCCGGTCAGTGTCCAGAAGGTGAAAGGCCATGCGTTGGGCTGATTTGCGCCCCACCCCTGGCAGGCACTGGAAACTCGCGATGAGTTGCTCCAGCAGTGGCGAGAAGCCTCGGGCCATACGGCGTCAGAACGGTAACTTAAGCCCGGCGGGCAAGCCCATGCCCGATGTGAGCCCGGCAAACTTTTCCTGGACAGTGCGTTCCACCTTGCTCACCGCGTCGTTACAGGCTGCCGCGACCAGGTCTTCCAGCATCTCTTTGTCGTCGTTCAACAGCGCCGGCTCAATGTCGATGTGCTTGACCTGATGCTTGCAGGTCATCCTGACCTTCACCATGCCGCCTCCCGACTCGCCGGTCACCTCCAGGGCAGCCAGCTCGGCCTGGGCCTTTTCCATGTTGGCCTGCATCTGCTGGGCCTGCTTCATAATCTGGCCAAGTCCGCCTTTCATTGAAAATCCTCTGGAGCCTAGTTCCGGTTAATGGGCTGTATGGTATCGGCTTCCACCACCGCGTCGAAGGCGTCCTGAAGTGCCCTGACATTGGGATCCTGCTCGATAGCGGCGCGAGCCTCACGCATGCGTTCGTCCTCGCGGGCAGCCCGCAGATCAGCAGGCGTCGGCTCGGCGGGCTCGCCCACGGTCACGCGCACTGTCACCGCGCGGCCCAGATGATCGCTGAGCGCACCGGCCAAGCGGGTCCGGATTTGCTCCGTGTTCAGATGATCACTGGCCCGGGCCAGGGTCAGCTGCCAGCTGGTGCCATCCCGGGAACTGATCACCGAATGCTCAGCCAGCTGGCGGGGTGCGCCCCGAATATCCATGCGCTCGATCATCAGGGGCCAGTCTTCTGCTACCGGCACCTGTGCCGGAGCGGCCATGACTGGTTCCTCAGGCGCGGCTGCTGGCGCTTCCGGCCTGCCCGCCGCTTCCTCATCTGGCTCAGCCGGACCGCTCGCAGCTGCGCTTGCGCCGTCCTCCCCAGTCGCCTGCGGCACGGCGGACTGCCCCGGACCCGGCGGACGCTCCGCTGTCGTGGACGCCGTGGCCGGGCGAAATGCCAGCATGCGTATCAGAGTCATTTCGAACCCGCTGCGGGGATCCGCGCAGACCGGCAGATCCCGCCGCCCGTTGAGGGCGATCTGGTAGTACAGCTGCACATCCTCCGGCAACAAGGCTGCGGCAAGGGTGTCCAGGGCAGGCGTGTCCTCGCGGCGCGGATCCGAGCCGAGCAGCTGCACCACGGCCAGATGCTTCAAACTCGCCATGACCTCGTCGAGTACGGCACCGTAGTCGGGGGCACGCTCATCCAGCGCTGCCGCTTCATCCAGCAGCGCTGCGCCATCGCCGGCGGCCAGATGGCGCAGCAGACGCTCCACGTGGCCTTTGTCGACGGTTCCCAGCATGCTCGCCACGTCGGCGGCTCGAACGGCCCCATCGCCGAAGGCGATAGCCTGGTCCAGCAGGCTCAGGGCATCACGCATGCTGCCCTGGGCGGCTCGGGCCAGACTCTCCAGGGCCGCATCATCGGCCGGGGTGCCCTCCTGCGCACAAATCCGCGTCAGCTGTCCCCCGATCAAGTCCGCAGTGAGCCGCTTCAAATTGAACTGCAAACAGCGCGACAGCACCGTAACCGGCAGTTTCTGGGGATCGGTAGTCGCCAGCAGGAACTTCACGTGGGGCGGCGGCTCCTCCAGCGTCTTCAGCAGCGCATTGAAGGAGTGGGTCGACAGCATATGCACCTCGTCGATGAGATACACCTTGAACCGGCCGCTCGTCGGCGCGTACTGCACGTTGTCCAACAACTCGCGGGTGTCATCCACCTTGGTTCGAGAGGCGGCGTCCACTTCCAGCAGGTCGACAAAGCGGCCCGCGTCTATTGCCTGACAAGCGTTGCACTCGCCGCAGGGTTCGGCGCTGACCCCCTGCTCGCAGTTCAGCGCCTTGGCAAGAATGCGCGCCACGGTAGTCTTACCCACGCCCCGGGTGCCGCTGAAAAGATAGGCGTGATGCAAGCGCCCGGCCTGCAGGGCGTTTACCAGCGCCTTCACGACATGCTGCTGGCCTACCAGTTCGGCAAAGCGTCGCGGGCGCCACTTGTTGGCCAGTACGATATAGCTCATGGTTGTAGCCAATGTTGGTCAGGCTGCGGAAAGGAGATCCGCGCCAGCTCGTCCTCGGCACCCGGCATCACCGCTACCGCTGCTCCCTTCCGGGCCTGACGGAGTTCACGGCTGGCCGTCGCGAGGGAACCGACGCGGACCGCCCGTCACTACTTTACCAGCCCACTCCGGTCATCGCATAAATACGGGCTCGACCTCCAGCCGGCTTGCCCGTAGCACGCCCCATGGGGTGGCCCAGGCTGATCCTCTGGTTCTGTTTCCGTGCCGGATTCGACCCCGGTCTGTTTGAAAAGGCCGGCCGTTCTCGGTTAGTCTGCCGCCCGGTGCGCTGGGTGGTTGTTAATGAGGCCCATAGCACCCGACAATTCCAAGGAGAGGTGGCCGAGTGGTCGAAGGCGCTTGATTGGAATTCAAGTATACGGTAACCCCGTATCGTGGGTTCGAATCCCACCCTCTCCGCCAGATTTTGGCGTAACCGGCTGATAGAAAAGAGACTATTCCGCGTTAGGCAGTGCTGATAAGCGTTGCGGCCCTACCATGAGCATCCCACCGAGCACAGGCAGGACCTCCACGGGTTTAGCGAAAACAGGGCGGGATGGCCCAGCCCCTGACCCCGATGGACCACTCGCTGCCGCCTTCGGATAAAGCCACCATGGTGGGGGGCAGCTATTCTTCTGTGATGACCCTGCCCGGCAGCGCCGTCCCCTTCAAGCACTCTGACAGGGGCCGGTGCTTAATAGCCCTCGTGACCCTGTCGGTGGCGGCGGCATTCGGCTCCGGCGCTGCGCCGGCGGGGCCTGTTTACCAGCCGCCCGGAGCAAACCTCACCTACGGGGATGTTTCCCATGGGCACCGGGTTTCCTCGGCGGCGGGCAACCCAGCCGCCGGCGCTGCCGACGTGGCGCGGCTGGGGGACCAGGAAGACCCGCCAAGGTTCGGCATGGTCGTATCAGGTGTTGGTGGGATCGAATACGGCAATCTGGATGAGTTTTACCGCCGAGTGGATGAGATCGCGACAGCAATCAAGCCGCCGCCTGAGGACGGTGGCGACCCGGGCCCGGAGAACCCAATTTACCCGCCGGGCGGCGGCATCAGTATTGGCGACATCATCGAAATCTGCTGCCCGAATTTCGCCGCGATCATCGATCGCGTCAAAACCGAAGTGGGAACGCGCGCGGCATTACTTACTCTGATCGGGGTGGACGGTTACGCTAAGGTGTTCGCGTCCGCCGATGTGCCGTTGCTCGTCAGCGAGGAAATGCTGGGCGGCACCTGGAGCTTTGGGCTCAACTGGTCGGGCGCTGCGAAAGCCTACGGCATCGCTGATACGAAAATCGAATTCGATGCGGCCGCGGCACTCGATGACCTCGCCAGCCAGTACGATCTGATGGCGGGTGATCCGGAGACCGCGTTCGACATCGTCGGCGACGTGGATATCGTCATCGATCCGGCATCCGGGCGCGTGCGCGCATTCATCGACAACGACAGCACGCTGCTGACCAAGGCTTCCAAAACCACCGAGCTATCGGTCAGCTACAGCCGCAAAGCCACCGAGTTGGCCAACGGCACTCTGTTTCTCGGCGCGGAAGGAAAGCTCTATGACCTGCGCTTGTCACGAATCGGCTTCCGGTTTGGCAACATCACCGATACCGAGGAGCTGTTTGACGCCATTCGCGATTCGAACTTCATCAGCGACATC
>JBFFHS010000185.1:0-3913 GCA_041556855.1 Gammaproteobacteria bacterium
GTGCCGCTCTCGCCCAGCAGCAACGTGGTGGCGTCGGTGGGCGCCACTTTCTCCACCATGCGGCAAACCCGCAGCATGGCTTCGCTGGCCGCCACGATGCCGTCCAGGGGTGACTGGGCCGACTGCTGTAACAGCTGGCGGTTCTGTTCCTCCAGCTCATGGATCTGATAAGCGCGGCTGACCAGAAGTTGCAAGGTCTCCACATCCACGGGCTTTTGATAGAAGTCGTAGGCGCCCAGGCCCACAGCGGTCACCGCGTTGGCTTGGTCGCCGTGGCCCGTCACCACGATCACCTTGGTATGGGGCGCCAGATTGAGGATCTCCTTAAGCGTGGCGAAACCCTCCTCGACCCCCTCCTCATCCGGCGGCAAGCCCAGGTCCTGAAGCACCACCACAGGCTCGTGGCGCCTGAGCTCCGCAATAGCCGTCTCCCGGTCCTCCGCCGCCAGCACCTCGTAGTCCTCGAAACACCAGCGCAGCTGACTTAATAACCCCGGGTCATCCTCCACGATCAATAGTTTGCGGCTGTCCTTATTCAACGCATCCGTCGCCTCGTTCGGTTCCGCCTATCGGATGCTGCCACATTCGCCCGCACCCATGCCCTATTCCCCATCACACTTTGATCCTAGCCCAGCGCCCGCCACGCCAGAAGCCCACATAGATGAACGCCTGGGCGACCCGATACAGGCTCTGGAGAGCCCAGATACCCAGCAAACCGAACCCCAGCAGGGGCCCAACCAGATAGGCCAGGGGAAGGAAGACCAGCCACTGGGTCGTCACGCTGACCAGCATTACCCGCCGGGCATCACCGGCGCCGAGCAGGGCGCTCATGAGCACCAGACCCGCCGCCTCGAAGACCAGGGAGATGCCCACCAGCCGCATGGGCAGGCGGGCCAGCGCCAGGGTGTCCGGATTGTGAATAAAGCCCAGCAGGATCCAGTCGGGCACCACCACCATGGGCAGGGCCAGAATGGCCAACACCACCACGCCCACTTTGCTGACGTCCCAGCCCCAGCGGGCAGCGTCCTCGGGATCCCCCCGGCCAAGGGCCTGACCCACCAGGGTCGAGGCCGACATGCCTAAGGCCAGACCGGGCAGGATCGCCACCAGGGTGACGTTGATCAGCACGTTGGCCGCCGCCACCTCTGCCGTACCCACCTGGCCAATGATCCAGAAGGTCATGACGAAGCCGGCGGAGAACAGGGTCTGCTGCACGCCGTTGGGCAGGGCCAGACGTACCAGGGTCCTGGTTTCACTGCCGCTGGGCAGCCGCTTCAAGAAGCCGTTCTCCCGCGCATAGCGCAGGCCCAGGTGGATGTACATGGCCGTGCCCACCACGGTGGACAGCGCCGAGGCGATGCCGGCCCCGAGCACGCCCAGCGCCGGCGCACCGAACTTGCCGAAAATGAGGATGTAGTTGAGCACGATGTTGCTGCTGTGCATCACCACCAGCGTGCTCATGTACAGCTTGGAGCGATCCACCGCATTCCAGTAGCCGCGAAAGGCGTAGTTGAAGGCGACGAAAATGATGGCCAGCACCCGTGCCTCCAGGTAGGGCACTCCCTGCTCGATCACGGCCGGGTCGCTGTTGAGGTAGGGATAGAACGCCGGCACGAGGAAAAACAACACCAGGGACAACAGCGGCCCGACAATGGCGACAATCAACAGACCGGCGTTTAATGGCGCGGCCCAGTTGGCGGTCTCCCCCTCCCCTTTGCGCCGCGCCGCCGTTGCCTGCACGCCCGTGGACACCCCGAGCACCATGGCCTGCAGCATGAAAATGGCAAAACCGCCCAGACCGACCGCCGCCAGCGCCGCGTCGCCCAGCGTGCCCACCATGGCGGTATCCACCAGATTGAGCACGTTCTGGGAAACCATACCGCCGATAATGGGGAGGGCCAGCCCAAGGATGCGCTGCAGCCGCTGAGGCTCCATGAAGGACGCGCTGGCCGGTTAGCGGGCGAGTGGCGACCGAAACGATCGGCGGGGTCGACCAGTTGTGCTGCGCCGCCTGTTAACGGTTATCCCCAGCACAGTAAAAAACACCCGCGTGATGAGCGCGGGTGTGTTTGGCCTGAACGGTGCCCGTGATGTCATTCAGGTGAGGCGGACATCGGGAATATTGAATAGCGACTTCCAGTCCTTGGCGATCAAAAGATCCATGAGCTCCGATGGTTTGCCGTCCTGTTTGCGCTCCATCTCCTCGTGCAGGGTGATCAGCGCCTGGTCCACCTGCTCGCCGAAGAGATAGCGCAGATAGTCCATGGGGATGCGCGGTTCGTCTGAGAAATCCCCCTCATCATCAAACGATGGCGGCAGGATCGGCGGCACGTAATACACGTTGGGCTCAGTGCCATATTCCGGATGTAAGGGCAGCGCTACTTTCCACTGATAGACCAGCTTATGGATGGGTCCGTCTTCGTCCTCCAAAAAACCCACAAAGCGCAGCCGGCCCGGGCATTGGCGTGCACAGGCGGGCGCCTCTCCCTCCTCCAAGCGGGGGAAGCAGAAAATGCACTTCTGGGACTTTCTGGTGGTGTGGTTGAAATAGATCTTGTCGTAGGGGCAGGCCACGTTGCAGGCGCGCATGCCCTGACACTTGTCCTGATCAATCAGCACCACGCCATCTTCCTCGCGCTTGTAGATCGCCCGCACGGGGCAGGCCTCCAGACAGGCAGGCTTGGTGCAGTGATTGCACAAACGGGGCAGATAGAAATGATAGTTGTTGGGATAAGTTCCGGCGCTGGTGTCCTCGTCCCAGTTGGCGCCCTTCACCAGCGGCTCGTCCCGCTGTACCCGCACTTCCACGCCCTGGAAATAGACCTTGTCCTGATTCAGAGGCACTTCACCGCCGTGGTCCTCCTTGAGCGGCAGCTTACCGGGCTTCAACCGACCGTTCTCGTCCCAGCCGCCGCCGTCCTCCTCCCAGTAACGCGGATAGCCTGGCCCGGGCTTGGTCTCCACGTTGTTCCATAGCATGTATTCCTGACCCGGCTCATCGGTCCACAGAGACTTGCAGGCGGTGGTGCACGCCTGACAGCCGATGCACTTGTTGAGATCGATGATCATTGCAACCTGGGCAGCCATGTCACTCCTTCCCCCTGTCTGAACTCAAGCCGGCCTGCCTAAAGCTAAGATCCGACGCCGCGAAGGCCGCCCCGGCAGCGAAAATCTGCCTGTAGGGCCCGCCCGGCGCCAGCTGCGCCACCTGCTGGGCTAGCGCCGGCAGCCAGTTAAGCACATGTCCGGACAAAAAATCCCGTTGCGCGTACTGGTAGGAGCTGCGCCGGACAGAATCGCTGGTCCGCGCCTCCTGAAAACACAGCCAGTGCATGAACTCCAGTTCCACAGCCAGGTGATCGGAAGCCCAGGCATGGGTCTCGTCCACGGTGTAGCCGAAAAAATCAAAAAAGCGCACCAGGCGTTCCTTGACCCCCGTATCCCGCTCCAAGGCCACCGACTCGCGGATAGCGATGGGCGGACCCCGGTCGCCCACCTCGAACAGGCCGCTGTACTGGCGCCGGCACAGGGAGGTGTCGTTAAGCTGCTGCTCCAGGGCCGCCAGGGTCAGATCTGGCAGCTCGACGGCGTACGGCAGGGTTGCCGTCACCTCGACCAGCTCGGCCGCTGCGGCGGCCAGACTGTTGCCTTCGGCCAGATCGAAGGGCGAGCCCACCAGTTCGGAACAAAGGGCGTAGCAGGCGCTGCGCAGGGCGGCCACCTCGCCGCCCGCCGGGATGGCCAGCGTGGCGCGTTCGAGGCTCAGCTGTGAGGCCCCAGTCACTTTGGCAGGGGATCCTCGAAGGGTGGGGTCTTGCCACCGGGGTCGGCCCCGGGAGCGCGCGCTGCTGCGCCGGACTGAAGTCCGAGGGCAGCGCTGCCTGCGCCCAGTGCTTTCAGAAAGCTCCGCCGA
>JBFFHS010000186.1:0-3842 GCA_041556855.1 Gammaproteobacteria bacterium
ATCTCACAGCGCTCGCCCAGCAGCAGATTGGCGCTGGACTGACGGGCATCGATCCGCTGAGCGTCGGGATGCACCACCACCTTGCCGTTGAACACGCCCCGGCCCCGTTCGCCTGCCATGCCGCGATAGGCCTCGCTGCTGCGGGTTTCCGGCGCCAGGTGATCGATCCGGGTGTGAATATCCATGTGCTGGCCCGCCTGGGGGAAGAACAGTCCGAACAGGTCCACCGCGGCACCGTGCTGGGCCAAGTCGACGTGAATATCCTGGCGCGCCAGCGCGCTGCCGAAGTCCACCGTGCCCATGGTCAGTTCGGCATCACGCTCGACAACGAGTCGGCTCAAGCTGGTATGGGTCTGCTGGCTGGCGTTCTCCTGGAGAGTCGTCAGGTTGAGGCGCGAGGCGCGCTCCAACTCGGCTTCCACGACCGTGTTCAGCCAGCCGCCGGCGCCCTCGGCGGCCGCGTAATGGATGACGACCGAGGCCTCGGCGTGCTCGCCCAGTTGGATCAGTACCCGCGGCTGCACGGCCACGTTCGCCGGCGTACGGCTCAGAAACAACAGATAGATCGGGGCCGCCAACCGTGCATCAGCGGCGACGTCGATCACGGCCCCGTCCCGCAGCAGGGCGGCGTTTAATGCGGCAAGCGGGGAGCGCGTGCCGTCGACCCGCAGGGCCGGCATGTCCTGGTTCTGGACCAGGGTCCGCTCTAGATTGGCGATGCTCAGGCCGCTGTCGGGCTGGACCCGCGACCATTGCTCGGCAAAAAAGCCGTCCACAAAGACCAGCCGGTGGGCGTCCGGTAGCGCCAGCGCGGCGTCCGCCACGTGCTCTGCCAGAACCGGGTCGGACGCGTTCGGTGGGTCGGGCTGCAGGAAGCCACCCTTTTCGATCCGGGCCAGATTGGTGTAGCGCCAGTCTTCGTCCCGGGTGGTCGGCAGGCCGGCTTTGCTGAAGGCCGCCAGCTGGGCTTTGCGAAAGGCGGCGAAGCGATCCGACCCGGGTAGCTGCTCCAGCGTACCCATCATATCCGCTTGGAAGAGCTCGCTGTTCATGGGCCGGCGGCCTCTGCGCTCACCCAGTCATAACCCTGGTCCTCCAGCTTCAGCGCCAGGGATTTGTCGCCGGACATCGCAATGCGGCCGTCAGCCAGCACATGCACGTGGTCAGGCACGATGTGCCGCAGCAGTCGCTGGTAATGGGTGACGACCAGAAAGATCCGCCCGGGGCCGCGCATGCTGTTGACCCCCTCGGCCACGATCTTCAAAGCGTCGATGTCCAGTCCCGAGTCGGTCTCGTCCAAAATGGCGAGACTGGGCTTAAGCATCAGCATTTGCAGGATTTCGTTGCGTTTCTTTTCGCCGCCGGAAAAGCCCTCGTTGACGTTGCGGTGCAGGAAGTCCTCGCTCATCTGCATGACCTTGAGCTTCTCCTTCACCAGCCGAAGAAACTCGAATGCGTCAACTTCCATCTCGCTGCGAGCGCGCCGCTGGGCGTTGAGCGCCGCCTTCAGCAGATAGGCATTGTTCACGCCCGGAATCTCAATGGGATACTGGAAGCCGAGAAACACCCCCAGCCGGGCCCGCTCTTCCGGCGCGAGCGCCAGTAGATCCTGGCCGTTGTAGTTTACCGAGCCGCCGGTGACGTGATAGTCGTCAAGGCCATCCAGCACGCGGGCCATGGTGCTCTTACCCGAGCCATTCGGGCCCAAGATGGCGTGCACCTGACCGGGAGCAGCCTCCAGCGTCAGGCCCTTGAGGATTTCCTTTCCGCCCACCTCGGCGTACAGGTTATTGATTTTCAACATGGCTGTGTTCTCGGCGGACCGGCATCAGCCGACCGCACCCTCCAGACTGACGTTAAGCAGATTCTGGGCCTCCACCGCGAACTCCATGGGCAACTCTTTGAAGACCTCTTTGCAGAAGCCGTTGACGATCATATTGACCGCGTCCTCCTCGGACAGGCCGCGTTGTCGGCAGTAAAACAGCTGATCCTCGCCGATCTTTGACGTGGTGGCCTCGTGTTCCAGCGTCGCGGTGCGGTTGCGCGCCTCGACGTAGGGGAAGGTGTGGGCGCCGCAGCGGTCCCCCAAGAGCAGCGAATCGCATTGGGTGTAGTTGCGCGCGCCGTCCGCGGAGGGGAGTACTTTCACCAACCCGCGATAGGCGTTCTGGGCCCGGCCTGCGGAGATGCCCTTGGAGACGATGGTGCTGCGGGTGTTGCGGCCGATGTGCACCATCTTGGTGCCCGTGTCCGCCTGCTGCAGGTTGTTGGTCACGGCGACCGAATAGAACTCCCCCACCGAGTTCTCGCCACGCAGGACACAGCTGGGATATTTCCAGGTGATGGCAGAGCCGGTTTCAACCTGGGTCCAGGAAATTTTTGAATTCGCGCCCCGGCAGTCGCCGCGCTTGGTTACGAAATTGTAGATGCCGCCGCGGCCCTCCGCGTCGCCCGGATACCAGTTCTGCACCGTGGAGTACTTGATCTGGGCATCGTCCAGGGCAACCAGTTCGACCACCGCCGCGTGCAGCTGGTTCTCATCCCGCATGGGTGCCGTGCAGCCTTCCAGGTAGCTGACGTGGCTGCCCTCATCGGCAATGATCAGCGTGCGTTCGAACTGTCCCGTATTCAGCTCGTTGATCCGAAAATACGTGGACAGTTCCATGGGGCAGCGCACTCCCTTGGGGACGTAGACGAAGGAACCGTCGGTAAACACGGCGGAGTTCAGCGCCGCAAAAAAATTGTCGCGGGTGGGCACGACCGTTCCCAGATACTGTTCCACCAACTCCGGATGATTGAGCACAGCCTCCGAGAAAGGGCAGAAGATGACGCCGGCTTCCGCAAGCCGCTCCTTGAAGGTGGTGGCCACGGAGACGCTGTCGAACACGGCGTCAACGGCGACCCCGGCCAGGCGCGCCCGCTCGTGCAGGGGAATGCCCAGCTTGTCGTAGGTCTCCAACAGCTTGGGGTCCACCTCGTCCAGACTCTTGGGCGCGTTCTCCAGGGACTTGGGGGCCGAGTAGTAGGAAATGCTCTGATAGTCGATGGGCTGGTAACGCACGTGAGCCCAGGTCGGCTCGGCCATGGTTTGCCAGTGCCGGAACGCCTGCAGACGCCACTCGGTCATGAAGGCCGGCTCACCCTTCTTGCGGGATATGAGCCGAATGACGTCCTCGTCCAGACCCGGTGGCACGGTGTCCGCCTCGATGTCGGTTACGAACCCGTGGCGGTATTGCTGCTCGACCAGGTGGGTCAAGCCGTCGTCAGAAGTGGCCATAGTTGATATCTCGTCAGCAGCCAGGCTCAAAGGATCGTGGCATCGGCCGCGGCATTGGAGCGCCCGTCGGTCCGCAAGTCCAGCCCCCGCAACGGCTTGCTGTCGGTGCGCAGGTCATCCAGGGTGACCGCTCGGAGCGCTTTTCGGATGCTGCGGTTAATGTGTTGCCATGCACTGCCGACCTGACACACCGGCTCCAGGTCGCATTGGCCTTTGTGAGCGCTGCAGGCCGTGATGGCCACTGGCCCTTCCAGGGCATCGATGATGTCGGCGGCGCTGATGTCCTCGGCGGCCCGGGCCAGCGCATAGCCTCCCTGGGCGCCGCGTTCGGAGTGGACCAGTCCGGCCCGCGTCAGCGCCTTCAGCACCTTGCTCACGGTAGGCTGGGCGAGCCGGGTGTCCGTAGCCACTTGAGCGGCGCTGTGCAGGGTCTGGTCCCCACGGGCCAGGTGCGCCAGCACCACTGTGCCGTAGTCGGTCAGCTTGCTCATCCGAAGCATGGGTTATGTCCTGTTCGCATATAGGACTATTTTAGTGCTATTTGGAACAAAGCGCACCCCCGCAC
>JBFFHS010000187.1:0-3814 GCA_041556855.1 Gammaproteobacteria bacterium
CTCCAACTTGAGCGCCGGGGCCATGTTTCCCTCCTACCGCGGCCGCTTCGACTCAACGCAGTCGGCGCAAGCCATGGCGAATCTGAGGAACGCCGCGGAACCGGTGATGGAGGTGTTTCAGCACAAAGGAAATTCAGAGTGTTTCAACGGATTTCCGGACGTGCTGGGGGAGCCGGATGAGTTGTGCAACGTGGAACAATACATGGCCATCGGGGAGCGAGTGGATCCTCTTGGCCGGTCCACCGTCGTTGATTTCTGTGAAGAAGGCGAAGTGGGCCGACGCGGTTTCGTGCGTCAGGGGTGTATCTCCAAGAACGACTTTTATCGCAGCGTGCTCTTGACCGGGCTTCAGGATCAGGCGGTCATCGGCGTCAATCCCTACAAGATCGGGGTCATCGGCTCAACGGATACCCACATCGGGCTGTCCGGGCATACCGATGAGCAGGACTGGCACGGCCATCTGGTCCCTGAAACCACCCTGCCGCTGCGGCTGAAGAAGATGGGCACATCGCCGCGCAGCCTGGATGCCAATCCGGGCGGGCTGGCCGGGATCTGGGCCGTTGAAAACTCGCGGGACGCTTTGTTCAACGCACTGAAACGGCGCGAGGTCTTTGGCACGACGGGGACACGAATCCGGCCGAGATTGTTCGGTGGCTGGGAGATCCCTGCGAGTGCTTGTGAAATCGATAACCGACCGGAGTATGGCTATCGAATGGGCACGCCCATGGGCGGGGATCTGGGCGCCAGGCCTGCCGGCGCCAGGCCGAAGCTCTTTGCCATGGCCATTCAGGATCCTGAAGCGGCAGCCTTGCAGAAATTGCAGATCATCAAAGGCTGGATCGATGCCGACGGGCGGTCGCGTTACCAGGTGCTCGATGTGGCCGGGCAGCAGCATCAGGCGGGGGAAGTGGACCTCGCCACCGGCCGCTGGAGCGGTACCGGCGCGTCCTCCCTGTGTGCCGTTTTCGAAGACGAGGAGTTCAATCCGGACCAGCCCGCTTACTATTACCTGCGAGCCGTGGAGGTGCCCACCTTGCGCTGGAGCTGGGCCCAGTGCGTCGCGCTGCCTGAGAGCGAGCGGCCGGAAGAATGTGAGAATGATGCTCCGAAGACGATCCAGGAGTTGGCCTGGACATCGCCCATCTGGTATCTGCCAGAAGCATTAGCCGCCGGAGGTTGACCATGCGCCGCTCCCTGATTCTGCTTGCTCTGGCCGCGGCCGTCGCGCTGATCGCGGCGGCTGTGCTGGTCGACTGGCGGTTCTGGTATCGCTGGAACACCCTGCCGGAAGACCCGGGTGAGTGGCCGGCCAGCTACTATCAGCCGACGGTCACCGTGGCGGGCGACCCGGGCGAGTTCTTCCCCAGCGCGGCTGCCGGGGAGTGGACCATCGACGAGGCGGCGCTGGAAGCCGCGGCCGCCTGGGCCGAAGAGCACAACACGGCGGCGCTTATTGTCCTGCACAAGGGCGTGGTGCAGCTGGAGCGCTACTGGCGGGACATCGGGCCCGAATCCCTGTTCACCGGGCGCGCCATGACCCGTTCCCTGATTCCGCCGCTAGTGGCTCGTGCTCTGCAGGAAGGCGCCATAGGCAGCCTGGACGATGGCGTGGGCGACTACCTGCCGGAATGGCGCGACGATCCCCGCGGCCGGATCACCCTGCGCCAGCTGCTGGAAAACACAAGTGGTCTGGAAAACGATCTGCTGGCCGGGGATCCGGATCCTTCCAACAAAAATACGCAACTGTCCCTGAGCTCGGATTTCCACGCGGCCGCGCTGGACTTTGAGCTCGAAAATCCGCCGGGGGAGTTTTTTGCCCTGGCAAACGTCAATGCTCAGCTGCTTGGGATGGTCCTGGAGTCCGCCACCGGCGAAAGTTACGAAAGCTATCTGAACAGCCGGCTGTGGGCGCCGCTGGGTAACGGGCCGGCCGAGCTGTACATGGATCGGCCGCGGGGGATGCCCGCCGTGTATTGCTGTTTCCGGGCAACGCCCCACGACTGGCTGCGGGTCGGATACGCGCTGTTGATGGACGGGCAGATCGCAGATGACCCCTTGTGGCCCGCGGGCTGGGTCGCGGAGATGACCCGGGGCTCCGCGATCTTTGCCAACTATGGTTACCAGATCTGGGTCGGTAATCCGCCGGGACCCGTCCGGCAATACCGGCAGGATCTGGAAACCGGTGCACCCCATGGCCCGCCCATCGCCGCCAACGGCGTGTTCTTTTTAGAGGGTGGCGGCTACCGAACGATGTATGTCCTGCCGGAGCAGGCGCTGGTTATTCTGCGGCTCGGCTATTTCCACCCGGATTGGCAGACATCGGCCATCCCTAACCTCATTCTGCAGGGTTTGGACGCTGGGGAATGACGCCTTGGGCTGGCCGACGGGCGGCCCGTTTAACAGACGCATGGCGCCATGCAAAACCCCTATTGCCGGGGATCTGCGCTTGGCGCTAACGTCTGGCAGGCTTACGAATACCAACAAAGTGAGATCCGATGAAAAAGACTGACTCCGGTTTCGACATGATCAATGGCATCCTCCAGGCGCCGGTTGACCGCCGCCGCTTGCTGCAGCTGGCAGGCAGCGTGCCCGGCGCTGCGCTGGCCACCTCTATCGGCATGCCGGCCATGGCGGCGAGCACCAGCCGCAGCCCCTGGTTTGATCCCATGTCGGCGGAGGACAACCTGGAAACCTATATCCGCATGACCCGCTCGGCGGATCCCGGTGCCGTCTCGGTGGGCTGGTATGGCGGGCGGGTGTTCTCGGTCATCGGCGATCAGGAGATCATCAAGCCCCTGTTCGACGTGGAGGGCTTCGGCATCGGCAGCACCGAAAAGCAGGACGATGGGTCCTACAAAAGCATGTGGCGCGAGGTGGGCTATTACAAGGATCTGGCCACCGGGAAAATAATGGAGACCTGGCACAACCCCCTCATTGACGAGACGGTGGAGGTCTATCCCATCAACAACGATCCGGTGAACTCCGTCTTCCGCCCCCGTTTCCGGCTTGGCTTCGGCGCCACCGATGACGAGTACAGCGAGATGATCGATTTTCTGCTGCCCTGGAACTTTGTCGGCCGCAACGCCATGGCGGCCTTTGACGTCAATCTGTCCTGGAAGTCACCGCTGGATCCCAAGATCTGGAAGCGGGAGGCGGCCGGTGAATACGTGCGGGTCAGCGAGTACCAGCAGTGGCGCGTGGACCTGGATGAGCTGCACGATAAGAGCGTTCCCAGTCTCAAGCCCTATGGCAGCTGGAACCGGGTCGCCGCCTGGCTGCCCTGGATGCTCATGGGCCAGAGCGAGGGACATCTGTTCTATCGCTCCCACACACTGAAGCTGAATGGCGTGGAGGATCTGCCCCGCGACATCCTGGACTACACGGAAAAGAACTATGCCAAGTACCTGACGGCACCGACCGAGTGGAAGGAGCCCAACGTCTCCAGCTACGAGATGTATGCCCGGGATCGCAAGCCGAAGAGCTGACATCCACAGCGTCATCGCAGCGCCGACCAGATCAGCCCTCCCAAGCCGTCCCGCGCAGCGGAGCGACCGGAGGTCACTCCGGACTTCGATGATCCGCGGCCCTTCGTCACGGCCCTTGACAGCATGAAGCAGTGGATTGACGAGCAACGGGGGCGCGAGTGAGCCTGAGTGTCCACGCTGCCGGGTCTGGGTCCATGAAAGAGGCGGAGCCGCTGAGGTATGGTGTTTGTACCGGCCGATCCCGTAACCGACGATAGGAGGCTGCAATGGAACAACGAGCAACGGAACCCTGGTGGGCGGTGATCGGCCCCGACGAGGGCGATTCCCAC
>JBFFHS010000188.1:0-3692 GCA_041556855.1 Gammaproteobacteria bacterium
GCGCAAAAACCCTCATTGTTCGGTGATGAGCTTTTGCGTTCCGTCCCGCCGGTGCAGCAGCAGCGACTGATCGACGCCCTCCACGGTAATCGCTATGGAACCGTCGTCCGTGCGCATAATCCAGCCCTTATCCTTGAGATACCACAGGTGGAAGTCGAGCATTTCGCGCGGACAGCCGGTCAAGCGCTCCAGTTGGACCGGGCCGACGCCAGGCTCTTGGGGATCGCGCTTGCGCTTGGTGTAAAGCACGGACAGAACGCGCTCTTGAATGATGCTGTCTTTTTCAAAGTTGTCCTCGTCGCCTGCTTCCTCGACCAGGCTCCATTGATAATCCAGGTTGGTCTTGTGGTGGGAGTCATATGCCGCCCGGCTGTCGGGCTCTTTTAGCGTGCCGTACGCTTCGACGATCTGGCGGAACCGGTCTGAATCGCCCGTGCCTTCACGGTCAGGGTGATAGCGTTGCGCGAAATAGCGAAACATCCGCTCGATGGTTTCCTGACTGGCATTCGGACTGATCTCGAGGATCTCGTACAAATCCCGATTCTGAACGTTGCTCATGCGAACTCCCCAGACGGCATCGGTCGCACCCCGCGCCAAAGTAAGTGCGGTCTGTTAAGCGAACAAGAAATTATCTCGACAGTCGAGAGAATGCTGCGAACTGCGTCTCGATTATGTTCACGAATAAGCTTTGGTTCTCTTGCCCGCATCGTCCCTGCTCCCCGCCGGGCTGAGCCAGACCGTGAGCTATTTCTGGTGCGGATCCAGGTATGCTGAATGCCGGCTTTCGGTCGGCCAGAAGCCGGCAATAGATGGCCCGATTGCAGGAGTCCGAAGCTCGCCTATAGCCGTGCTTCGGGCGCAAAAAGCGACCTTATGGTGACCTTGCCGGGATGCTCCAGAGCTTCAAATCACCCTCGACGCCACCTGAAACGATCCACCGTATGTTGTTCACGGCATCAACGTAGAACGCCACGTCATTCACACGACCTCGAGAAGCCCCTGCGAGCCTATTCAGGCTCGTCAGGAGCTGCTCGTTTTTTCACTGTGCAACGGTCTGCGGGACCGTAAAGGCCCCGAAGCCAACAAAAAATGGGCCACGCGCGAAGCGTCCATTATTGCTCCTGAGCGAGTTCATACCTACGCGGACTGGTTGCTGGTAATGGCTCGCCAATTCAAATAAATGGTTGCAGGAAATCCGTGTTATCTTCTTCCTCAAGTCCCATCCCTTTTCCTACTGTTTCACTGGCGCGCTCCAAACTATCTTAGCTCCCCGTGGAACCCTCAAATGCCGAGCGAATACCTATTCCCAGACAGCTCCGCCTGCCAACTGCCAGACCAACGTCTTTAACCATTGGAGGACGTTTCTTGTTGTTCATCCCAGCTAACGTCCTAGGGTTACCGTTCCAGTGCAGACTGGCAAACCAACGACCTGGAATACTGCACACCGCCCACCCGTGTTGATGCACTTTTCTATCGCACCTGCAAAGGCTTTCATGGGGCTGCTGATTGCGGCGCTGTTGAGCGGCCTGATCGGTTGTGAGCGGGATACGGAACTGGTGATTCGTGTTGGCAGCTATGTGCCGGAGCAGTCCGTGGGTATCCGCACCGTGATCAAGCCCTGGATGGAGGCGGTCGAGGCTGAGCTGCCCCCGGGAATCCGGTTTCAAGGCTACTGGGGCGGCTCCCTGGGCCGCGACGCGTTCGCCCAATACGACCTGGTCAAGCATGGCGTTCTGGATATCGCCTGGGTTCTGCCCGGCTTCACGGGAGGCCAGTTCCCTCAGATCGACGTTATCGAACTACCCTATCTGGTTGAGACGGCCACGGAAGCGGCCATCGCCGGGTGGCGTTTGTTCGAAGAGGGCCTGATCGACGGAACCGAAGACGTCGTGGTGCTCGGCATCTGGACCACGGACATCGCCACCATTCAGACTAGCACGTCGTTCGAGACGCTCGCCGACCTCAGGAACTTGAAGATCCGTACCGCGGGATCAGTGCAGGCGCGTTTCATCAACACGCTGGGTGGTGTCTCGGTCACCATGAGCGGGTTTGAAATGAACCAGGCGATCCAGCGCGGGACCATGGATGGTGTGATGCAGCCTTGGTCGGGAATTCGCACCTTTCGAACTGATCGACTGATGCGCGCCGCCTACGAAGCGCCCCTGGGCGCGCTGCCCCTCATGCTGCTGATGAATCGCAAGACCTGGGACAAGCTGTCGCCCGAGGTGCAGGCTTTGTTCATGAAACATGGGGGCGAGACGATGGCGCGGCGCGCCGGCGCTGAGTATGACGACTTCGCCGATCGAATTAGTCACGATAATGAGCTGGGCGATCGTTACACCATCGTCATCGCCACGAAGGAACAAAACGCCGAGAACCGGCGTTTACTGCAACCCGTTCACGATCAATGGATTGCGCGCCGCCCCAACGGGCAGGCCGTTTACGATCGTTTTCGCGAGTTGGTCGCCGAGATCCGCGCCGAGGGTCGCGAGGGCTTATAAGCCACGAAGCTACCGCTGGTCAGCTAGGCTATACTGCAAGGCCTGATCCCAGGGGTGCCGCTCATGAGAAATAATTCCACCCACAGCATGTTTCCGCAGGCCACCGCGGAAGAGCAGGCGCAACAGAATTTCATCAAGAGCCTGCGCGTGTTTACCACCCGAAATTTCCACGCGGGCAACAAAGCGTTGCTGCGAAAGAAAATCTTGCCAGAGCAAAGGGAACGCACCGGCTCAACGGCTATGAGTCGTCGCGAGGTCCGCCAGGCGCTGGGCGCGGAGCCTCACAACCAGTGGTGGAGCGCTATGATGCGCACCACTCAGGAGATGCTCTACGACACGGTGGGTCCGAGCATCGAGCGGCAGCTCCCGGAGTTAATCGATAAAGCAAAGGCGGCCAGAGGCAAAATTGGATCGCTGCGCTTGAATCCGGACATTCAGATACCCCGCTACGCCACGGCGCTGGACTATCACTGCAAGCCGGGTAACTACCATACGGAGCGCATGGCTGATGATGTCTTCGCCGGCGCCGAGTTTGATCGCACCTACCGGCTGTATTCCATGGGGGGCCTGGGCGCCAATCTGGATGATGCTGGCCATACGCTCATCGGCTGGATGCAAGCACACTTTCCCGATTTCAAACCGACGCGGATTCTGGACATGGGCTGCACCGTGGGGCACAGCACCGGTGCTTACTGCATCCACTTTCCCGATGCCGAAGTGCACGCCATCGATATCGCCGCGCCCTGCCTGCGCTATGGCCATGCCCGGGCCGTAGCGATGGACTATCCCATTCACTTCTCTCAGCAGGTGGCCGAGCGCACCGATTTCGAAGACGAGTCCTTCGACCTGATTGTGTCTCACGTGCTCATGCATGAAACGACTCACAAGGCGATCCGGGAGATTTATCGCGAGTGTTATCGGTTGTTGAAGCCCGGCGGTCTGATGATCCACCTGGATGTCATCACGCCTGATGACCTCTACGGGAAGTATCACGCGGAATGGATGGCCCATTTCAACAATGAGCCCTACTTTGGCACAGTCCAGGATGAGGATTTCCAGGGGATTTGTGCTCAGGCGGGGTTTTCGCCGCAGCGTGTCACCATTGGCCCCGCCAACCCGCAGTCCAGAATGCACAAAGACGACGGCAGGTCCGTGAACGTCTACTTGGCGGTCTGCGGCCAGAAGTAGCGC
>JBFFHS010000189.1:0-3630 GCA_041556855.1 Gammaproteobacteria bacterium
ACAGAAGCCGTCGGCTCGATCCAGCCGGGATAGCTCAGCGGCGACTGGTCGCGAATGGTCAGCAGCCGGGACCAGAAGGTCCAGTCCAGGACAACGGCCAGCACGACAACCAGCGTCAGACCAGCAACGATGCCGATGGCCGCCTTTCTCACGGCGTACTGCCGGGCTCGTTGGGATTTTTGATGCCCCTGATGATGGTGTTGGGCAAAAAGGCGTTATCCCACTCGGGCTGGCCCGGCAGCGGGCGAAAACCGGTGCGCACGATCACCAGGTCCTCGGACGGCACGATGTAGACCATGCGTCCCTCGGCACCATCAAACATGAACACATCATCAGCAAGAAACGGTTCGGAGTTGTAGACGCCAGGATTGGGCCGCTGACTCATGGGGGAATCCGGCCGATGATACAGTCGGCGTTCCAGGTAGGGGCTGCCCAGCCAGATCATCAGGCCAAAATGGGGATTCGTCGGCGAACCCGTCAGCATCTCCTCAAGCCAACCCTGAGGCAGCAGGTCCTGGCCCTGCCACCTGCCGCCCTTAAGCAGCAGCACACCGAACCGCAGCCAGGTCTCCGGCGGCAGCATCAGACAACAGCCGCCGTGGGGCATGCCCCCCTCCCGGTTGATCCAGATCATCCCCCCTCGGGCCTGGAGCGGCGTGAGCAGAGCTTCGGACAGGTACCGGGCATAGCGCATCCCCGTGGCCCCCTGAATGATGTGGGGCATGACGTCGGCGGTAATATCGCTGTAGTCGTATTCGGTGCCGGGTGTGAAAGACATGGGCACTTCGGTGAGCAGCACCTGGTCCCAGTAGGGGTCCAGGTAACGGCGGGAACTGAGCCCGAAGGGCGCGCGATCGCGGATGGCGAACCAGCGCAGCCCGCTGGACATGTGCAGCACGTTGCGCACGGTCATGGCCGCCTTGTCGGTGTCCTGCCAGACGGGGATGTAGCGGGCGACCGGATCATCCAGGGACTCGATGTGGCCATCCGCGATGGCGCGGGCAATCAGCAAGCCCCCCACCATCTTGTGCATGCTGCGGGAATTGACGACGTCCGCAGGTCCCAAACCCATCCAGTACCGGGCCAACTGCAGGCCACCCCGATGCCAGATCAGCAGGCTTTCCGAGCGGTTGCGCGCGGCAAAGTCCTCGGCGGCTTGCAGCGCGCCGGCGGCGATGGTGCGCTCGTTCGCAGAGACAACTTCAAAAAACCCCTGGTGGCCCCCCTGGACAGGCTCCGTGGGCTGATACCAGGTATAGCCACCGGGCGCGTTGGTCCGGCCCTGGGTGTAATGGCGCTTCATCAGGGTCCAGTTGGACGCCAGGAAGGCGGCACTGCCAAGGAAGATCAGGGCAAGGGTTGTGGCGAGAATCGGTTTCAGGGCCATGGCGGCACCTTGAACAGGGCGTTCGGGCATGTGAAGCGACTCGCTGCCACCAGGCCACGATGCGGCGCCGACAGAGCCAGCGGGCCTTGCAACCGGAACCCATGAACTCGGCTTGCCATCCCACAGGACAGGAGTCCCCTCCGGGGAATCACGTCTGGCGACCGGGACAAAGCTGTGCTACCCATACGGTGATTCGCAGACGCAGTCGTGGACGGACATCGACGCATGCCCATGGGTCAAGCAGCCTCGCCCAACAGCGCCGGTGGCGACGTCATTATCGTCGGCGCCGGCCACAACGGCCTGGTGGCTGCCAGCTACCTTGCACAGGCCGGTTTTTCGGTGCAGGTGTTTGAGCGGCGGCACCAGGTGGGCGGGGCGGCGATCACCGACGAGTTCGTGCCCGGTTATCGAAATTCCATCTGCGCCTACGTCGTCAGCCTGCTCAACCCGCGCATCATCGAGGATCTGGACCTGCCGCGGCACGGCCTTGAGATCATGGATCGGGCCGACCACACGCTCATTCCCGGCCGGAGCGCCGGCAGCGGCCACTTCTTCTCCGAGCACGACGCGTCCTTTCATGAGGCGGTGCGAGCGCTGTCGATTAGAGATGCTGAGCGGATAGGGGCATTTGAGGAGGTGCTGCAAATGGCCGCGGACGTGCTGCGCGAGCTGGCCGAGCAGACGCCGCCCAATCTCGGCGGCGGGCTGATGGACCTGCTGCGAGCCGGCAAGCTGGCCAATCGGCTGCGGCGGCTCGGGCCAGAGATGCAGGCTGAGTTTCTCAAGATCATGACCATGAGCGTCGCCGAGTACCTGGACGAGTGGTTTGAAAGCCCGGTCTTGAAAACCCTGTTCTCCCAACAGGCCTTCGTGGGCAACATGGTAAGCCCTTACGCGCCCGGCTCCGCCTATGTGCTGATCCATCACTATTTCGGGGAGATCAACGGCAAGACCGGCGCCTGGGGACATGCCCGGGGCGGCATGGGCGCCATCAGCGAGGCCATGGCCAGCGCGGCGCGGGAACGCGGCGTCGCCATTGAGGTCAACGCGCCGGTGCGGCAGATTCTGGTGGAGGACGGCACGGCGCGCGGCGTGGAGCTTGCCGACGGCCGCACGTTCCGCGCTCGCGCGGTAGCGGCCAACACCAACCCCAAGCTGCTGTTCTCGGAGTTGGTGCCGGACGGCGCGGTCAGCGCGGATTTCCGCCGGCGCATCACCAATTACCGCAGCCACTCCGGCACCCTGCGCATCAATCTGGCAGTCAGGCAGCTGCCCGAATTCACCTGCCTGACCGATCTGTCCGCCGACCAGCAGGCGGAGCGACTGCAGGGTCTGATCATGTTCAGCGGCGACTGGCAGTACTGCGAGGCTGCCTTTCACGATGCCGTCACTCAAGGCTGGTCGGCCCAACCGATTATCGAAATGTATATTCCCACCATCATCGATGATTCGCTGGCGCCGCCAGGCCAGCACGTCATCAGCCTGTTCTGCCAACACTTCGCCTATGAACTCCCCGATGGCCGCCATTGGGATGAGGAAAAACACAACGCCGCTGAACACGTCATCGATTTTCTAAGCGCCTACTGCCCTAACCTGCCCCATATTCTGGTAGGCATGCAGGTGCTGACGCCGCTTGATCTGGAACGGGAGTTCGGTCTGACGGGCGGTTGCATCATGCACGGCGTGCTGAGCCTGGATCAGATGTTCAGCATGCGCCCCGTACCGGGCTACGCCAACTACCGCATGCCGCTTGACGGGCTCTACCTGTGCGGCAGCGGCGCCCACCCCGGCGGCGGCGTGAGCGGCAATCCGGGGCGCAACGCCGCCCGGGAAATTATCAAAGACCTGCGGCGCAAGCGCGTCTGAGGCAACCTGTGAACCGGTTCGACATGTACCGCAGAACCTTCGCCACCGCGGATGATGGACTCGTGTGCTGGTGGTACTCCGGAATGTCCTACCTGGTGCTACCCGGTCAGCCGGAGATTCCGCTGCTGCAGGTCGTCGCCATCATGACCTATCGGACGGCGACCGAGTCGCCCGATACATTCTGCGTCCATTGGAGCGAAATCGGCGTGTTCCTGGATCCGCTCACCGGCGGGCCGCTTACGAGCTGGACCAATCCGGTCACCGGCCTCACGGTGGAGCCGCCCCAGAGTTTCGCGGAGGGTCCAGGCAAGTACACGGTGCATCGAACAGACGATGGCGTGGGCCTGCAACTGGAGCAGCCCCACGCCCGTGTTGTG
>JBFFHS010000190.1:0-3597 GCA_041556855.1 Gammaproteobacteria bacterium
CGACGCTCAGGCGCGACCAGTGGACGTGCGCGAACGTTCCCAGGTTCGCAAGCTGTTCGACAGCCTGGATCGCCCGCCCGCCGTGTTGGTCACCTGCGCGGGGGGTGCACGCCGCTGTGAGGTGCTGGACGTGGATGACGCTCTGTTCCACGACACGCTGAATCTCAACGCGGGCGGCTTCTGGCGCTGCACCCAGGAAGCAGCCCGTTGTGCCATGGCCCACGCTGCGCCGCTGGCGGTGGTTCATCTGGCTTCCAGCCTGCATCGGGGGCCCGCGCCGGAGTTGTCCCACTTCGCAGCGGCCAAGGCGGCCAGCGTGGCACTGGTGCGCTGCCTGGCTCAGGAACTCGCGGCCCACAAGATTCGGGTCAACGGGGTCATTCCCGGCCCCGTGGAGACCCCGGCCACGGCCCCCACCTGGGACGCTCGGCCAGACATCCGGGCGCAGCTTAGCCAACGGCTGCCGCTGGGTCGGATCGGCACACCAGGCGATATTGCGCCCGCCGTGGCGTGGCTCGCCTCCGACGAGGCCAGATGGGTCACCGGCGCGGTGCTGAGCGTGGATGGAGGCCTGGACGTCGCCCCGTGATTCGCTGGCTGCTGGTGGGAACGGGGCAGGCGGGCCGCTGTCACCTGGAGGCGATTGGGCGCACCCCTGAGGCCAGCCTGGCGGGCGTCGTGACCCGGGATCTCCCTCCCCCTGGGGTTGGCCCTGCGTTTGCCGCGCTGGGGGACGCGGTGCGCGCCGTCGCGCCGGATGCCGTGATCCTGGCAACCCCCCACGACACTCACCTGGCGCTGGCGCTTGAGGCGCTCGATCTGGGGCTGCCGGTGCTCTGTGAGAAGCCGGTAGGCACCCGCGTTGAGGATGCGCGGCAAATCTTGCGGGCAGCAACCCGTGCCCGCCTGCCCGTTGGCGTCGTGCTGAATCAGCGCGCCGCTATTCATCATCGCTGGATTCATGGCCTGATAGGCAGCGGCGCAGTCCAGCCCCGCTCGATCCGCTTCAGCGGCGCATTCGGGCGGCTCGGCGGCTGGCACGCCGATGCCGAGCGCGCGGGCGGCGGTCTACTGCGGGTGATCGGGCTGCATTACCTGGATCTCATGCGCTGGTGGCTGGGCGAGCCGCAAGCGGTGGCCGCAGTCACCAGCGGCGGCCGCGCAGAAAACCGGGCAGACGTGCTGCTGCGCTTTGCTGATGGCGCCGTCGGCAGTCTCTACCTGACCGCCGTTCGCAACCACAGCACCGGCCCCGTCCGCTGTGTGATCGAGGCGCCGGCCACACGAGTGACGCTGGCGGGGCACCTGATCACCCATGGGGCAGGACTACCGGAGCCACCAGCGGCCGAGCCTTGGGAACCGGCCCTGGCCTACGGGCCGGGCCACTGGACTGTCCTGGCCGAGGCCACAGCCGCGCTGGCACAGGGACGGGCGTTCCCGATCCCCCTTGAGGACGCCCTGGGCAGCCTCGAGTTGCTCGAGCGCGCGTACCGGGCCGCGCGGACGGCCTAGCCCCGCAAAGCCGCCGCCAACCGCGCTGGCAAATGGCTCGAAGAGGCTGACTGTTGCAGGGATGCGACAAGCCTGGCGGGCAAGGCCCGGGCCGGATGCCAGGCTATCCCCCGACCCGGGCTGGCCGGTTTCACTGCGTGACTTCACGACATTTCGGCCATTGGACAGCACCCCGATGCTCGCGGATACTCTGCGCACGCTACGGAACCTGGAAGGATAGAGCATGCAAAACAACAACGGGCTGCGCGGCCTGCTCGCACTTGTTGGGGTGGCCCTGGCGCTACCCCTGCCGGCCCAGGAGACGCTGGAGGAAATCGTGGTCACGGCGCGCAAGCGCGAGGAGTCGCTGCAGGAAATCCCGCTCACCATCACGGTATTCGACGCAGATGCGCTGGATCGGCTGCACATCACCGATCTTAAGTCCATCGCGGACTACACGCCGGGCCTGACCTTCGATCAGGGCTTCGTGCAGCAGGACACCCGCCCCCAGATTCGCGGCCTGCCCGCCACCCGCGGCCGCCCCCCCGTCGGCGTGCTCATTGACGGCATCGACGTGTCGTCCGAGTCCATGGTCACCGCCGGCGGCAGCATGCTGGCCAATCTGCAGCTGGTGGATGCTGAACGCATCGAGGTCGTCAAAGGACCCCAGAGCGCACTCTATGGGCGGGTCGCTTTCGGCGGCGCGGTCAACTACGTGACCAAGCAACCCGGCGAGGAGATGGAAGGCTACGCCACCGTCGACGTGGGCGACTACGGCCAGCTGGAGTTGAAGGGCGCCATCGGCGGACCGGTCACCGAGAACTTCGGCTTGCGGCTCAATGTGGCCCACGCCAGTCATGATGGCTTCTATACGAATACGGCCTCCGGCCAGGAGATCGGCGGCACCGAGACCACAGGCCTGTCGCTGGCGGGCAAGTTCACCCCGTCGGACCGTTTGGATATCCGCGGCCGGATCATGTACTCGGAAAGCGAGTGGGAGCCGCGCGCTCAGACGGCTCTCATTCTTGCCACTGAACAAAGCGCCATCGTGCCGCTGGACCCGGACGTCGCGGCCATCGTTGCCGGCACGCCGATGGCGGCCCCCGTGTACGCGCCCATCCCCGGGGAGCTGCGCGCGCTGCCCGAGGTCCAGCTGAGCCTGGATCCGCTCACCGGCGCGGACAATGCGGGCGCGACCCTGGATTCTCTGCTGGCCAATGTGATCATCGACTACCAGCTCACGGACAAGGTGACCCTGAGCTCGTGGACCGCTTACACGGACGCGGACGCTACCGGAGATCAGGACACCGATTTCTACGGCCTGCCCTGGGAAGCGGTTACCACGCCGGTTCCCGGCGGCGTGAACGAGCCCTTGAACTGGTTCAACACGCAGGACCTTCTTACCGAGACGCGGCAGATCTCCCAGGAGTTCCGCCTGAGCGACCTGGAGTCCGATGGGCTGCGCTGGGCGGTGGGCACCCTGTACTGGCGGGAAGACGTGGCCCAGCGCAACCGCAACATCATAACCGTATTATTCGGCCTCCCTGGGGGGTCTGCAGGCCACAACCTGGCGCTGCAGCCCAGCCTGCCCGACTACCAGCCCGAGTGGCGGGACACGGAGCACTGGTCGGTCTACGGCCTGCTGGAATTCGACTTCACCGATCGCCTGACGGGCTCGGTGGAGGCCCGCTACTCGGACGAGGACTTCGATCAGGGCTGGCTGGTGGGCGGTATCGGCGCATTCGGAGTACTGCTGCCTTTCCCGCCGTTCTCCCTGTCAGCTGCCCCCTTGAACGTCGGCGGCATCGACACGGCGACCACAAGCGACGACTTTTTCACGCCGCGGGTTAGTCTGGAGTTCCAGGCCAATGACGACATGCTGCTCTACGGCACCATCTCCAAGGGTGCTAAACCGGGCGGCGTGTCCAGCATCTTCGGCACCAACGCTGACACCGGTCGGTTCTTCCCCGAAGAGCTCTGGAACTACGAGGCCGGCATCAAGACCACCCTGGCCGACGGGAAGGTTTTCCTCAACGCGGCGGTGTTCTACATGGACTACAGCGACCGGCAGATTACCTCCCTGGAGCCCAGTGAGCTGGTCGAGAC
>JBFFHS010000191.1:0-3533 GCA_041556855.1 Gammaproteobacteria bacterium
CCGGTCTAAGCCACCGTGGTGCGCCGGCGAGGCGGCGGTGCTAATGTTACCGTCAGGGTTCAGCTTTCACCTGAACTAAGAAGCATCGCCTGACCACTAACGACCAATAAGGGGCCGCACCATGATCTACGAGAGCATTCTCGACACAATCGGCAACACGCCGGTCGTTAAACTCCAGCGCACCGGTCCGGATCACGTGGACATGTACGTGAAGCTGGAATTTTTCAACCCGATGGCTTCGGTCAAGGACCGGCTCGCCTTCGCCATCATTGAGGACGCTGAGCGCAACGGCACGATCGCGCCGGGTCAGACCGTGGTTGAAGCCACCTCCGGTAATACCGGCATCGCCCTGGCCATGGTGTGCGCCGCCAAGGGCTATCCCTTTGTGGCCACGATGGTGGAAACCTTTTCGGTGGAGCGGCGCAAGATCATGCGCGCGCTGGGCGCCAAAGTGATTCTGACGCCGGCCGCAGAGCGGGGCACGGGCATGGTGCGACTGGCAGCGGAGCTGGCCGAGAAACACGGCTGGTTCCTGGCACGGCAGTTCGAAAACCCGGCCAATCCCGCCTATCACCGCCAGACCACGGGGCCGGAGATACTGAGCGACTTCGCCGGCCGCAGGCTGGATTATTGGGTCACCGGGTGGGGGACCGGCGGCACCATGACGGGCGCCGGTGAGGTGATCAAGCTGGCCCGCCCCGACGTCAACATTATTGCCACGGAGCCCGCGGGTGCGTCCCTGCTGGGGGGCGCCGAGTGGCAGCCGCATAAGATTCAGGGCTGGACACCGGATTTCATTCCCGACGTCTTGAATCCGGATGTTTATGACGAGCTGGTGCCCGTGAGCGATGAAGACGGCAAACAAGTCGCCCGCCACCTGGCCGCCAAGGAAGGCATTTTCGTCGGCATCTCCGCCGGCGCCACGCTGGCAGCGGCGCTGCAGGTGGCCGAAAAAGCGGCGCCGGGTTCGGTGATTCTGACCATGCTGCCGGACACGGGCGAGCGCTACCTGGGCGCCTACCTGTTCGACGATCTGCACGAGGGATCTGACGACGAGTGGCTGGCCAGCATCGCCGCGTAACCCGTACACCTCAGAGAGCGCCAACGCCCGGCCCCAGCGGCCGGGCGTTTGCTAGCCTGTTACCAACACAACACCATCAGGTTTGCGACGATGCGCTGGCGAGGTAGACGACAAAGCACCAATATCGACGATCGACGGGGCACCCGCCTGCGCCGCGCCGGCGTGAACGGCGGCATCGGGCTGATCGCCATTTTGATCGTGAGCTATTTCCTGGATATCGATCCCCGGCCGTTTCTGCAGCTGCTGGACACCCAGCAAACCTCGGCGCCCGCCCCCAACAGCACGCCCGGCCCCATGGATGAGGGCCGCCAGTTCACCGCCGTGGTGCTGGCCGAGACGGAGGATGCCTGGAACCGACTCATGCCCCAGATGGGTCGCCGCTACCAGGAGCCGACCCTGGTCCTGTTCAGCGGGGCCGTCCAATCCGCCTGCGGCTTGGCCCAGGCGGCGGTGGGGCCGTTCTACTGTCCCGCCGACCGGCAGGTTTATATCGACCTGAGCTTCTTCGAGGATCTGCGCACCCGCTTCGGCGCCGGCGGCGACTTCGCCCAGGCCTACGTGATCGCCCACGAAATCGGCCATCACGTGCAGACACTCATCGGTATCTCCGGCCGGGTCCAGCAGCTCAAACGCGGCGCAAGCCAGGCGGAGGCCAACTTGCTGTCCGTGCGCCAGGAGTTGCAGGCCGACTGTTTCGCGGGCATCTGGGCCCACTCCGCTGAGCGCAGCCAGATTCTGGAACCCGGCGACCTGGAAGAGGCGCTGAACGCCGCCAGCGCCATCGGCGACGACCGGCTGCAGCAGCAGAGCCGGGGCTACGTGACGCCGGACTCGTTCACCCACGGCAGCGCCGAGCAGCGGGTACGGTGGTTTCGCCGCGGCTTCAGCAGCGGCAACCTGGAAGACTGCGACACCTTCGGCACCCGGGAACTGTAGAGCCGACCCGATCGGTTCACCGCCAACGGGCGTTGGCCAGCACCGGCGCAAACAGGACCCCGCCCTGCTATCCGCCCGGCGGGAAACCCAGGTCCCGCAGCACGATGTTGGGGATGATGCCATCATCCCAGTTGGGCGATGGCATGCCCGTGCGCACGATGACCAGGTCGGCCGATGGGATGACGTAGACCCGCTGGCCGCCGCCGCCATCGAAAAACACCACGTCATCCACTGCAAAGGGCTCGCTCTGCTTGACGCCGAAGGGGGTGTTCTTGTTGTAGAAGCGCTCCGGGACGTGGGGGCTGCCAAGCCACAGGTGCAATCCGTACTTGGCATTGGCCGGCGACGGTGTCGTCATCTGGCGCAGCCAGTCCCGGGGGATCACCTGCCGGCCATCAACAACGCCTGCTGTCTTCATCGCCAGCCCGATGCGCAGCCAGTCCCGCGGCCGGGCCTGGAAGAAGGAGTACCCCTTTGGCATGCCGCCGGCGCGATCCAGCCAGAGGCGGGCCGGCTTGGCGCCCAGGGGCCGCCACAGTTTCTCGGCCACGTAGTCTGCGTAGGGCCGACCGATCGCCCGCAGGAGCACCAGCATCAGCAACTGGGAGTTGGCGCTGTTGTAGGTGAACTGGCGACCAGGCGGGTCGGTGAGCGCGAAGCGCAGGATGGCCTGTTCCATGCTCGGGCCAATGAACAACCGGATCGCCTTGCCATAGGGGTTCTGCAGCAAGCGGAAGTCGAAGCGGTGGTGCTCCAGACCACTCGCCATCTGCAGCACATGGCGCACCGTCACCGCCTCCCGCCGGGCGCCGGTCCATTCGGGCACGTAGCGTGTGACCGGATCGTCCAGCGACTGGATCAAGCCGTCCTCCAGCGCGAAACCGACCATCAGGCCCAGCACGGACTTGGCCATGGAGTAGGTCTCCGTGACGTCATCCGGACCCATGCCGTGCCAGTATCGCTCCAGCTGAATCCCGCCACCCTGGTGCACCAGCAGTGCGAAGGAATCAAGCTGCTCCGCGTAGGACATCAGCTCGGCAATGGCGCGCTGGGAGAGAACCAGGCTGTCCCGGGCGATGAGCGGCAAGGGACTTTTGAAGTCTCCGGCCACAGAAGCCGTCGGCTCGATCCAGCCGGGATAGCTCAGCGGCGACTGGTCGCGAATGGTCAGCAGCCGGGACCAGAAGGTCCAGTCCAGGCTAACGGCCAGCACGACAACCAGCGTCAGGACAGCAACGCTGCCGATGGCCGCCTTTCTCACGGCGTACTGCCGCGCTCGTTGCGATTTTTGATGCCCCTGATGACGGTGTTGAGCAAAAAGGCGTTATCCCACTCGGGCTGGCCCGGCAGCGGGCGAAAACCGGTACGCACGATCACCAGGTCCTCGGACGGCGCGATGTAGACCATGCGTCCCTCGGCACCATCAAACATGAACACATCATCAGCAAGAAACGGTTCGGAGTTGTAGACGCCAGGATTGGGCCGCTGACTCATGGGGGAATCCGGCCGATGATAC
>JBFFHS010000192.1:0-3505 GCA_041556855.1 Gammaproteobacteria bacterium
GCATAGACCAGATCGACCAGCAGATTGGCCACGATCACCAGCACGGACGAAATCAGCAGCACGCCGACCACCACGGGAAAATTTCGTCCGGTGACGGCTTCGACCACCAGCGTGCCAACGCCGGGCCAGCTGAAAACACTCTCGATAACAATCGATCCCGCAAGCACCGTGCCGATCTGAAAGGACAGCAGCGTGACGATGGGCAGCAGGGCGTTGCGCAGCACGTGCCTGAAGGCGACCACCCGCTCGGGAAGTCCCTTGGCGCGGGCCGTGCGCACAAAGTCCAGGCCGAATATCTCCAGCATTGCGGTCCGCGTGACGCGGGCATAGACCGCCGCATAGAACAGCCCCAGGGCCAGGGCGGGCATCACCAGGTGCTTGAGTGTGTCCAGGGTTGCGCCCAGCAGTCCCAATTCAGCGCCGATGGTTCGCATCCCGGCCACGGGTAACCAGCCAAGCTGGACCGCGAACACGACCATCATCATCAGCCCTACCCAGAAACTCGGCGCGGCAAAGAAGATGATCGCAGCGACGGAGATCAAGTTGTCCGCCAGGCTGTTGACCTTGATCGAGGCGATCACGCCCAGGGTGATCCCGACCAGGGCAGCGAACCCCAGACTGGCGAACATCAGCAGCAGCGTCGCCGGCAAACGCTCCAGCACCAGTTGCAGCACGGGCTCGTTGTGCCGGTAGGAATAGCCCAGATCGAGTCGGGCGACGTCCAGCAGGTAACTGGCCAGCTGCTGCCCAAGGGACCGATCAAGGCCGTAGGTCGCTCGCAACCGATCCAGAATCGCAGGATCGGTAATCTGCTGCTCAGCCGCCATGACGTCCACCAGATCGCCAGGCGCCATGTTGAGAATGACGAAGTTAATGACCACGATACCCAGAATGGTGGGAACGGCCTGGAGCAGGCGGCGGCGCACCAGGTGGGTCAGCCGGCCCGCGCCATTCCGGGGCCTGACTACTGTTCGATCCACATGTCCTTCCAGCTGTCGTACTGCACTTCAGGACGGGCTGTGACATTGCGAACCGCCCGATCGTAGATCATCACGTTGCCCTTCCAGGCAATGGGGATGATCGGGATGTCGCTGGCGACGATTCTCTGCAAGTCATCCGCCAGCGCGCTGCGTTTCTGGCTGTTCGTCTCGAACAGCATCCCCTGGGCGATACGATCGACTTCCGGATTGCTGTATCCGGACGCGTTGCCAAACGTTCGGCCGATACTCTCCGACGTGTACAGCAAAGTGGTTCTTAACACCGGATCCACATAAGACACATTGTTGCTGATCGCAATATCAAATTCGCGGTCCACATAAATCTGCCGCATGGCTGCGCTGCGATCAGGCGTTTTGATCTCGGTCTCTATACCGATCCGCCGCAGCTGCTGCCTGACCAGGGCTGCCATCTGGACGTTCTCCTCGTACCAGGGCGTGGCGACAACTCGCAGGCTGAAGCGGCCACCGCGCTTTTCGGGATAGCCGGCCGCGTCCAGAAGCGCGCGGGCCCGATCCAGGTCAACTGAATAGTCTTGCTGCACCTTGGCGTTGTAGAACGGCTGCCACGGCGCTATGGGGCCACGCGCCGCCGTGCCCAGGCCACGCATGAGCACGCTGGCGACAAACTCCCGGTCTATGGAATGGGCTATGGCCTGGCGAACTTTCAAGTCGGCGAGAATAGGATTCGACAGGTTCATTTCCAGGTTCATGAACTCCGCCAGCGCGCCCTGTTGGCTCACCGTAAACCGCGGCGTTTCCGCCAGGCGATTGATATCCTGCCGCGACAGCGGCGTGCTGACGCCCACCTGCACTTCGCCCGCTTCCATGGCAGCAGCGCGCGCGCCCCGATCCTGGATATAGCGAATAATCAGCTTATCCAGATAGGGCAGCGGGGCGTCCCAGTAGTCGCTATTTCTCGCAAACTCCACATGACTCCCCCGCACCCATTCCTTGAACCTAAACGGACCGGTGCCGACCGGCCTGTTGTTATAGGGGTTCTGGGTCAGGTCTGTGCCGTCGTAAAGATGCCGGGGCAACACCAGCCCGCCGCTGCCCGCCAGTGACGCGAGCACAGCAAACTCTGGCGCGGGATCAGCAAAAGCGATGTCGACCCGCAGGGGCGCGGTGATTCGAGCGGACGCGATACGCCGCAGCATGGGGTTGGCGCCCAACTGCTGCCACATGGCAAGCGCGGTAAATTCAACGTCCTGTGCGCCGAAGGGTTCGCCGTCATGCCAGAGAACCTTGTCGCGCAGCTTAAATGTGTAGGTCCGACCGTCGTCCGAGATCGACCAGGCGGTCGCCAATTCGGGCGTGAAAGTGCCATCGTGCTGCAGCCGGATCAGGCGTTCGAGAACCTTGGTTGCGGTAAACAGCGCGTTGCCGCCACCCCCGGCTGGCGAGAACAGCGCGTGGGTCTCCACGGAATAAACAGCGGTCACCGTGCCGCCGGGTTGCGGCGCCTGGGCAACGCAAACGGTGCCGGCATCGATGATCACCGCGACCGCAAGAATCATGGCTGAAAAGCCATTCGCAACCGTATTTGCGCGCATCGCCGGTGTTCAGAGGTTCTCGCAATCCCTATCCTAGCATGGCCACGACGGCTAACTGCGCGTGACGTAGGTGCCGCGCCCCGTTGCGATGAGTTTGTTTTGCTGACCTGAAACTTCCACGTCCGCCACCGCCAGGGTCCGGCCGACGCGGACCACCCTGCCCCGCGCGACCAGGTCCGTGTCCACTGCCGGGCGCAGGAAATCCACGCGCATGTTGGCCGTCGGCACCCCGTGCCCCAGTTGAGCAAATATCGCAAAGTCCGCCGCGATATCCACGATCGCCGCGATGGGGCCGCCGTGCCACTGGCGGCTGCCGGGCGCTCTCTCGAACAGGGTCTGGAACGGCGCTTTGATGGTGACCGTGCCGCTGTCCTGGTCAGCCTCCACCAGCTTAAGCTGCAAAGCCGCGTGAAACCCGCCCTGGCCCAGATGTTGCTGCAGTATTTCTTTGATACTCTCGCCCTCAGTCATCGGCTCGCTCCAAAGGCCCGTTTACGAGGCCCCCATATTGCTGCACTTGACTGGCCTGAACCACTCAATTGTCGCCACCCACGATCTGGAGCTGGCCGGACAAGCGTTCGCCGAACTGGGCTTTAAGCTCACGCCGCGGGGTGTCCATCCTGATCGGGGCACAGCCAACTATTGCATCATGTTCGCCAACACCAACTATATTGAGTTGCTTGGACACAGCGGCGCCGGCGGCCATGGCACAGAGCCGCTGTTGGTGGATCGGCTCAAAACAGGCGAGGGGCTTGCCGCCGTTGCCTTTGACGCCGACGACGGTGAACAGCTCTGGCAAGAATTAACTGCCCGGGGGATAGCAGCGACCAGACCCAAAATCGCCCAGCGTGACTTTGACGACGACGGACAGAACAACACGGTCCGGTTCGAGATTCTCAGGCTGCCGCATGATGCAACGCCGCGACTGAAAGCATTTGTCTGCCGCCATCTGGA
>JBFFHS010000193.1:0-3496 GCA_041556855.1 Gammaproteobacteria bacterium
GAGTGGGTGCCGATGTTCGCCTCCGCCGAGGACGTGGCGCCCGGGGGCAACTGGGCGATCGTCGAGTTGTCGGATGGCCGCCGGCAGTGGGCCTACAAGGGACGGCGTCTGTTCACCAAGACCCGGGACAAAACCCAGGGCTCCTTTCTCGGCTACCGTCACGGTGGCAGCCGGGCCTGGAACGTGATCATGCATTCTGAAGAGGCCTTGGTGGGGACCCTGCGGCCGCCCTAGCGGCCGACGGACGCGACGGATCATCAATGGTCGACAAAATAGACATTCGGGCGTTGTCCTGGCTAGCCGCACTGCTGCTTGTGTGCCTGGGCGGTTGCGCGGAGCCCCCCACGGAAGGCGGCGAGACGCAGTTCCGCCGGCTCACGGAGGCCCAGTACCGCCACGCCATCGGCGATATCTTCGGCCGCAGCATCGTCATTTCCGGCCGTTTCGATCCCTTGGAACGCATCGACGGTCTGCTGGCCGTGGGCGCCAGCAGCGCGGCCATTACGCCGGCGGCCCTGGAGCGCTATGACGCCCTGGCCCGTTCCATTGCCCTGCAGGTGGTCGACAAGGCTCACCGCGACGTGCTGATCCCCTGCGCGCCGGCTGACGCAGGCCAGGCGGATGCAACCTGCGCTGCCCAGTTTTTCTCACCAGTCGGCCGCCTGCTGTTCCGCCGGCCGCTGACCCAGGCCGAGCAGGACCGTTACGTGGCCATCGCGGGCCAGGCGGCGGATCAGTTGGGCGATTTTTATCAGGGGCTGGGCTTCAGCCTGGCCGGCATGCTGGTGTCGCCGAAGTTCCTGTTCATCAACGAACGCTCCGAGCCGGATCCGAATGATCCGGGCCAGTATCGACTGGACGGTTATTCCAAGGCGTCGCGCTTAAGCTTTCTGTTGTGGGACACCACGCCGGACGGGGCGCTGCTGGACGCTGCCGAGGGCGGTGAGTTGGATACGGTTGCCGGTCTTGAGCGGCAGTTCGAGCGCATGATGGGCTCACCCCGGCTGACGTCGGGTATGCGCGCCTTCTTTGCCGACATGCTCCACTTTGATCGCTTCGCGACCATGGAGAAGGATCCCATCATCTATCCCGCTTTCGGCCTGCAGGTGGCCGAGGATGCGCCCGAGCAGACCCTGCGCACCCTCACGCACCTGCTGCTGGAAGAGGAAGCCGACTATCGGGAGATCTTCACCAGCCGAAAAACTTTCCTGAGCGGCGCTCTGGGGTTCATTTACCGCGTGCCCGTTGCCAACCCGGCGGGCTGGGTGCCCTATGAGTTCAGCGCCGAGTCGCCCTGGGCGGGCATTCACACCAACTTGAGTTTCCAAGCTCTGTTCTCCCATCCGGGTAAAAGCTCGCCCACGCTGCGGGGCAAGGCCGTGCGCGAGCAGCTGTTGTGCCAGAAAATCCCGGAGCCGCCGGGCGATGTGGACTTCACCGATTTCAATGACGACACCGATCCGGTGAACCGCACGGCGCGCCAGCGCCTGGCGGTGCATAACGAAGAGGCCAGCTGTGCCGGCTGCCACAAGCTGATGGACCCCATTGGTCTGGGCATGGAGCAGTTCGACGGCATTGGCCAGTTCCGCACCCGGGAGAACGACAAGGCAATCGACCCTGCCGGCGAGTTGGACGGCATCGCCTTCATCGACGCGGCCAGCCTGGGCCAGGCGCTGTACCAGAACCCGGCGGCGACCGAGTGTGTCGCCAACCGCCTGTATGCCTATGGCGCCGGTCGTTCGGCGACCAAATCCGAGCGGGAGTTCATGGGCTATCTGGAAGACAGATTCGCCCGCGCCGGCTATTCCGTGCCCGAGCTGCTGAGGGAAATCGTTTTGAGTCAGGCTTTTTATCGCGTGGCGCCGCCTGCAGGTGCTGCGCGGACTGCCGATGCGGGGTATGACGTTTCAGCCCCGCGGGAGGACAAGTCATGAAGATCAATCGCCGCACGTTTCTGCGCGGATCCATTCAGGGCACCGCCGTGGCGGTGGGGCTGCCGTTGTTGGACTGCTTTTTGAACAACAACGGGACAGCGCTCGCATCCGGCGCCCCGCTGCCGCTGCGCTTCGGTACCTGGTTCTGGGGCCTGGGTCACACGCCGGGCCGCGGGATTTCCTTAGAGCACGCGCCCGAGATCCATTTCCTGGAGGAAACCCAGCCGCTGGTGCCGCACCAGAACGATCTCAACTACTTCAGCACCTTCAATACGCCGCTGGATGGCAAGCCCAGCGCCGTGCATTTCAGCGGTTGGGTGGCCACCAAGACGGGCAACGTGCCGCGCACCTTTGGCGACACGCCGCTGCCCACCCTGGACGTGCTGATCGCCGACGAGATGGGCGGCGAGACGCGCTTCCGGTCGCTGGATCTATCCAGCACAGGAAACCCGCGGGACAGCTATACCTTCCGCAACTCCACCAGCCGCAACGCCGCCGACGTATCGCCCCTGGCCTTTTATCAGCGGGTCTTCGGCGCGGGTTTCGTGGATCCAAATCAGGCGGACTTCAAGCCCGCCACCAGCGTCATGGTGCGTGACAGCGTGCTCTCCGCGGTGCACGAGGAGAGCAAGGATTTTGCCAAGACCCTGGGCGCCACGGATCGCGCTCGCATGGACGAGTACTTCACCTCCATCCGGCAGTTGGAGCACCAGCTGGATCTGCAGATGCAGCGCCCCGAGGTGTCGGAGGCCTGCGCCGTGCCCACCGCGCCGCCCGAAGAGGAGGAGCTGGGCATTGAAATCGACGTGGTCCATCACAACCACAAGCTGCTGGTGGATACCCTGGTGCTGGCGCTGGCCTGTGATCAGACCCGCATCTTCAACATGCTCTATTCCCAGGCCCTGTCATTGCTGCGCCGCCGGGGTGAGTCCTTTACCCATCACACCCTCACCCACGAGGAGCCCATCGACGCAAGCCTGGGGTACCAGCGAGAGGTGGCCGAGCTGCACGTGACCAGCATGGAGGCGCTGGCGACCTTTATCGAGGCCTTCAAGAGTATTCCCGAGGGCGACGGCACGCTGCTGGACAACACGCTGATCTTCGCCTGCTCCGACACGGGCAATTCCAGGATTCATTCCGTGGATAACATTCCGGTCATGACCATCGGCAGCGGTGGCGGCCGGGTCAAGACCGGCATGCACATCGTCGGCAACGGCGACCCCATCTCCCGGATTGGTCTCACCACCATGCAGGCCGTGGGGCTGAACGTGGAGCGCTGGGGCACCGGCTCCATGGAGACCGACCGAACCATTGCGGAAATCCTGGTCTAGGCCTTGGCAGATGCTGCCGGGCGAACTGCCGCCGTCATGGGTTTGATTATCCGCTGCGCCGGCCTGGCGCTGTTGCTGGTCTGTACCCCGGGGGGATTCGCTGAAGAGGCATTGCCGTCAGGCATTGCCGCGGTGGAGCGGGGTGCCGGCCGCCTGTACGTGAACGCCGAGGGTCTGGCTTTGTATACCTTCAAGCGTGATGCGGAGCAGCCCGGCACCTCTGTGTGCAAC
>JBFFHS010000194.1:0-3493 GCA_041556855.1 Gammaproteobacteria bacterium
CCATCGTCCACGATAATGGAGAAGCGCTGGCCCCGCTGACCCATTCCGAATCCCGTGGCGTCCAGTTCCAGACCCAGGGCCCGCGTGTAGTCGCCGTTGCCATCGGCCAACATGACGACCTTGTCATCAGCGGCGGCTGACTTGCCCCAGGCGTCCATCACGAACACGTCGTTGACGGCGATGCACGCGATCGTGTCCGCTCCTTTGCCCTTGATCGCATCCGCATGGTCCACAAAACCGGGCAAGTGCTTCATGGAACAGGTGGGGGTAAATGCGCCGGGCACGGAAAACAGCACCACTTTTTTTCCGCCGAACAAATCGGCCGTGGTGATGGTATCCGGGCCGTTCGGGCCCATAACCCCCAACGCGCCGTCGGGCATGTGATCGCCAACTTGAATGGACATGGAGTGCTCTCCTTGAGTTGTTATTAATCCACTAAGAACAATGACAGCTGGGGGACAAAGGTGACCACCAGCAAGCCGCATAGAATCAGGATCAGGAATGGTATCACCGCCCGGCAAATTCGCCAGAAGTCTTCCCGGAACGCGGTCATCGCGACGATGATATTCAGGCCCAGGGGCGGGGTCAGATAGCCGATTTCCAGATTAACAATCATGATGATCCCGAAATGAACCGGGTCAAGTCCCTGGGCCTCTGCCAGGGGGGCCATGATGGGCGCCAGAATTAATATGGCGGAGCCGATGTCCATGACGCAGCCGACCAGCAGCAGAAACAGGTTCATGCCGATGAGAAAGCTGGTGCGATCGGTAATGCGCTCTGACAGCCAGGTCACCAGATGCTCCGGCACCTGCTCGTAGGTCAGGAACACATTCAAGCTCAGGGCCATCATGAGCACCGGGAAGAGAGAGCCAAGCAGCTTGGTGGTCTCCCCGACCGTGGCGTATACGGCCTTGAAACCCATTTCCCGGTGAATAAAGACCTCCACGACGAAGGCATAGACCACAGCAACGGCTGCCGACTCCGTGGCGGTGAAATAGCCCGAATAAATGCCGCCCAGGATCAGCACCGGCATCAACAGGGCCCAGATACCGTGGCGCAGAGCTCGGCCGATTTCGGCGAAGTCCCAGCGGCTCGCGCTCTGCTTGCGATTGGCCGCCACCGCGTAGGCCGCCATCATCAACGTCAGCATTATCGCCGGCCCCACACCGGCAATGAACAGGTCGGCGATGGAAGTCTGGGTCATGACCCCAAACAGAATCAGGGGGATACTGGGCGGCACTACAATGCCCAGCGTGCCGGCGGCGCACAGGGCCCCCAGCGCAAAGTTCTTGGAATAGCCGGACTGAATCAACGCCGGATACATCACCGAGCCAACGGCCAGCAGCGTCACGGTCGATGACCCGGATATGGCGGCGAATATGGCACAGGACAGCACGGTCGCAATCGCGAGCCCGCCGGGGATCGGCGCGGTCACGCCCCGCATCAGCCGGATCAACCGCTCCGCCATGGAGCCCTGGGACATGATGTTGCCGGCCAGGATGTACAGCGGGATCGACAACAGGACTTCTTTATTCAGGGCATCCCAGGCGTCGATGACAATATTGGCCACCTGTCCGTCCCCATAGGCCAGGTAGGCAAAGGCAGTGGCAATGCCCAGGATGACCAGAATGTTCTGGCGCAGGGCAAACAGCACCAGAATGACGATGATCAGGCCGAGAATATCCATCAGGACGCCGCAATCTCGTCCGGTGGCGATTTTGCACCCACCTCAGCCGGACGCAGTACCGGCCAAATGGCGTACAACCCGTGGCGCAGGGTCGCGATGCCGAAAGCCACGGGAATCACCGCCTGGATGGGCCAGACCACCACCCGCAGCACAACGGAACGCTCCTGGAGGGCGAAGGTCTCCGCCAGCACCTGGCTGGCAACGATGCAGAAACCCAGGCAGAACAGGGCCATCAGGCCCTCCTGCACGTGGGGCAGGACCTTATCCCAGCTCTTGGGTAGCCAGTTGTCGGCAAACCGCGGGCGCAGATGAGCGCCGTCAGCGGAAGCCAGGCCGAAGCCCAGCATGACGACGAAAATATTGGCATACACGCCCACCTGGCGCGCCCATAGCAGACCGCTGCCGGTGACTTCCCGAGTCACCACATCAGCAAACACCACCACCACCATGACGGCGAAGGCGGTGAAGGTCAGCCCGCCCTCCAATTGCCGCAGGCGGCGCAGCAAGACGCTGACCAGCGGTGGGGCGGCGGGAGACGGCCCTGTTTGTTGCTTGTTATTCAGTACCTGCTCGCCTGACTGGTCACGCAGGCGCGCATTATGCGGCATTTTGCCCCCGGGCGGCATGGGCCCCGCCTCCCTCGGGGCACCCCGCGTTATACTGGCAACGCCCGCGGCGTCCACCTGGCGCTGCTCACAAGGCAAGGTTTTTCCAGACCAGGGCGCTCAACAACAGGAGAGAACTCATGTCCACTGCACCCGCGGCTGCCCATCAGATTCCCCAGGAAGTGGTCAGCATCATTCACGGTGAACACGTGCGCTGCGCCGGCGGTGCTGAGATCCCTGTGATCTACCCAGCCACCGAGGAGACCGTCACGGTGCTGCGGGAAGCGGACGCTGCGCAGGTAGACGCGGCCGTGCGCTCGGCGCGGCAGGCCTTTGACCAAGGGCCGTGGCCGCGCATGGACGTGGATACCCGCAAGGACATCCTGTACGCCATCAGGGACATCATGCGGGCCCACTCGGATGAGCTGAGCTATCTGGAATGCCTCAACACGGGGCTGACCCTGGACAGCATCGTTCGCCACGTAGAGCGCCTGGCGCGCAATTTCGAGTTCTTCGCCGAAGTGATCTCCACCGTGTCCGGGGAAACCTACAGCCAGGTGCCCGCCTATCTCACCTACGTGACTCGCGAGCCGGTAGGCGTCGGTGCGATGATCGCACCCTGGAACGCGCCTTTAGCGCTGGCGTCCATGCGGGTGGTGAGCTGCATCGCCTTCGGCAATACCTGTGTGCTGAAACCCTCGGAATACACGCCCCTCTCCATGATCCGCATGGTGGAGTTGATGCATGAAGCGGGGCTGCCGCCGGGCGTGGTCAACCTGGTGAATGGCCGCGGTCCGGTGACAGGCTCCGCCCTGGTCAACCACGAGGGCATTGACATGGTGGGCTTCACCGGCGGCACGACCACGGGCAAGGCCATCATGTCGGAGGCGGGGCGAGCTCTGAAACCGGTGATCCTGGAGTTGGGCGGCAAGTCCGCCAACATCATCTTTGACAGCGCCGATCTGGACAAAGCGCTCGACGGTGCGCTGACAGGTATCTATTCCAACAACGGCCAGCAGTGCCTGGCAGGCTCCCGGATCCTGGTGCAGCGCTCCATCGCCGATGCTTTCATCGAGCAGTTCATCGCGCGTAGCCGCAACATTCGGATCGGCGATCCCATGGATCCCACCACCGAGCTGGGGCCCCTGGCCTATGAAGCTCACAGGGACCGGGTCCTGTCCTACGTGGATATCGCCAGGGC
>JBFFHS010000195.1:0-3431 GCA_041556855.1 Gammaproteobacteria bacterium
GTTGATGATCATGTACGTGGTGCTGGGAAGCGTGTTCGATACCGTGGCCGCCATGGTGATCACGCTGCCCTTTGTGCTGCCGCTGGTGACGGAGATTGGCTTTGACCCCATCTGGTGGGGCGTCATGATGGTCATGGTCATGGAGGTCGGCATGATCACCCCACCCATCGGCATCAACGTCTTCGTGCTCAAAGGTGCTGCTGACGAGACGTTAAATCTGGCCACCATCTACCGCGGTGTCGCACCGTTTGTGGCCGTAGATCTGGTGCGCCTGGCGGTCATCGCCATCTTTCCCCAACTGGCGCTCTGGCTGCCGGGCATTCTGGGCTGGCTGTAGCGGGCGCGGCGACGCCCTTCTGGTTATCCGCCCTGGGATACCTCCGGATTGGGAAACAAATCCGAGTCATCCTCCCCTTCCCGGGGCGCCAGACATGTGAAGTCCTTTTCCACCAGGATTCGCAAGGCCTCGCCGTCGCCGATATCCTGCTGATCATGGATGCTCACCTCGGCTGGATCCAGCCATTGAGTGACGGCTTGCCGCGGCAGCTGGACGACAACCCGGTCGCGCTCATAGGTGACCCGCGCGGGGCCCTGCTCGGCGACCGTGAGACCATAAACGAGCCGTTTCCCCGGGGCGAACTGGATCGCCTCCTCCACGCCGCCGTCGGCGGCGATGCTCGCCAACTCCGACTGGGAGACACGAATTCGAATGGAGTTGCCGCGGATTCTGAGTTTCATGCGGGGAGACTGAAAGCTTGGCTCTGAGAAGCTGTATTCTAGCGCAAAGGCCCGGCCGTCCAGTAAGCGGTCCCACACCCGAATCAGGTTGAATCGTCGCCAGGTTACTGCCAGCGTTACGACCAAAATAATCGCGGAGCTTCAGCCATGAGCCAGGTATCCTCAATGCAACCTTTTGCCAGCGGTGACATCCTGGTCGGCGCCACCCTGCTCAACGTGGCCGATGACGACCACGCCGGGGACGGCCGGATCATCCAGTATGACGCGAACCTGAATGAGAAGGGCGTGCTGTGGACCGGCGCGGGACATCTCATCGGCGGGCTGAAATTTGCGCCTGATGGCGTGCTGTGGGCCTTCGACAGCCAGGAGTTCCGCATTCTGAATGTGGCGCCATCCGGCGAGCTATTGGCGGATCCCACCTACGACACCCGACCCTTTTCCAATGTGAACTTCGGCCGCCATGGCGACGTCTTTCTCGGCGAGCACGTGGTCGGCGATACCATCGGCGTAGAGCTGGGCACCAAAATACGAAAAATGCCCGGCACCGATCGCTACGGCGACGGGCATATCTTCCGCTACTCACCCGATGGCAGCGTTACCGAATACCACACGGAAACCCACGGTGGGATGGGCGGTTTTCTGGGCGTCACCATGTCGGCCCTGACGCCGGACGAAACCACGATCGTCTACGCGTCCGAGACCGGGCCCCGCCTGATGCGCTATGACCTGGTCAACGATCGTCAGTTGCCCGACCTGGTGAGCTATCCCGACGGCCAGCGGGAGATGTTCTTCGGCATGGCTTTCGATGCCGCGGGTCATCTGCTCGTGGCCCGGGGCAACCGGGTCGACCTGCTGGATGACCAGGGGCAGGTCCTCCGGTCCTATCCCCTGGAGGGCTTTGGCTGGGCCATCGTGGCTAATGGCGCCAACGACGCCTACTTTCTGGCAACCAACTTTTTTACCGGCGGCGTGGCCAAGGTGGATCGTGACAGCGGCCAGGTATGGGCTCAGGCTGACGTGGGCCAGGAGCGATCGGTGGCCGGAGTCGCTGAATATCCAGGCTGACGCCCGCCGACCGGACGTCCCCCGGCACCGCGGTCATGTGGCGGTGCTTCCCGTTGCAGGTGCATCGAGGTTGGGCGCCAGCGGCTTCAGAGCTTGGGCTCCAACTCGAAGTCGGCGAACAGGTCGCGCTTGCTGAAGCGGGCCGTGGCGAAACGCCAGGCCGCCTTGCGGGGCGTCAGCCAGGCAATCCGGGCACCGTGCTTCCTGTTGGCGAGCACCCCCTCGACCAGCCAGGGCGTGACGGTTTCCACGCGATCCGCGAGGATGTTGTACATCCGTTTGACGTGAGCCTGACGCTGCTCGCTCATGTCGGCCATGCCGACCAGGGCCAGATGGGTCAGCACGATGCCCGGACTGAGGTACCCCACCCGCACCGGCGTATCCCTGGTCTCCTTGATCATGCACTTGGTGAAATAGGTGATGGCATTCTTGGTGGCGCCGTAAAGGCTCAGCTCGGGCATGACCCGGCCATCGCTGCCCAGCCCCTCGAAGTTATAGATCGCGCCCGAGCCCTGCCCGAGCATGCCCCGTAACGCCACCTGAGCGCCGTACATGGTCCCCAGCACGTTGGTTTCGTTCACGTCGCGAATCTCGGCGGGATCCAGCCGGCCGATCAGCGCCCGGCTGTTGGAAATCCCGGCGTTGTTGATCCAGACATCAACCCGGCCCAACTCCGCCACCGCCGCGTCCCACAGCGCCTGCACGGCCGGGTAGTCCGCCATCGCTGCCGGCCGGCCCGCCAGGCGCGCCTGGTGCGTCGCGGCGTCCGCCTGCAGATCCCCAAGGGCCGCTTCCACCGAGGCCTGACTGCGGCCGTGGATCATGACCCCGTGCCCGCGGCGCAGAAATTCCCGCGCCATGCCGCGGCCAATGCCCCGACTTGAGCCGGTGATGACCACGTTCCTGGGTTGTTCCGCCATGGGCGCCTCTGGGTCAGCCAGCGCTCATGATACGGAGTCGGGCGCGGCGGCTCGGCTGCCCAACGCAGGCCATGTCCAGCAGCCGGTCAGCCCCTGGACTGGGACTGGCGCATCGGACGGGCTCGGGTAGCTTCAAGCAGCGATACAGCCCGAGACCTGGCATGCGCACGACACAGACGGTGGTGATCACCGGCAGCACCAAGGGCATCGGCTTCGGCTACGCCCGGGAGTTCGCGCGGCGCGATTTTAACGTGGTGATGAGCGGCCGGACCCGCGCGTCGGTCGATGAAGCCGTTGCCCGGCTTGAGCTTGAGCTGCCCGAGGCAGCGCAGCAACTTTTTGGCCTGCCCTGTGAAACCAGCGACATCGCCCAGGTCCAGGCGCTCTGGGACGGGGCCGTGCAGCACTTCGGCCGTGTCGATATCTGGATCAATAACGCCGGCTTCGCCCGCAGCGGACCCACTCTGCTGGAGTTGACCCCGGCGGAGATGGCCGTCATGGTCCGCGGGAATCTGATCGGCTCCATCAACGGCTGCCAGGTGGCGGTCGCAGGGATGCGCAGCCAGGGCGGCGGCCACATCGTCAACACCCTGGGCGGCGGCGCCAAAGGCCAGGTCGTCCGGGGCATGATCGCCTACAGCACCACCAAACGAGCCGTGCGCTATTTCACCGAGTGCATGCGCAAGGAGCTGAAGGACAGCGGCATCA
>JBFFHS010000196.1:0-3390 GCA_041556855.1 Gammaproteobacteria bacterium
CGTGCGGCCGGCGCGCTTTAGCTCGATGCGGCGCAGCGAACCGATATCGGTGACGCCGCCGCTCACGAACAGCGCGTTGGTCATGGTCGACAGGCCACTGACCGTATAGGACCCCGGACGCTCCACGTCGCCCAGAACGAAGACCCGGATGGAACGCAGCTCACCGAGCGTGACGCTGGCCCGCACACCGATCATCTGATCACTGACCCGGCGGGTGATTTCGTTCTCCAGCTCGTCAAAGCCCAGCCCCGCCACGGAGATCGGCCCGATTTCGGGGAAGTTGATCACGCCCTCACGGCTGACCACGAGCACATACTCCGCATTCTCGTTGCCGAACAGCTGCACGTTGACCGTGTCGCCGGGGCCGATAACGTAATCGGCCGGCACCGGGATGTCAGTGGCGGGCGCAAAGGTGGTGGGCACGCCCCGAAACAGATCGTAGCCGAACGGCTCCAGGGCATCGACGCCCACCGGCGCCAGCGGCAAAGGCGTCAGAAAGACCTTGAACGGCGCGAGGATCGTCTCCGCCTCGATGCGGATCACGGCCTGATCCATGTCCAGGCCCGCCAACGCGATGGCGGGTACACCGGGCAGGTACAGATAGCCCTGCGCGTCCAGTTGATAAGGGTTGCCCGCCAGCAGCCGGCTGCGGAACGTCTCGACGGCTTCCAGCTCTTCAGGGGGTTCTTCCAGGAACTCGAAGCGCAGGTTGAACTCCAACACCACCGTGGACTCCCCGGCGAGCGTCAGTGGTTCCTCCTCCTCCTCATCGAACTCCTCGGCAAACTCTTCTTCCGGGGGTAGCACCAGCTCCGGCTGCTCCAGGGCCTCGTCCTGACCCGCCTGCCGCTGCTGCTTGCGGAGCTCACGCAATACTGCCTGGCGCTGGGCCGGCGGCAACTGGTTGATCATCTCCAGCTGCTCATCGGTGGGCACGGGCGATTGCGGCATGGGCGACTGCGCCAGGGCAACCCCACCCAGACCCAGCAGCCCGACGAAGGCCAACCCCGTCAGCAGTCGTTTTATACCCGTCACTGGTTGGCCTCTGTCCGCTTAGGTCCCACGATCAAAAGTCCCGCTGCCAGCGAAGAAACGCCCTGGCATCCGTTTGGCTGCCGCCTGACACCGCGTCCTCTAAATGATCAACCCCCGCGCCCACCTCCAGCAGACCCCAGGGTGTTGTCCGCTGATGGGAAATCTCAATATTCATCAGGTCCTTGGCAGTCGGCGTCAAGGTATTGGTCGACGACGGCGCTCCCCCCCGATTGAGCTTGGCGAAGCGCAGCGTACCACGCCACTCGCGGCCTTGCTCCGGGATGACGAGCCCGCCAATGGAGAGGCCGCGGGCGTCCTGCTCCAGGCTGTGGCCGATGCTGCGGCCGCGATAGCGGTACCCCGTCTGGTAGATCGAGCTTTCGTAGGCGCAGTTGAACTCCGGATCGTTGGCAAAACTACAGGTGGTATCGGTCACCTCAGCATGAACCCGGTAGCTCGCGTCCCCCCACAGACCCCAGTGCTCCACGCCGAACAGTCCCAGCAGCTTGCTGGGCAGCCCGCCGGCTTCGTCTTCGCCGGTAACCTGCAGATAAAGGGCATAGGGCAAATTGCCGATCGGGGAGGCATAACGAACGCTTAACCCCCCCAGCTGATTGCCCGGCTCATTGCCAATGGTCGTTCCCCCCTCACCCCGATTATCGCGTCCGATCAGCAGGTCGAAGAAGGTATCCAGGCCACACGGGCGGCCCTCGCCGCACCACTGGGCAGCTCGCTCCAGACCGATTTCCAGCTTCGGTGTCGGCTTGAAATTGAGCTGCCAGGCAAAAAACCGGGCGTCGGGCACGGCACGGCTGCTCTCCAGCTGGCCGAATACGATGCTGGTGGTCCAGGGCCCCACCCAGCGCAGCCAGCGCGCCGTGAAGGGATCCGGGAAGTTGCGCTGCACGGAAAGGGCCGGGATGGGACGCGCATTGGTGGACAGGATCAAGCTGCCGTCCCAGCCGGGTCCCCACCAGCGATCCATGGCACCCGCGGCGACCATCCAGTTGCCAATGGCGACGGCGACGTACGACCCGTCCAGGCGCACCTCCCGATCATCGACGGGATCATCCGCCACGGCCGTCACTTCGACCCGGGCGGCAAACCGGTTCCCGGTCCAGTCCGCTGCCACCCGGGCTTGAGCATCACCCCGGGGGGTATCAAGAAATTCCCGAACGCGGGTCGGCTTCTCCGCCACGGCCACCTCGGCCTCCAGCATCACTTCGTCGACGGGGGTCTCGGCGCGCATGCGGGCCTTGGCCCGGCCCATGGCAGCGTACTCGGCCACGTTAAGCGCATTCTTGTCCGCAACGCCGTTGAGGTCCTGGGACACGCTGCCCCAGGACAGAGGCCAGGCCGTCATCGGCGTCGTGATCACGCCGGCATCCGCCAGGAGTTGCAGGTCATGGCGGAGTGCGGGATCCCCCGGCGCAATCCAGGGACCAGCGACACCCACGCACCAGGGGACACACACCAATGCGACGGCGGCCACTGTCTTTTGCGCGCGGATAGCTTTCTCCCTGAGGCTTGGCCTTAAATATGCCGCCTAACTATTTAATAAATCTCTTAGAAACCGCCTTGACGGCTGCTGCAAGCTGTGTGCGGTGGATGATAAAAGGCCGGGATTATGTCAGCAAGGGCCGGCTTCCTCGTCGACCCGCTGGCAGCGACCCCCGACCAGCCGGTAGCGCTCGCCGGTCTCCGGACACATCGCCTCGCCTACCCCGTCAGCGGGGAGCGCCAGGCGCTGTCCGTTACGGCTCATCCAGCCCTTGGCGACGGCGGGCACGCCCACCACCAGAGCGTAATCCGGCACGTCGCTGGTCACGACGGCCCCGGCGCCGACAAACGCGTAGGCGCCGATGGTCACGCCGCAGACGATGGTGCAGTTTGCCCCGAGAGTCGCGCCCCGCCGCACGTGCGTATCCCGGTACTCGTCCTTCCTGGCGACCGCTGAGCGGGGATTGATCACGTTGGTGAAGACCATGCTGGGGCCGCAGAAGACGTCGTCCTGTAGGGTGACGTTGTCATAGACCGACACATTGTTCTGGATGCGCACGTTGCGTCCGATCTGGACCCGGTTTCCGACGAAGACGTTTTGTCCCAGGGTGCAGTCCGGGCCGATCACAGCGCCCGCGCTGACGTGACAGAAGTGCCACACCCGTGTGCCCGCGCCGATTTGCGCACCTGGATCCACCACGGCCGTGTCGTGGACGAAGTATTCGGCACCGCTCATCCGAGCACCGCCGCCTTCAGGGCGCGCACCACGGTGTCCTGCTGTGCCTCAGTCAGGTACGGGTGCATGGGTAGACTCATCACCTGGCTGGCGGCGAGCTCGGCCTCGGGAAGGCTGCC
>JBFFHS010000197.1:0-3299 GCA_041556855.1 Gammaproteobacteria bacterium
GAAAAAACCGAAGGCCTGGAACGAAAGATGACCGTGCGGGTGCCCGCTAACGACATCGAGCGGGAAATCGATGCGCGTCTCGTCAAGGTGGGCCGCACAGCCCGGCTGAAGGGGTTCCGGCCCGGCAAGATCCCGCCCAAGGTGGTGCGGCAACGGTTTGGCGGCCAGGTGCGTCAGGAAGTGCTGAGCGACGTCATCAATCAGAGCTACAGCCGCGCCATCGCCCAGGAGCAGCTGCAGCCCGCCGGCGGGCCCAGTATCGAGGCAGCGCCATCGGATTCCGCCGAGCACTTCAGCTATGTGGCGACTTTCGAGGTGTATCCCGACTTTGAGCTCAAGGGTCTGGATGGCCTGACCATTGAAGCACCAAAAGTGGACATTGCCGACGGCGACGTCAACGAGATGGTGGAACGATTACGCGATCAGCGTGCCGAGTGGAACCCCGTCGAGCGTAAGGCCGCGCCGGGCGACCGGGCCGTGATCACGTTCAGCGGCAGCATCGATGGTGAGCCCTTTGAGGGGGGTAGCGGCGAAGATGTCCCCGTAGAGCTTGGTGCCGGCCAGGTGCTGCCGGACCTGGAGAAAGCCCTCAAGGGCACCAAGGCTGGGGACCACAAGACCGCGAAAGTGAAGTTTCCCAAGGATTATGGGGCTGAGAACCTGGCCGGCAAGAAGGCCCTGTTCGAGGTGGACGTGACCCGTATCGAAGAGAAGACGCTGCCCGAGATCGACGCCGAGTTCATGGCCGCCTTCGGCGTGGAGGAGGGTGGTGAAGAAGCCCTGCGCAGCCAGATCAGAGAGAATATGGAACGGGAGCTGGCGGAGCGAACGCGGGCCGATCTGAAGCAGCGGGTGCTCGACGCATTACTGGACGCCAATTCCATCGAGGTGCCCAAGACCCTGATCCATCAGGAATCCCATGCCCTGCAGCGGGAGACCATGCGGCGCATGGGTGTGACGGAAACTGAAAAGGCCCCGCCCGTCTCCGTATTCGAAGAGGCGGCGACGCGTCGCGTGACCATCGGTTTGCTCGTCCAGGAACTGATTCGCAGCCAGGAGCTAACCGTGGATCCGGAGCGCGTAGAAGAGCGCCTCAAGGAGGTGGCAGCCCCGTTTCAAGATCCAGATGAGGTTGTGCGCATTTACCGGGGTAATCAGGAGCTGATGAGTCAGATCGAGAGTAACGTTCTTGAAGATCAGGTCATCGACTGGCTGCTGGATAAAGCAAAGGTCAAGGATAAGCTGACCCCGTTCGCAGAATTTATGGGCCTGTAGCCTTACCCTGAGCTGACGAATTTCATATTGCAGAGGAGCGCTAGTTGGTGACTACCCGAGGTTTAAATCTGGTCCCTATGGTCGTGGAGCAAACGGCCCGGGGCGAGCGCGCCTACGATATTTACTCGCGGCTTCTCAAGGAACGCGTGGTGTTCGTGGTGGGCGCAGTCGAAGATCAGATGGCCAATCTGATCGTCGCCCAACTGCTGTTTCTGGAGTCGGAAAATCCGGACAAGGACATCCATCTGTATATCAACTCACCGGGTGGCGTGGTGACCTCCGGGCTGTCCATCTACGACACCATGCAGTTCATCAAGCCGGACGTGAGCACCATCTGCGTGGGCCAGGCCGCCAGCATGGGTGCGCTGCTCCTGGCCGGCGGCGCTCAGGGCAAGCGTTACTGCCTGCCCCACTCCCGCATCATGATTCATCAGCCCATGGGTGGCTTTCAGGGTCAGGCCAGCGATATCGATATCCACGCCCGCGAAGTCCTGAAGTTGCGCGACCGGATTAACGATATCCTGGTCAGGCATACCGGCCAGAGCCAGGAGCGGGTGGAAAGGGACACCGATCGGGATTTCTTCATGGGCGGAGAAGAGGCCGTGGAATACGGTCTGATCGATACGGTCCTGGAAAAACGGCTGGAAGCGCCAAGTGAGTAATATCAGATAGTTAGGTTAAAATAGAGGGTGCGTTCCCCGGACTTTCCGGAACTGCGATATGGCACTTGGCGCGGGAATTCGGCTAATGCTATAAGTTCCTAGCGGGGAGGGGTTTATTCCCGATATGTTAGAGGCTGGCGAATGAGCGACGATTCACGGGGAAAAACCGACGACGGCAAGCTCTTGTACTGCTCTTTCTGCGGCAAGAGCCAGCACGAGGTGCGCAAGCTGATTGCCGGTCCATCGGTATTCATCTGCGATGAATGCGTTGAGCTGTGTAATGACATCATCCGCGAAGAACTCGAGGATCGCGCCGACCAGGGCCGTGAAAAGCTGCCCAAGCCTCACGAAATCAAGGACGTCCTGGATGAGTATGTGATCGGCCAGCAGCGCGCCAAGAAGGTGCTGTCGGTGGCCGTGTATAACCACTACAAGCGCCTTGAAAACAAATCCCGGGACAAGAACAAAGAGGATATTGAGCTTGCCAAGAGCAATATCCTGCTCATCGGTCCCACGGGCTGCGGCAAGACGCTGCTGGCACAGACGCTGGCTCGTATTCTTGATGTTCCATTTTGCATTGCTGATGCGACTGCCTTAACCGAGGCGGGCTATGTCGGCGAAGATGTGGAGACGATTCTACTTCGCCTTATCCAGGCCGCCGAATATGACATAGAACGAGCCAGTAAAGGCATTGTCTATATAGACGAGATTGACAAAATCGCGCGCAAGACTGGCGCCAATCCGTCGATAACCCGCGACGTGTCGGGGGAGGGTGTGCAACATGCGCTCCTCAAAATCCTCGAAGGTACTGTCGCCAATGTGCCTCCTCAGGGTGGACGCAAGCATCCCCAGCAAGAGTTTATTCAGATTGACACCAGCGATATTCTTTTCATCTGCGGAGGGCTTTTTCCCGGATTGGCCAACATCGTTGCCGAGCGGGCCGGGCTCAAAGGACGCATCGGATTTCCTGGCCCGGTTCCCAGCGATTCAAGAGATGAGCCAACCGAGGCGGAGCTGATTTGCCAAGTTATCCCGGACGACCTAACGCAGTACGGACTGATACCCGAGTTCGTTGGCCGGCTGCCCGTCATGGTTAGCGTGGATCCCCTGGGTCGCAAAGAGTTGATCAAAATCCTCACCGAGCCTCGCAACGCCATCGTCAAGCAGTTCAAACAGCTGTTTGCTATGGATAACGTCGAGCTATGCTTTACTGAGCAGGCGTTGGAGGCAACGGCTGAACGCGCGTTGAAACGGCAAACGGGTGCGCGGGGCTTGCGCACGATCATCGAGGCGGCCCTGCTCGACGTGATGTATGAGATTCCCTCCAGGCGCGATGTGCAACGATGCATCATCTCCGCCGAC
>JBFFHS010000198.1:0-3289 GCA_041556855.1 Gammaproteobacteria bacterium
ACATTAGTCGGGGCTGAATCAGTAGCCGTAGGTTCATCTTCAGACGACTCGAGGCAGCCGGTCAACTGCAAGGTCAGCAGCGCCAATAGAGCGGCTCGTCGGGCCACTTGACAGCCGGCGTATTGAGCTAAAGGCTTGGTTGCCGAGAATACTTTTTTTGCCATCAAAATGTCCCTTAGTATGATTGGCTTCACGAGGCCGGCACGCGTACTGGAGCGGGTTCCTGTGCTCCTGGGCGCATCGCAATACACGCCCTGCGTCGTGAGGGCGTGCTCAAGAGCTAGCGCAGACGCTTCCTTCTAGCGACGTCGCTATCGTAGGCAGTGTTCTTCAACCAGCATCTTTGCGCATCCGCATGTCGGCACGAATTCCACGTACAGTGGCTAAAGTCTCGCGTCGAATGGGCACTTGGTACAAGCGACCAGCGCTGATTTTGTGAGCTGGGTCACAATAACCACCTGACCGTATCCCCGGAAGTCGAGCTAAGCGGGATGTGGGATTTCCGTAGATCGAAGGTCTCCCCGATTTGGATGCGGCTGGCGCGCGGCTGGTCACAATGCGGGATCTTGATGCCGCCTCACCGAGCCTTGAGGAAACTCTCATAGGACTCTCCCACCAGTGACTGGGCCAGACTATCTGAGCGGCGCGGGATGCTGATTCGAGCACCGCCGCTGGCTGGCCGCAAACGACGACGGCGCAGGGGTTTAATCAAGACAGGGTGCAAGTTACGGAGAAGGGCGTCCGCACCAAGGCCCGGCAGGCTGAGATACCGGCTGACGTGATATCCGCACCTAAGCTCCCCCGGGGTGTCCGACGAATCACTCGATTACCGACAAGCAGCCGTCCAGTGTGACCAGAAGGGCGCGGTGGAACCGGAGTCCATGCCGGCTCCCGACGGCATCATCCACGCGATCGAGGTAGTTAGCGCCGATCCTGAGGACGCTATCGAGGCCTTCGCGCCATGTGTCTTAACGTCCTGCCAGGAGGATGGTCGGGTTTACGAGCCGCGGTTCCAGGAGCGATTCCCGTTAGAGCAGGGCCGGGGGCACTTAGGCCGCCGAGGACAGACCCCAGGATCCTCCATCATAGCCCTTGGGTAACCCGGCCTCTGGGGTGAAGCCGTACATCTCCTCTGCCGGCAGCGCGGCGACCACGATGTCCCGCACTTTCAAAAGAGCCTGCAGATCGATCCCGGTCTTCAAGCCCATGCTGTCCAGCATGAAGACGAGATCTTCCGTGACGATATTGCCGCTGGCCCCCGGCGCAAAGGGGCAGCCGCCGATCCCGCCCAGGGAGCTGTCGATGGTGGTGATGCCAACCTCCATGGCGGCCAGGGCATTGGCGAGACCCAAGCCCCGGGTGTTATGGAGATGGATGCCGGTCAGGTTGTCGTCCCCCACCTCGGCGCGGACGGCTTTGACCAGGCGCTTGACCTGGGCGGGATTTGCGTAGCCGGTGGTATCGGACAGCCCCACTTCATCGCAGCCGAGCTCCATGAGCTGGGCCGCCAGGGAAACGACCTGCCGCTCGCTCACAGGACCCTCCAGGGTGCAGCCGAAGGCCGTGGAAAGGCCACCCTCGAAATGAGGCCGTTCGGCTTCCGGCAGGGTGCGGATCAGCGCCACGATCCCCCGGACTTCCTCCAGAACCTGGGCATGAGTCTTCTTCAGATTGGCCTGGCTGTGGGTCTCGCTCACGGACAGGGGGATAGTCAGTTTGTGGGCGCCGGCCTTTATGGCGTTCTCCGCCCCCTTCAGGTTGGGTACCAGGGCGGCTACGGTTAAACCGGGCAGAGTGCGCGCGTAAGCCACGATCTCCGCCGTATCCGCAAGCTGAGGCAGGAGCTTGGGCGGCACGAAGGAACCCACCTCGATTTCAGCCACGCCGGCTTCGGCCTCCGCCTTGATCCAGGCCTTCTTGGCCTCGGTGGGCATGATGGACTTGATGCTCTGCAGGCCGTCCCGGGGGCCTACCTCGCTCACCAGAATATCGATCTCGCTCATGCCGCACTCCTCGGGGCTGCTATGGGCTGGAAGTTTAGCAAACACGCCGATAGCGGCCGATCCCCGGCCGTCGCCGGGCCGCTGTTTGGCCGCCTCCTGTCGGGCCCATGACACTGCGCGCTTCGGCCATTAAGATCCGGGGTGTTCACACAACAACGAGACGTTATGAACACGGCCGATCTACCCCTCGCCGGGGTCAAAGTCATCGAATTCACCCATATGGTCATGGGCCCCACAGCCGGCGTGATGCTGGCCGACATGGGAGCCGACGTCGTCAAGGTGGAGCCCGTCAAGGGAGATAACACCCGCCGCCTGCTGGGCTCTGGTGCGGGCTATTTCCCCATGTACAACCGCAATAAGCGCTCTATTTGCGTGGATTTGAAGTCGGAGGCCGGTTTTGAGCTGGTGCTCAGGCTGATCCGCGATGCCGACGTGCTGATTGAGAACTTTCGCCCGGGCGCCATGGACAAGCTGGGCTTCGGTTACGAGGCGCTGTCCCGGGAAAACCCGCGTCTGATCTACTGCTCGGAGAAAGGCTTTCTCGCAGGACCCTATGAGCACCGCACGGCCCTGGACGAGGTGGCCCAGATGATGGGGGGGCTGGCCTACATGACGGGGCCGCCGGGCCGGCCACTGCGGGCGGGCGCCAGCGTCATCGACGTGCAGGGCGGCATGAATGGCGCCATGGGGGTGCTGGCCGCGCTCCATCAGCGGGAGCGAACCGGGCGCGGCCAGAAGGTGGTGAGCTCGCTGTTTGAGAACGCGGTGTTCCTGGTGGGTCAGCACATGGCCCAGTATGCGGTCACCGGCACGCCGGCCAGTCCCATGCCCGTGCGCGTGTCCGCCTGGGCCATCTACGAGGTGTTCGAGACCCAGGACGATTCTCAGGTGTTCGTGGGCGTGGTCAGCGACACCCAATGGAAGCTGTTTTGTGAGGCGTTCGGGCTCACCGAGTTTGCGCAAGATGAATCGCTGGTGGCCAACGGCGATCGGGTCAAGCAGCGTGACCGGATCATTCCGGTCATCAAAGAGACCTTCAAGGGCTACACCAAGGAAGACTTGATGGCGAAGCTGGAGCGCACGGGCTTGCCCTTTGCGCCCATCGCCAAGCCCGAAGAAATGTTTGACGATCCACACCTGAATGCGGGTGGTGGGTTGCTTGAGATTACCGTGCCCAACGGGCCGGAAGCGGGCAGCAAGACCAAGCTGCCGGCCCTGGCGCTCGAGATGGACGGCCAGCGCTTTGGTCTGCGCCACGATGTGCCGCGCCAGGGCGAGCATACCCG
>JBFFHS010000199.1:0-3223 GCA_041556855.1 Gammaproteobacteria bacterium
CTCCCAGCCGGATCGGCCGCGGCTGATCTCGCTACCCTCCGGGCGCGGCAAGGCCCTGCGCCGGGGCTTGCGCGAGTTGGCCAGCTTCATCAGCACCGACCTGCCCAAGGCGCTGGAAAGCGAGCCCCTGGTCTCAGAGCAGCTTGCGGTGCAGAGCGAGATTCGCAGCCGCGTTGAAGCCCTGACCGAACCGCTGGAGCAGGAGTTGCGCCGCGCCGGCATGGCTTTGGTCACCATCCAGCAGGGGCCTGTGAGTCAGACCTTGATCTTCCCGCTGGTGGAGGGCGAGCCGGTACCGCCGGGGCAGCTTAAAAAGCTGCGCCGGGAGGGCAAGGTATCCGCGGACAGGGTGGAGCATTTCGAAGCCCACTTCCAGGAGTTCCAGAAGCGGCTGCAGGCGGTTGGCAGCGAGCTGAGCGGCATTGAGCGGGACGGCCTGGAGCAGATTCAGAAGCTGCAGGACAACGCGACCCGCGACCTCCTGCAGCGCTATTGCGCAGAACTGCGCCAGGATCTTGCTCAGGACAGCGTGAGCCAGTTCCTCGATGAGGTCATTGATGACGTGATCGAGACCCGGCTGCGGCCGACCACCGAGCTGCCCGATCCGGTGGACCGTTACGGGGTCAACGTGATCGTGGAGCGCAGCCCCGAGGAGCTGGCGCCCATCGTTGAAGAACATACGCCAAGTCTGGTGAATCTGCTCGGAACCGTGGAGCTGAAGTGGACGCGCGCCGGCCCGGCGCCGGCGGACTATTCGGGTATCCGCGCCGGTGCCCTGCTGCGCGCCGACGGCGGCTACCTGATCCTGGACGTCGACGATCTGGTGGCTGAGCCGGGCGCCTATCGCGCCCTCATGCGGACGCTGCGTACCGGCAAGCTGGAGATCGTGCCGCCGGAATTGGGTTGGCTGCGGCCGAACGCCCTGGTCAGCCCTGAAGCCATCGATATCGACGTGCGAGTCATCATGGTCGGGGATCCGCTGACCTACTATCAGCTTGATGCCATGGACCCGGACTTCAGCGAACTGTTCAAAGTGCTGGCTGACTTCGATCACGAGATCGACCGAAATGCCCAGGGTATTCGTCACTATGCAGCGGTGGTGGCGCAGATTCTGCGCGAGGATGAGCTACCCGAATTCAATCGCGCTGGCCTGGCTGCCGTGACCGAGCACGGCGCCCGCATCGCGGCGCGCGGCGGCAAGCTGACGGCCCGCTTTGGCCGGATCGCGGACATTGCGCGGGAGGCGGCCTTTCTTGCCCAGCAGGCCAACGACGCATTGGTCACCGGCGACCACGTACGGGGGGCGATTGCCCGGACCCGGGAGCGGGCCAGCCTGCCATCACGGAAGTTCCAAGAGCTCATTACCGCCGGCACCATTCGCGTCGAGACCGCAGGCCGCGTCGTCGGCCAGATCAACGGACTGGCGGTGATTCACTCAGGCCCCATTACCTATGGCTTCCCGGCGCGGATCACCGCCACCATCGGACCCGGCCGGGCGGGGCTGATCAACATCGAAGGCACGGCCTCTCTTTCCGGTGCCATCCACACCAAGGGGTTTCATATTCTCGGCGGCTGCCTGCGGCATCTGCTCAAGGCGGAGCATCCCCTGGCCTTCAGCGCGTCCATGGCGTTTGAGCAGAGCTACGGCGGCATCGACGGCGACTCCGCCTCGGGTGCGGAGATCTGCTGCATGCTCAGCGCCCTGACCGGGGTGGCGCTCAAACAGTCCATCGCCATGACCGGCGCCATCGACCAGTTCGGCCACATCCAGCCCATCGGTGGTGTGAACGAAAAGGTCGAGGGGTTTTTCGACACCTGCCGTTACTTTGGCCTTACCGGCGATCAGGGTGTGATCATTCCCCAGAGCAACGCGCCCGATCTGATGCTGCGCGAGGACGTGGTCGCGGCCTGCGAAGCCGGGCAATTCCACGTCTACGCCGTGGCTACGGTCCAGGAGGCGCTGGATGTCCTGACCGGCATACCCGCAGGAGAATATGGACCGGATGGTTATCCAGCGGCCAGCCTGCTGCGTCTCGCCGTGGACGAGGCCCGTGAGTACTGGCGCAAGACTCTGGCCAGTCCCGATAAGCTGACCCGGCTCGTGAGCGAGGGTGAGCGGCAAGAACCGGAAGATTGGGCCGGTACCCAGGTGGATCCATCTTGATTGATCGGCCCCTGTTCGGGGACGGCAGCATGCTGGACGACGAGGTGCTGAAATACGAGTCAGCAGTTGTATAGGCATTCATCAACATGACGAACCTTGCGAAACGTCTTGAAACGTCGTCCTTGGGCGGGTGGTTCGGGCTGGTCATGGTGCTGTTCGGGCTCGCTGTAGGACACGCCATGGTCATTCTGCAGCGGCATTTCACCGGCGGCATTTCCGTGCTCGACAGCGCTATCTCGATGACGCTGGGTGCCGGCGGACTCGTGCTGCTGTGGATTGGCCTGAAACGGTCGGAGAATCAGGCCACCATTCTGGGTTATCTGGCTGGGTCGTTAATCTGGGTTGGAATCTTTGAATGGACCTGGGAGTACTTTGGACACTGGCTGCAGCTGGAGCCCATCATGGATGATGGTATGCCTATTCTTATGCCCGGTTTGCTGATGATTCAGTCCACATCGTTGCTTGTCATCGTGTTGCTGTTTTTCCTGGGCGCAAACAAAGACACGCGCTGTCGGATGTTCATGTGGTTTCATCGCAATCTGAAACTTCGCCCCGGCCGGATGACACCTGGCTATAAACGCCAGCACGCCAGAACCGCGGCTATTGAGACGGTATTTCTCATCTGGTTTATTTACATCTGCGCAATCTTCATCAACGACCCGCGCCTCATTCGGTACGATTCCGCAGCCGCCATGGTGATTACCGTTGGGTTCGTGATTTGGGGGCTTTACCTCGCCAACAAGCTGCGCAAGGTTCGCGGTCTGGGCGCTGCGTTTCGCTACGCCATACCCACTGCGCATATCCTGTGGCTGCCCATTGAGGCGTTCTCCCGCTGGGGCCTCTATCCGGAGATCTGGGTTAAGCCGCTACAATTTGCCGAAGTTATGGCCGTGATCTCTATCGTCTTCGGGATCGGTGCCGTGATCATGCTCAACACGGACGAGGCGGCTGCAACCAACCCCCAGCCAGCCTGAGGTCTAAGAGCTGAGGCGCGGCGAGATTTGAGGACTGGTTTGATCCTGGCCCGTTTTCTTATCCTCGGCTGCGCCCCAGCGGCAG
>JBFFHS010000200.1:0-3178 GCA_041556855.1 Gammaproteobacteria bacterium
CATAGTCACCACGCTGCTCAGTCAGCAGCGTCTGCTGCCGTTGATAGCCCAAACCCGACTTCAGTTGATCGCGGACCGCCTGGATACCCGCGGACTCGCCGATGGCTTCAGCAGCAGGCGTGACCACGTCGAGCAACAGCCCGATCATCTCCCGCAGCGGCCGCGTCGTGCCGTCCCGATCAGTAATATAGCGCGCCTCCAAACCGTAATGACTTGCGTTATAGCAGTTGTTATAGGCGTTCCAGTGACTCTGCCGGGCAAACGGCCAGTGATTCAAATCGTCGCTCACGTGATCCAACAAATAAACCATAATGCTACGGGTGAGCGCCGCGAGCGCCACCGCCTCCTCGATGGTCGAGGTCGCATCCATGGCGCGCACTTCCAGCGTGCCGAACTCCGGGTTGGGGCGCAGATCCCAGTGGATGCTCTTGAATGATTCCAGCACGCCCGCCTGCTGGCCGGCTTTCACAAAGCGGGTGAAATCATCCCAATCCTCAAAATTCTCCGGCAGACCGTAGCTGGGCGCCGCGGCGAGAATGCAATGACGATAGGCCGCGTAGCCCGTGTCGTGCCCCCGCCAGAACGGCGAATTGGCGCCCAGCGCCGTCAGCAGGGGCAGGCAGGGCACCATATGGCGCATGACGAACATGGCCGCGTTGCCCGAGGGCATGCCCACATGCACGTGGGTGCCGAAGGTAATCTGATTGCGACCGATGATGCCGAAATCGTGCTTAAGTCGCAGATAGCGGGGTGTGGGGGTAATGAGTCCCAACTTGCGGCCGAAGGTATGGGTGCCACCACCGCACAGCCGCATGCCCAATTCGTCGCAGCGCGCCATGACCGATGCCAAAGTCTTGCGTAAGCGGGCGCCCGCCGCAGCGCTGTCGGCGCAGACGGGGGTGGCGATCTCCACGCAAGACTGGACCAGCTCGGGCTTGACGTAGCGCCGTTGCGGATAGAACTCGATCAGCGGCATGATGCCGTCCGCCAGATCCAGGCTTTCCGCGTCCAGGAGCTGGAGTTCCAGCTCGATCCCCACGGTTGGATCTGAGGACGCGAAGCGCATGGCAGTCGGGATCAGTCCCGACTGGCGGCGAGGCGCTGGCGCGTCACCGCGTCGAAAAAGGCGGCGCCCACCTTGAGCACCTCCTCGTCAACGTCGAAGGCCGGATTGTGCAATGGGATAGGCTCCCAGCCAGCCGGCCGGGCACCGAAACGCACGAAGCAACCGGGCACCTGTGCCAGGTAATAAGAGAAATCCTCCGAGCCCATGCTGGGGTGCTCGGCCTCCTTTAAACACTCCGCACCCAGCATCTGGGCCGCGGCGCGGCGGGCCACGGCGACCTCGGCAGCGGAGTTGACCACCGGCGGATAACCTTCGGTAATCGTCACACTGACAGTGGCATCGTAAAGCTCCGCCGCCGCATCGCCCATGCGCCGCAGACCCTTGTGAATGTGTTCGCGCACTTCCGGCAAAGTGGTGCGAATAGAGCCCTCCAGATGGGCCGCACCGGCAATCACGTTGGCTGCGGTGCCGGCGCGGACCTTGCCGATGGTGACCACCGTAGGGTGCAACGGATTGGTTTCCCGGGACACCAGTGACTGGATGGCGGTGATCAACATGCCCGCCACGATGACCGTATCGGTGGTCTCGTGCGGGCGCGCGCCGTGGCCGCCCTCGCCCTGCACGTCAATCACGAAACGATCCGACTGGGCCGTGACCACCCCATCACGAATCATGATGACGCCGGGCTCGTACTCGTGGGTAACGTGGCCGCCGTAGATCGCCACCACATCTTCAAGCGCCCCGTCGGAGATGGCCGTGCGCGAGCCGCCGCCGCGCTCCTCGGCAGGCTGAAACACGAAGCGCACGTTGCCGGGCGGCGGCTCAGCCGCCAGCAGGGACGCCGCGCCGAGCACCATGGCCATGTGGGCGCCGTGGCCGCAGGCATGCATCCGGCCGGGATGCTTCGAGGCGTAGGGGGCGTGCGTGGCTTCCTCCCCGGGCAGGGCGTCCATTTCCGCCCGCAGCGCTACGAAGGGCTTGCCCGGCGCCGCCACCAGCTCGCCCAACACGCTATGCCCCTTGCCGGCGTAGTGGACATTCAGGCCCAGTCGCTCGAGCTCCGCGACGATGAACTCGGCGGTCTTCACCTCCTCAAAGGCCAGCTCTGGATGCTCATGAAACCAGCGCCGCAGCTCCACGAGATGGGGATAAAGCTCAAGAGACTTCAACATCCCTTCCTCTTAGCACGCGGCTCGCAACGGATACATTCGTAATTGCCACCGCCAGCAAAATTCAGCTCGTCAACGCTGCCAGACGATGGGAAACAGCGCTTCAGGCGGCGGCTCGCCACGCCGCATCAGGGGATGGTGATCAAAGGGTGACAGCATGGTGAGCGGCGTGGGATCCCAGACCACATCGTCGCCGATCCAGCGCACCGTGAAGGCCAGGCGCCGGCCGCCCTCATCCGCTGTGCGCGGCAAGGACGCATGAATGGTTTTGGGATGAATAATCAGGATGTCGCCAGCCCGCGCCGTCCAGACGCGCAGATCGGCGTCGGGCGCCTGGGCGCGGGCCAACAACTCTTTCCATGGATGAAAGTTGGGCGGTGGTTCAACATCCTGGGGCGAGAAGGTGGAGTGATAACGGTGCTTGTCCTTGTGGGAGCCGGCCAGCGTGATCAACGGCGCGTTGCCTGCGTCCACGTCCGTCAAGCCAATCCACAGGGACGGCAGGTGTTCGCCCTGGAAACTGAAGGTGCATTCGTCGTTATGCCAGGGGGTCGCCGTTTCGGCGGCCAGCCCAACCTTGGAGAACGTGCCGTCCAGCCAGACGCGCAGGCTGTCGGCACCGATCACATCAGCAACCACCTCCGCCAGATCCGCTTTCAGCAGCCACTCCCGGATAGCCGGTTTTTGCGGCATGGCGTTGACCAGCCGCACGTAGCCGTCGTGGTCCTCGAACTCGATGTCCCGAAAGACCGGATCCGGCTCCGGGCGCGGTCCCAGGGTGCCGTTGCGCAGACTCTCAATCACCTCATCCAGCAGCGCGGTGAGCTCGAAAGCCGCGGTAACATCCACCACGCCGGGGATGTGGACGGTGCCCACCTGCTCGTAGCTGACCCGCTGGGCCTCGGTCACCCGGCTCACGGGTTGGCCTTAAGAGCGCCAACAA
>JBFFHS010000201.1:0-3104 GCA_041556855.1 Gammaproteobacteria bacterium
AACGACGCAATCCCCAAGGACAGCACCATGAACAACAGCACCGCCCAGATCAGGCTGGTGGCGACGCCCAGCTGGGACAGGCACAGCAACCCTGCGCCGTTCAAGGCAACGCCCAGGGTTGCGATGCGGCGATGGCCCACCCGATCGGCAATGTGCCCCATCACGGGCGAGGCCAGGGCGGTGACGACCCCCGCCGGGGTCAGCAACAGACCGAGCAGCTCGGGCCGCACGCCCTGCACCATCTGCAGATAGAACGGCAGCAAGAAGTAGGCGCCGGCGCTGGCGGTGAACGCAACGACCGCTGAAGTCAGTCCCACGCTGAAATCCCGCAGTCGAAACAGCCTGACGTCGAGGATGGGATCTGCGGCGCGCCGCTCCTGCCACCACAGCGCCGCGGCCAGCGCCGCGCTGCCTAAAAGCGCCAGCAGCACACCCGGGTCGCGCCAGCCGAGACGGGAACCGTTGCTCAAGGCCACCAGGAACACCACCAGAAACGCGGTGGAGAGCAGGGCGCCGCCCACATCGAAGCGGGCCAAGGGCGTCGCCGATCTTGCCTTGCGGCGCTTGAGAACCCGGGCACCCAGCAGCGCGACCGCCACGGCGATCGCCGCGGTCACCCAGTAGATGGCCCGCCAACCTAGAAGGCCAACGATGAGGCCGCCGACCACCGGGCCCAGCACCGTGCCCACGCCGACCACGCCCATCTGCCCGCCGAGCACCCGGCCGCGCTCGCCGACGGAGAACACGCTGACGACGATGGGGATCGAGGTGGCCTGAGTCAGGGCGGCGCCAAATCCCATGACGACCCGGCCGGTAATCAGCACCGCCATGTCCGTGGCCGTGCCCGACAGAACGGCACCGGCACCCAGGATGGCGTAGCCGGCAACAAACAAGCGCTTGCGCCCGAGCAGATCGCTCAAACGGCCAATGGGCACGAGCACCGCGGTCACCGCCAGCATGTTGCCCAGGATGACCCACTGGGCCACGGGCAAGCCGATGCCCAGGTCCAATGCGATGGTCGGCACGGCCACGAAGGATGCGGTGGCATCCACCACGGTGATGAATGTTCCGATCAGGGTCGTGATGTAGACCCGATATTTGCGTTCGGCGAGAAATCTCGACAAGGCCAGCCCACCCGTTGGCGAGGGCCGGCTGATGACACCGCGGCCCGGATGCGCCGAGAGTGTAACCGCCCGGAGGAAGGTGCTGAAGCGGGCGATACCGCTGCGGCAATTTGATTCGGTTACACTCAAGCCCCGGGCTCCAGGGGCAATCCCATGAATAACAACGATGCCGCGGACACCGCGCCACGGCCCACCGGGTGGGTCTATCGGGCCCTGAGCTGGGTCGAGCGGGCGGGCAACAAGCTACCCGATCCCGCCATGCTGTTTGTCTGGGCCCTGGTGCTGGTGTGGCTCATCTCCTGGCTCATGGGCGGTTACCAGTTCAGCGTGCCCGCCGGGGATGGCGTGCGCATCCTCACGGTGCAGAACCAGCTCACGGGCACGGCCATGGCGAGTTTCCTGTCGAGCATGGTCAGCACCTTCACGGGCTTCGCGCCGCTGGGCGTTGTGCTCGTCGCCATGCTGGGGGTGGGGGTCGCCGAGCATACCGGCTTCATCAACGCGGCTTTGAAAGGCCTGATCAGCGTCACGCCCCGCGCGCTGCTCTCCCCCATGCTGCTGCTGGTCGCCATTGTCAGCCATACGGCGGCGGATGCAGGCTACGTGCTGGTGATTCCCCTGGGCGGCATTATTTTCTACGCTGCCGGCCGTCATCCCCTGGCGGGGATCGCCTGTGCCTTCGCCGGTGTGTCCGGCGGCTTCAGCGCTAATTTCATTCCGTCGGGCATCGACCCCCTGCTGCAGGGTTTCACTCAGTCGGCGGCCCAGATCCTGGATGCCTCGCGGGAGGTCAACCCGCTGTGTAACTGGCTGTTCACCAGTCTCTCCAGCCTGCTGGTCATCGCCGTGGGCTGGTTCCTCACGGACAAAGTCATCGAGCCGCGCCTCACGGGCACGGTCATCGACGGCGACGAAGGCGAGCTGGTGGACGTGCATGAGCTCTCCCGCGCCGAACGTCGCGGCGTGTGGGCGGCGGTCGCAGCGATGGCGCTGGGTCTGATTCTGCTGGTGGTATGGGTCTGGCCCGCGGACTCGCCCCTGCGCGCGCCCGACGGCAAGATCAGTTCCTTCGCCGCACCCATCATGCAGTCCATCATTCCCCTGATCTTCCTGTTCTTTTTGATCCCGGGAGCGGTCTATGGGTACGTGGCCGGCACCGTTGAGAGCCACCGCGACCTGATCAAGGGCATGAGCAACTCCATGGGCGCCATGAGCTATTACCTGGTGATGATCTTCGCCTGCGCCCAGTTCACGGCCGCCTTCGGCAGCTCCAACCTGGGCGCGCTGCTGGCCGTGGAAGGCGCCGACGTGCTCAAGGCCATGAGTCTGCCGGGCCCCATCACCATTATCGGCATCATTCTGCTCACCGCCGTCGTCAATCTGCTGGTGGGCAGCGCCTCGGGTAAATGGGCCCTGCTGGCACCCATCTTCGTGCCCATCCTGATGCAGGTGGGTTTGAGCCCCGAGCTGACCCAAGCCGCCTACCGGGTGGGGGATTCCAGCACCAACATCATCACGCCCCTGATGCCCTACTTTCCGCTGGTGGTGGCGTTTTGTCAGCGCTGGGTGAAGTCCACGGGAATCGGCACCGTGACGTCGCTGATGCTGCCTTACTCCATTTGCCTGCTGACCACCTGGTCGGTGTTCCTGGTGGTGTATTGGGCGATCGGCATTCCGCTGGGCTTACAGGCACCCTACACCTATCCATAAGGGACAGATCCATAAGGGACAGTGACCGTAACTACCGCAGGGGACAACTCCCGCAGGGGACAGTGACCGTATCCACTGCGGTAGTTACGGTCACTGTCCCCTATGGGCTGTGTCCCCTGCGGTAGTTACGGTCACTGTCCCTTATGGATAGGTGTAGGGTGCCTGTAAGCCCAGCGGAATGCCGATCGCCCAATACACCACCAGGAACACCGACCAGGTGGTCAGCAGGCAAATGGAGTAAGGCAGCATCAGCGACGTCACGGTGCCGAT
>JBFFHS010000202.1:0-3070 GCA_041556855.1 Gammaproteobacteria bacterium
ACGAACGACATGCTCCACCCGCCCGCCTGGGATACCCACAGCGATAAGGCTGTCCCCAGGCTCAAGCGCAGAATGCGCACGCTGGCGACGTCCATAGCGCGCTTCCCTTGAATGGGCTGCGCTGCGGGTGCGGGTAGGTCAGTAGGCATAGCTGAGAACACTCACGATGCGCAGGTACAGCGCGCCCAGAGCGTTGAACAGCCAGTTGTCGCCCGTGTACACGATGACCGCCGCCTGGGCGCCGACGCGCAGCCCGCTGCGGGCTCGCTGATCACTGATCTGAAAATCCACGAGCACGGGAAAACGCTGGGCATCACGCAGCCATTGCCGGTCGTTGTCGATGGTGGGGAGACTGCCCAGAGGCGCCGAATCCACTGCCACACCAAAACCCGCGCCGCGCACCCGACCTTCGTAAACGCGCCCGGGTAGCACGTCGAAGATCACACCAACACGATCACCAGGCTTGATGTTGCCCAGATTGTTCTCGGTGAAGTCGGCCTGTACCCAGACGTTGTGGGTGGCGATGAAGGTCATCTGGGGCGCGCCCGCCTGAGCAAAATTGCCTCGGTCTACCCGCACATCCGTAACCAGCCCATCATCAGGCGCCACGATGCTCGTCTGCTCCAGATCGATCAGCGCCTGGTCCAGGGCGGCTTGCGCCTGCAGCACCATGGAGTTGTCATCTCCCACCTGACCGAGATCCTCTCTGGCCTTCTGCAGATTGGCCTCGGCCGCCGCAACGCTGCCGCGGGCGGCCACCAGCGTCGCTTCGGCAGATTCCAGTCGGCGCTCGGAGATCGCACCTGGATCTTCGTCCTTGATGCGCCGTAAACGCACTGCGTCCTGCTCGGCGCGCACCAGACTCGCGCGCGCAGACGTCAGCGAAGCGGCGGCCGCATCCACGTTCGCCGTCGACGCGCCCATGGCTTGCCGGGCCGACTGGAGACTGGCCCGTGCGGTCTCCACGGCAAGCTCGTACCGAGCACGATCGATCCGGAAAAGCTCGTCACCGGCGGAAACCAACTGGTTGTTGGTTACCGCAACATCCACCACGGTTCCGGAAACTTCCGCGGCCACCGGAACCACCAGCGCATGCACCCGCGCCTGAGAACTGTAGGGGGTGATTCGGTCCGACACGAGATACCAGACCAATAAAACCACACACACTGCGAGCACGATAAACGTCCATTTGCGAACCGGATCCATAGGCGCTTTCGCGGCCACTTGTTCGTCGGTCTGGCCAACGCCTGCAGCATCCGCAACCCGTTCCTCGCCAGATCTATCTGCCATTCGCCTGTGCTCTCCGCTATCGCCAGCCGCTACCGCGGCCCGGCGTCGAGCAGGCCGCCCCAGTCGGTACGCTCTTCCATGACGGCCCGGGTCGGCGGATCCACAAAGTCGATCTCGCCGCTTAGCTCCCAACCCCCACCCAGCGCGCGGTAGAGCGCGACCACCACAAGAGCCATCTCGCCTTTGTTGGCGACGTAGCGGCCCTGCTGGGTGAACAGCCTCTGTTGCGCATCCAGCACCCGCTGGTAATCTGCAAATCCTTCCTGATAACGCAGCAGTGACAAGTCCGTGGATCGACGGGCTGATGTCACCGCGTTCTCGAGAATCTGATCCTGCTGCTGCGTGCCCTGCAGCGCGGCCAGGGCGTCTTCCACTTCCCGCGCCGCCTGAATGACCGACTCCCGGTATTGAATCAATGCCTGCTGCAGCCGGGCATCCTGCACCCGGATATTGTTTCGAATCCGGTCATAGTTCAGGAAAGGCCATACAAAACCGGGCCCCACAGAATAGGTGATGCTGTCGGAGCGGAATAGCTCACCAAGACCGGTGTCGCCGGTTCGCGTGGTGTCCGTTGAGTCGGCGGCTGTCAAGCCCAGCGATCCGCTGATCGTGAAGCTGGGATAAAGATCTGCATTGGCGATACCCACGCGGGCGTTCTGGGCAACGGCTTGCAGCTCCGCGCGCCGCACATCGGGGCGTCGGCGCAGGAGATCCCCTGGCAGACCCACAGCCATTCGCGCGGGAACAGCCGGAATCGCTGTCGTACCGCGCAATAGTTCTGAAACGTCGCCCGGCGCCGTGCCCAGGAGCGTGCTGAGCGCGTGCCGAGCCTGACGTAGCGACGTCTCCAGGCCGGGAATAGTGGCCTGGGTGCTCAATAACAGTGCCAACGCCTGCTGCACGTCCAGCTCCGACTCGGCGCCGTTGCGGTAGAGCACATCGACGATCTCGTAGCTGCGTTGCTGGAGAGCCAGGTTCTGGCGGGCAATCCGCAGCTGCTCCTCGGCCGTGCGGATTGCCACGTAGGTATCGGCTACCTGCGCCGTAAGCAGGACCAGAGTTTCGTCAAAACTGGCGATGGACGCCAATAGATCCGCGTCGGCCGCCTCAACGCCGCGGCGGAAACGACCCCAGAAATCCACTTCCCAGGTCGCGCCAACGCCCAGATTGTACTGCCAGAAGCTCAGGTCGCCGGCGAGGGTGTTCGCACCACTCTCACTGCCCTGCACTCTGGTGGCATCACCGAAGGCCACCTGGGTTTGAGGATAGAGATTGCCCGTCGCGATCCCGAGACGCGCGCGCGCCTCCAGGACGCGCAAGCCCGCGACCTTCAGATCGTTGTTCTGAGCGTGGGCCAGCTTGACCAGCCGATCCAGGACCGGATCATTGAACACGCTCCACCAGTCCACCAGCGACTCCGCACTGGTGTCCAGTGCCTTGAGATCGGCTGCGTACCAGCCCTCGTTAGGGCCTGTCTGCGGGCGAGCGAAGTCGGGGCCAACAGGCGCGCAGCCGGCCAGGGCGCCCGCCAATGCCGCGGCTGCCAGCGCAGCGCGCACAGCACGCTCTTTCGATGCCGAGGACATTTCGCCCGTACCGTGCGACGGCCGCCATTTCAGGTGGCTGCGTCCGCCTCCGGCTTCGCATCGGCAGCGTCCGTGGTCACCATCCAGGCCACCAGCAGTTGATAACCTAGTGCCAACACCACAGCACCGACAAACAAGCCAATGATGCCGGCAAGGATGGCGCCGCCGATGGCCCCAATCAGGATCACCAGCAT
>JBFFHS010000203.1:0-3030 GCA_041556855.1 Gammaproteobacteria bacterium
CCGCGACGAACTCGTAAATCGCCTCGAGCTCCTCATCGCTGAGCACCCGGGGCGAATAGGCCGGCATCACGTTGGGCGGTTTGCGCACGATCAACATGAAGGCCGGCAGCGGAACGGGTCTAAGACGAGGTCCGGCGCTGCCGCCCTGGCCCACGTAGCCGTGGCACTGGTAGCAGCCCTTGCTCTCATAAAGCCGTTCGCCGTCAGCCTCAGCGGCCGCCACGGGGGTGCCGGCGAGTGGCAGGAGGAACGCCAACGCGAGCATGCTGGTTCGGGGCTTTAACCGTCTGGCTGGGGGCATGGTCATCACCTTGGCTGACACATGACATCCACTAACGCGGGTTGGCCGCTGGCGATCACTTCGAGCGCCTGCGCCAGAGTCGGGCCCAAATCATCCGGCTCCGTGACAGGACCCGTGGCCCAAACACCCATGCTGCGGGCCAGACCCGTGAAGTCGATGGTCGGCTCTGCGAATACGTTGCCAATGCGGGCGCTGCCGTCGATGCCCCGTTGCCGCCGTGCCGCCATGCGCTGCAGGTGCATCACCTCCTGATGATAGCCACCGTTGTTGTGCATGATGGTGAGCAACGGGATCTCGTGATGGGCCGCTGTCCAGAGCGCGCCAGGCACGAACATCAGGTCGCCGTCAGGTTGGATATTGATGGCAAGGCGGCCGTGCTCGCGGTGGGCGAGAGCGGCGCCTACCGCTGCGGGCAAGCCGTAGCCAAGTCCCGCGCCCCCGGACCAACCGATGTACTGATAGTGGCGCGTCATCGGCCACAGCCGCTGGGGCCATTGGCTCTGACCGTTGCTGGCCGCGACCAGGGCCCAATCCTGCTCCTTCACCTGTTCCCAGATCTCGCTATAAAGGCGCGCTGTCGTGATGGGCTTTGCGTCCCAGCCGAAACGAGCCTCCGCGCGGGCAGCCTCGCGAGCTTCGTCATGGGCCGCACGCAATGCTTCGGCCCGATGACGGATGCGATTTCGTTGCCCACGTCCCATTTGCCTACGCAGCGCCTCCAGCAGGTTTGGCAGTGTCGTCTGGGCATCCCCGGCGATGCTGTTATCTACGGCGGTATAGCGCTGAAAATCCTGATAGTTCGATTTGCCGTAGAAGGCTTCGCTGCTGATGCTGATAAGGTGTAAGTCATCGCGCGCCCGCCGCACGCTGTCCCGATGCACCCGGTCGCGCAGTCGATGCAGCGTGCCCCAAACGTCGTTGACCTCCAGCGCCAGAACCACGTCGGCGCTGCCGATGAGCGGGGCGGCGCGCAGGCTGTGGTTGAGATGGTGGTTGGTGGGGAAATTCATTCGGCCCTGTTGGTCGATCACCGGGGCACCCAGTAACTCAGCCAGCTCCACCAGGCTGTCCATGCCGGCCTGGTCGCGCGCGTACCGATCAGCAACGATCACCGGCATCTCGGCTGCCAGCAGCCGGGCGGCGGCTTCGGCGACGGCACCGCTGTCGCCCTGGGGCGGCCGACTTCGGGTTGGGGCCGGGATGTTCGGTGCCGATGAACCCAGTTCCATCTCCTGCAACTCGCCGTCCAGCGTCAGCACTGTGGGCCCCATGGGTGGCGTGGTCGCAATGCGAAAAGCGCGCATGGTGGATTCGGCGAAATGGGTCAAGGAGTGGGGCGTGTCATCCCATTTGCAGAAATCGCGCACCAGGGCCGCCGGATCCTGGGCCGAGTGAATCCACTCGATGCGGGCGCGGCGATGGGCGGCATCCAGATGATTGCCGGCCACCACGACCACGGGCGCGTGGTCACACCAGGCGTTGTAGAGCCCCATGGCGGCGTGCTGCAGGCCGACCGTGCCGTGGCACGCGACCATCATGGGTTTGCCGGCTACCTTGGCATAGCCATGGGCCAGCGCCACGGCCTGCTCTTCGTGCAGGCAGGTGAGAATCTCCGGCCGGCTGTTGCCACCATGGTTGATCAGCGACTCGTGCAGCCCCCGGAAACTGGAAGCGGCGTTGATGGCCATGTAATCCACGTCCAGGGACTGAATGACATCCACCATGAAGTCAGAGCCCGGCCGGCTGACGAAATACTCGGCGGCTTCCTCGGCGGTATAGCCCTCGGGCACGTCCAATTCAGCCGCGATCTGCGCAGCGTCGGGGACCCGCGCCGGCGCGGTGGTCGTCTCCGTGGTGGCGGATGCGGAAGAGATGCTGCCGGCCACGCCAGCCGCGGCTGCACCGCTGATGAAGTGGCGGCGGCTCAGGTTCTCACCGGTTTGGTCACTGCTGGACATGGTTTCCCTCTGCGGGGTCTGACGCGTTCAATCTACAGCGCCGCGATAGCAATGTCATTCAAGTCACAAAAAATATATGAAACAATGCATTAAAGGCGATAAATGAATTGAATTCTAGGTTTTGGCGGTTAGGTGATACCCAGCACCGCGACAAGCCCCCCAACTGGGCAGGCATGTCCAGGGTTTTGCCGGAGAGCTTCGTCCAGTTGCCGCGGCTGCTTGACGCGCGCGCCGCGGGTGGCGTTGATCTCAGGCTAGGCGGCGCAGCAAGCATGAAACGTCGCTCGTTGCTCGTTGGAGATTCTTTCCCGGCCAGGATGGGTTAGACCGCAGTTGCCTCATTGGTATCGGCAACCCAGCCCCATTCCAGTGAAGCGGTCTGATTGGTCAGGGTGGCGGCGCGAGGGCTGCGGAAAGCATGCGCTCACGCCCGGCGTCCAGCAGCGCTCGCCATAGTTTCAGCAACTCGGCCCGGGGATCATCGTGCTGCAATAGATCCGCATAGGGGAGCACCGCTCCGGTGAAGCCCTCGCTGCGCCATTGAGCGCCCCCAGGCAGAGATATCTCTGCCAAGCCTTCCGGCGTCGGGTAGGCGGTGACATAGAAGTAGGGCTCGGCAATAGTCTGATCGCCGAGGACGAAGCCGAAGTTCATCTGTTTGTCCGAATACTCCTCGTCCGCCGGGTCCTGACCGGAGATCTTCTCGCCGGGCAACCAGAGCATGGCCAGGTCGAAGTGATGGGGCCAGAGCTGAATGGGGCTGGTCTCCTC
>JBFFHS010000204.1:0-2902 GCA_041556855.1 Gammaproteobacteria bacterium
ACAGCTCGTTGAGCATGGCGATGTAGTCGGATGTCTTGAACGCCACGCCGGTGATCAGTCCGGAACATTCGACCTTGTTCAGCACATAGGCCAGCTCGTTGCCGCGGTAGGCCGGGTTGATGTTGACGAGCACGATGCCCGCCTGGGCCGTGGCGAACTGAGCCACGGCCCATTCCCAGACATTGGTGGCCCAGATGCCCAGACGATCCCCGGGCTGAAAACCCAGGCCCACAAGTCCCGCCGCGTACTCGTTTACCCGGTCGCCAAATTCGCGCCAGGTGAAGCGCACCTGCTGATGAACCGACACCAGGGCCTCCTGAGTGCCCCAGCGTTCCACGGCTTGGGCGACGGCCTGGCCGATGGTCAGGTCCAGCAGCGGCGTATCGGTAGCGCCGCAGACGTAGCTTTGCTTGCCGGGCGGAGTCGCGATGGCCGGCCTCTCGTGCGGCTAGGCCCGGGCTGGCACCACGAACACGTCCGTATCCACGTGGTCGATGAGCCAATGGGCCGTGTGCGCCTTGCTGAGCTTGTCCCGCGCAATAGAACTGCCGGGGCTACCTACGACGACCACCGCAGCCCCGATGTCACCGGCCGCCTGGGCGATGACTTCGTGGGGCGTGCCCTCACCCGCCTGGACGCGATTGCGGGGTAAGGCCACGGCATCGGCAAACCTCTGGCGATCCAGTAAGGCCTCGCCCCGATAGGCCGCCACGGCGTGCAGGTCGAAACCGGCGCCCTCGGCAATGGCGCCCGCCACCGCCAGCACATCCTTATTGAGTTGATCATAGGTGGCATTCTCGGGATCCACCTTGATGGCGGCCAGCACCGCCTTGCGATCCCAGCGTGAGCGGTCGCTTACCAGGAGCGTGGGGCAATGACACTCGCGCAGCAGGGTCCAGTCGGAGGTGCGCAGAAACCGTCGGCCCAGGGCTGAATGGCGCGACGCGGTCTTGATCACCAGACTCGCGTCCGCCGCGGCGGCTGCGATAACGATGGCGCTGCGCCAATCCTCCTGCCAGTCCACCTGAGTGGTGACGTCCCGACCGTTGTCCCGCGCCCTGGCGGCAAGCCGCTCGACCCAGTCGGAGAGTTCCGCCATCACGGCCTGCTGATGATCCTTGGCCTCGGCAAAATCGGCGTCGTAGGTGCAGCAAAACAGATGCAACTTGGCTGGGGAGCGGCGCAAGATGATTTCGGCACGCTCCAACGCCGGTTGCACCATCCGGGTTGGATCCAGCACCACGAAAATAGTCGACTCGGGCCCCAGTTGAATGGTCATTGATAGCTCTCCGTTTCCATCGATAGTCACTGGATCAGTGTACGAACTCGCCTGACCCAGCAGGATAGGTATTTCCCGACGCCTGATGCGCCTCGCCCTGATTTCGGGCCTCAGGCGGGCGTTTCGCGGTCAGCCAGACCCTTTATTATCAGGTTGGGAATGCGGGTCTCAACCCAGCTGACCGGCCACCGGGCCGTACCGCGGACGATCACCAGCTCATGCCGGGGCGAGATCCAAACCCGCTGGCCACCGAAGCCGAGAAAGACAATCATGTCGTCCGTCAGATAGCCCTCGGGCGCAACGGCGCGGTCGGAGCCGGCAGGGGCGGCCGGACCAGGCTGCACATAACCATCCCCCAGCCAGATCTGGTAGCCGTAGTGTTGCACCAGGACCGAGGGCGTGATCATGGCATCGATCCAGCCCGCCGGAATAACCTGCCGACCCTCGTAACGGCCCCGGTCGAGCACCAGCTGGCCCAGCTTGGCCCAATCGTAGGGCCGGGAAAAAATGCAGCAGGACTTCATGACCGAGCCACCCGCCCGGTCCAGATACATGTCCGCGTCTGCCAGCTTCAGGGGCTGCCAGATCTTTTCCGCCAGGTAGCTTGCGTAGCGCCGCCCCGTGGCCCGCTCGATCACCATGCCGAGCAGGTTGGTTTCCTCGTTGTTGTATTCGAAGCGGGTGCCCGGTGGATCCACGAGCCCAAGCTCCAAGATCATGCCGTTGAAATCGTCACCGAAGTTGTAACGGGTACCGCGGCTGAAAAAACTGTTTTCATAGGACGTCGCCATCTGCTCCAGGCCGCCCGCCATGCCCAGTGCCTGTCGGATCGAGATAGCGCCGCGGGGATCGTCCGCCCACTCATGAACGTAGTTGCCGACGGGATCGTCAACGCCCTGGACATAGCCTTCGGCCAGGGCCGCGCCCATCAGCAACCCCAGCACGGTCTTGGACATGGACTGGGGGTTGAAGCGGGTATCCCGATCCGCGCCCTGCCAGTAGCGCTCCAACTGCACCACGCCCCGGTGGACAACGATGAATGCCTGGCTGTTCTGCTCCTCGGCAAAGCCAGCCGCTGCCTCCAAAGCCTGACTGTCGATGGTGAGGGCACCGACGGAGGCGACCGGCAAATCATCGTCTTGCCGACCGGCGACCCGGTCAACCGGGTCAAACCACTCCAGCGGCACCACCATGGGATCGCCCTGAAACGTCAGATAGCGCTGAATATAGTGGCGCTCGCTCACCGCCCAGCCCGCAACGACTGCGGCCAGCAACACCAGTGCGGTGACGACTTTTCGCAAAGTACCCCCGGTTAATCGGCCTGGCCTGCGCCTGGCCCGTAGATGTCTTTGAGCTCGTTCTTGGCGACCTTACCCTGGGCATTCATGGGCAGGGCGCTGACGAACCTGAAATGCTTGGGCACTTTATAGCCCGCCAGTCGTTCCCGCAGGTAAGCGATCACGTCGTCTTCGGCAAGCGCCGCACCGGACTTGGTTTGAATGACGGCCAGCCCCACCTCGCCCCATTTGGGATCGTCCACGCCGACGACTGCGGCGGCGAGCACTTCGGGAATATCGTCGAGCACGTTTTCAATCTCCGTGGGATAGACGTTCTCACCGCCGG
>JBFFHS010000205.1:0-2901 GCA_041556855.1 Gammaproteobacteria bacterium
CACGTGATTGAGATGAGCCAGGTCTATCGGGTGGAACCCCTGTAGCGATCCCGCGCATGGGGACCGGCGGTTTACGCGCGCGCCGTTTTGTGGATGGCGTGTTGTTGAGGTGACTCAATGACTGTGTTCAACGACGAGTACTACGTCAGTGAAGATGGACTGCGGCTGCATTACCGGGACTACCCGGGTTCGGCGGCGCGGCCGCCCGTGTTATGCCTGCCGGGCCTGACCCGTAACTGCCGCGACTTCCACAGCATCGCCGCCCACTTGTCGCCGCGGTTTCGAGTGATCGCGCTGGATTTTCGCGGTCGTGGCCTGTCCGACCACGATCTCAAATGGCAAAACTACCAGCCGACCACCTATGTTCAGGACGTCGTTACGCTGCTCGGGGAGCTGGACGTGGATGACGTGGTCTGCCTGGGCACATCCCTCGGCGGGCTGGTGGCCACGCTTCTGGCCGGGGCGCACCCGGAACGGGTGAATCGGGTCATTTTCAACGACGTCGGCGCCGAGGTGGCGCCGGAGGGAGTGGCGCGGATCATGGGGTACGTGGGCCTGGCGTCGCCGGTCACCTCCTGGGAAGAAGCCGCCCAGCAGGCTGAAGCCACCTACGGGTCGGCGCTGCCCGATTTCAGTCATGAAGATTGGCTTGCATTCGCCCGGTTGGGGTATCGGGAAGATGAGAGTGGCGTGCCGCGATTGGATCACGATCCCAGGCTGGGTCAGGCCGTGCGCGAGGCCGCCGGCGAGTTTCCAGACCCCTGGAGGCTGTTCGCCGCCCTGCAGGATATTCCGCTTTTGGTTCTGCATGGCAGGCTGTCAGATATTCTCACCGACGACATCATCGACAGGATGCGGGCTGTCAAGCCGGATCTTCAGGTGGTGCAGGTGCCCAATCGCGGCCATGCGCCGCTGTTGAACGAGACTGAGTGTCTCGTGGGTATCGACGCCTTCCTCGCCGATCTCGGCTGAGCGCGCACCCGAAAAATTGGCGACGGCACGATCGGGCTGTGGTCTGGCTGATGCCATGGGGAATATCCGAGGCGCGGTAGGGCGCGGCTTTTTGGTGGTTCATGCTCGGGCCAGGCGGTATGCTGAATGGATTCCTGTCCATCAACCTCTAAGGCAAATCCAATGACCGAGAAGACCAACAAAGACGTCCTGGGTTGGCGTCGCAAGTTCGGCGTGCTGGGCCCCTCGACCAACACCATCGTGCAGCCGGACTTCGATGACATGCGGCCGCCCGGTGTCACCAATCATTACAGCCGTATCTTTACTGAGAACGCCCATGCGGTGAGCAACGAGACCTTCATGGCGGGCACCCAGGTGATCTCCGGTAACGTGCTGGATGCGGTGAAGAGCGTCATGACCTGCGATCCCAACTATCTGGTCATGGGTATGTCGGCGATCACTTTCTACGGGGGTGTCAAGGGGGCTGACGAGTTCGAGAAGAAGGTCACCGACGCCTCCGGCGTTGGCGTCAGCGTCGGTGCCCACTCCTGCACCAAGGCGCTTCAGACCTACGGCGGCGTGCAGCGGATCTCGTTCATGTCGCCCTATTTTCCCGTCGCGAACGCAGAGGTGCGCCAGTACTTTGAAGAGTCCGGGTTTGAAGTCGTGCGCGATCGCTGCTTGCAGGCCCCGCGCTGGACCGCGATTGCCGAGATCACAGAAGAACAGTGTGTCGAAACGATCAAGGAATTGGATGGGGACGATGTGGATGCCATTGTTCAGGTGGGTACCAACCTGTCCATGGTGCGTCTGGCGGCGGAGATGGAAGAGCAGTTGGGCAAGCCTGTCATCGCCATCAATACGGCCACCTATTGGCACGCGCTGCGCGCCAACGGCATTGAGGATCAGATGACAGGCTTTGGCCGCTTGCTGGCGGAGTTTTGAAGTCTCGCCCATGGTGACCTATGTGGCGACGGTGTACGCCAAAAACGGTCATGAGGATCAGGTAACGGCCTTTTACCAGGAACTGGCCCCGCTCTCGGCCCGGGCGCCGGGATTCCGGAACCGCCGGATCCTCAAAGCCCGACCCGGGACCATGGTAGAGGCGGTGCTGCGGATCATGACGCCGGAGGAGTTGGCAGGGCATAAGGAACCGCCTCACGATGAGCCCCAGGGGGTGCACTTCATCATTATCGAAACCTGGGACAGCGTGGATGATCGCATTGCGTTCTCGCGCGGCCTGGGCAAGGAACGTAACAAGGCCCTGTTTCCGCACCTGCTCCCCGAGCACAGCCACGAGTTCTACGAGGACGTCCGCACTCCATAAAAGGGGACAGTGACCCTAACTCTGCGAGTTAGGGTCACTGTCCCCCGTTTGTTATCGCGGCCAGTGGTTATGATGCTCGTCGATGACGAACGCGTGGGCATGACGTACCGCCCGATGGGGATGGGGGTGACTGTGGGGTGGCGGGCCCTCCCAACCCTCATGGGGATGATCATGATGGGAGTCGTCGTGGGCGTGCAGATGGGCATGAGCATGGGCCGCGTGCTCATGTTCCAGCACCGCCCGATCCTCCCGCGGCCACAAAGCCCAGGCGAGCACCGTGAAGCTGGCCGCCGCCAGGCCCAGCACGAGTCCCGTGATGGGAACGCCCAGGTCGGCGCCCAGGCGCCCGGCGATCGGGTAGGCCAGCAGCCAGCAGGCATGGGAGAGCGCGAAGTGGGCAGAAAAATAGCCGGGTCGATCACCTTCGGCTGATGAGCGGGTCAACAGTCGCCCCGCTGGCGTCTGCACCAGGGAGGTGCCGACGCCCAGAACGAACCACAGCAGCAACAGGGTCGGATAGGCGGGCGCGATCGCCAACGCGAACAGGCCAAGGGACACCAGCGCGGATCCCACCAGCATCACCAAGCGATCGCGCAACCGGGTCAAAAGCCGCGGAATGACAA
>JBFFHS010000206.1:0-2747 GCA_041556855.1 Gammaproteobacteria bacterium
GTTTCGGTCTGCACCCATAACTGGATTCAGGGCCATCCGGTTGGCCGGAAGCGGCGCCATGATGCCAACGGCAGGGTGCGTTCGGACTGCACTGGACGCTAGAAGCCGGGCTTGGCTATTCCCAGCCAGGCCGCCAGCGCGACCAGAGCCCACAACGACCAGGCATACCAGCGTCCCGTCTTGTGAGTCTTCAGAATGATGGCGTTGCCCTCGGCCACCGTCGCTGGATTCTGCAGCTTCTCGATAGCCACGCCCCAGGCGCTGAGTTCATGACGCAGCAGCGCGACCAAGACCAGCGCCAGAGCGTAGACCAGCGTTTTCGCGGCCAACCACTTGGCAGCCAGCGGGCCGTAGCCCAGCCACGAGCTCACGCCGATGGCTGACGTGCCGACAATGGCTACGTAGCGCGCCCAGTGATCCAGGCGATGCAGATGATGCTTCAGCGGCGGGTCCTCGCCGGGGCGGAAAATGTCGTAAGCATGCATGCGCCAGATAGCAGCCAGCCACAGCACGCCGTATAGCCAGATAGCCGCAAGGGGCCAGCCGTCCAAACTGGACAGCCCGACCGCGGCACCCATCGACAAACCCACGGGAACAATCAACGTCAACGCCGTCTCGGGACCTAGATCTACCATCAGGATCAGGATCAGAAAGCGCATGCGTTCATCGAACGGCAAATCGCTGCGCACGGCAAAACGCGCCGCCAGGTGCACGCCCAGGTCCCCGCCCAGCCAATAGGCGAACAGCACTACGTGCAAAAATGTGAAGAAGGCGTACTCGGTCACGGCGTCAGCAGCTGACTAAACGGCGACGGTTCCCGCGTCATAGGCGAACAAACCCAGCGATTCCTCGTTGCGCTCATTGCCGCGCGAATATGTCTCCGGACGGTCGCCTTGCAGCTGGCTGACCCGCTGCTGGGACTCTTCCATGATCCAGTTCCCGCGTGGCCGGCGCGCAGCATCGTAGCGGAGCATCGCTTCCACGGGGTCTGCCGCCTCGCTGCAGGCGCGCGCCAACACCAGGCCATCCTCGATGGCGGTGGCCGCGCCCATGCCCAGGAAGGGCAGCATAGGGTGGGCCGCATCGCCCAGCAAAGCAACTCGATCCTGGATCCAGCTGTCCAGAGGCGCCCGCCCGAGCAACGCCCACTTGAAACACAACTCGTGGGGCATAGCCTCTAACAGCGTACGCACTTCCTCGTTCCATCCGGCAAAAACCTCTTTCAGCTCCTCCATGTCGGCATGTTCCGACCAGCTCTCGATCTCCCAGCCGTCCTTGCGGGCGAAGGCCACCACGTTGACCAACTCACGGCGGCGCACGTAGTAGCGCGTGAATAACCTTTTGGGCCCGATCGAGATACCTGAATCGGGCGTCGGCGGCTCCGCCAGATCCTCTACCGGCACCAGGCCCCGCCAGGCCACGTGCCCGGTAAACTTCGGCGGCGCCGGGTCGAACATCTGGGCACGCACCTCGGAGCGGACGCCGTCGGCGCCGATCAGCACATCGGCGTGAGCCTGAGCACCGTTGGCGAAATGCGCCGTCACGCCGGCACCGTTCTGCTCGAAGCGGACGAAACTGTGTCCGAGCCGCACGCAATCGGGGTTGTTGGCATGCACTCGCCCGGCCAGGGCGTTGTGCAGATCGGCCCGATGAATCTGGATATAGGGCGAGCCATACTCCTCCAACAGGCTGTTGCGGCGCTCGCGGCAGACCAACTCCTCCCCTGTCTGATAGTGCTTCACCGCTGCGTATCGGGGCTGCACTCCGATCTCTTCGAGGGCATCGAGCATTCCCAGGTGCTTGTAAACGCAGGTCGCATTGGGCGCCAGCGTGAGGCCGGCGCCCACCTCACCCAACTGCGGCGCCTGTTCATAGACGGTCACGTCAATACCGGCTTGCTGCAAAGCCAGGGCCGCCGTCATCCCGCCCATACCCGCACCGACGATTGCAACGCGCATAATCACTCGCCATCTGCCAACAATCTCACCCTTACAGTTAGCAGCTTTGTGATGCCTGAGGCCGGTTCGAGGAACCCCATAACCACACCGTGGTGCGCGGCAGCTGGCATGAGCCGGTTTGGGCCATTAGGCGGTCGACGAAGCTTCCGAGCCTAGACAGCCCGGTTCAAGGATAAGGCCCAGCAGCGCCGCTGGCTGCAAAGGCGGGATGTCCCGCCGCGGGGTAGGCAACAGGTTGTCGAAACACCCTCAAGCGCCAGCGAACAGGGACCTATAGCGCTCCCGCAGGGCGTTCTTTTCAACCTTGCCCATAGCATTGCGCGGCAGCGCGTCCACCACAAAGAACCGCTTCGGCTGTTTGAAGCGCGCCAGGGTCGTATCCAGTGCCGCCAGCGTCGCCCGCTCATCGAAAGCCGCTGGATTGGCAGTCACCAGCACCGCGACCACTGCCTCCCCGAGATCGGGGTGGGGGACGCCGATCACGGCCGCCTCCACGATACCCTCCAGATCATCCAGCCGCCCCTCGATCTCGCGAGGATAGACGTTGTACCCGCCCGAGATAATCAAGTCTCGCGCCCGCCCCGCGATGGTGATCCGGCCATCCGCTGCCATCGCCCCCAGATCTCCCGTGCGAAAGAACCCGTCGGAACGAAATTCCGCGGTCGTCTTCTCGGGCAGCTGCCAATACCCGGCAAAAAGATTTGGGCCGCGGATTTCCAGCTCGCCCACCTGACCCGGCCCCGCGGTTTCACCCGCCTGATCCGCAATCCGCACCTCGACCTGGGGCAA
>JBFFHS010000207.1:0-2714 GCA_041556855.1 Gammaproteobacteria bacterium
AGGTGTCATCCGGCCGGGGCGGAGTCTCAGATTGCGATGAAACCACATGAACATCCGACAGCGGGTGTCCTTGTTTGCGCCCAGAAAAAACAGCAGCACGATGACAAGTAACGATGTGGACTGGATCATCAGCAAGCCGGGCATGAGTATGGGCATACCATCATCCATGATGGGCTCCAGCTTCAGCCAGTGCCCAAAGTACTCCCAGGTCCATTCAAAGATGCCAACCCAGATTAACGAGCCCGCCAGATAACCCAGAATGGTGGCCTGGTTCTCCGGCCGTTTCAGGCCAATCCACAGCAGCACGAGCCCACCAGCACCCAGCGTCATCGAGATAGCGCTGTCGAGCACGGAAACGCCACCCGTGAAATGCCGCTGCAGAATGACCATGGTATGTCCAACGGCGAGCCCGAACAGCACCATGACCAGCCCGAACCACCCGCCCAAGGACGACGTTTCAAGACGTTTCGAAAGGCTCGTCATATGGCTGACTCCTATTTCAGCACCTGGTCGTCCAGCATGCTGCCGAACCCGAGCAGGAGCCAAGCCATCAAGAGGGATCCACCCGGGTGCCGGTCCAATCTTTTGCCTCTTCCCGCTCATCCTCGCTCACGAGCCGGGTCAGCTTATCGGGACTGGCCAGAGTCTTGCGCCAATACTCACGAACCTCGTCCACGGCCAGACGCAGCAGGCTGGCTGCTGGATAACCATCCGGCCCATAGTCTCCTGCGGGTATGTCGGTCAGGACAGCCAGCGCCTCCTGGACCGTGGCCACGGCGTAGACGTGGAATTGCCCCGCTTCGCAGGCCGCGACGACGTCCTCGCGCAGCATCAGGTCCGGCGCGTTACTCTGCGGAATGATCACGCCCTGATCGCCGGTAAGGCCGAAGTAACGACAGGTGTCGAAAAACCCCTCGACCTTTTCGTTCACGCCGCCGATGGGCTGGATGTGGCCAAACTGGTCGATGGCACCGGTCATGGCGATGGACTGTTTGAGAGCGACTCCCGTCAGGGCGCTGAGCATGCAGCAGATCTCCGCACCCGAGGCAGAGTCACCGTCGATGCCGCCGTAGCTCTGCTCAAAGGCCATGGACGCACTGAAGGCCAGGGGATGTTCCGCCTTGAGCAGATGCCGCAGGCAGCCGCCTAAAATGTGAAACCCCTTGGTGTGGATGGCCCCTGACAGGGAAGCGGTACCTTCAATGTTGATTAAGCCTGCCCGGCCGGGGCCAATCGTGGCGGTAATCCGCGCCGGAAAGCCGTAGGTGATGGGGCCCGAGTGGATCACCGCCAGTCCGTTGATCTGGCCGACGACGCGGCCTGAGGTCTCCACGCGAATCGTGCCGGCGGTAATGAGCTCCTGAAATTTTCTTGATGGCAGGCTGGCCCGCTCCCGGGTCCGCGCAATAGCCTCCCGTACGTGGTCGCCGGTGACCAATGACTGGCTGGCCTGCTGGGCAAGAAAGGCCGCCTCCCGCGCAATGTCCGCGATCCGGCCGAAGCGGGCCGTCAGCTTGCCGCCCCGCGCCGCGATGCGGGCGCCGTGCTCGGTGACGGCGGCGAGGCCAGTGCGATCGAATTCTGGCAGCCCGTCCTCGCGGAGAATCTGCGCCACCACGGCTGCATAGTGACGAATGCCCTGCGCCGTTCGGTCGATCTCGTGATCGAAGTCGGCCAGCACTTTGAACAGTTCGCTGAAGTCCGGGTCCATGGCATCAAGCTGATAGTAGGTCAGCGGATCTCCAACCATGATGACTCGCACGTCGATGTCGATGGCTTCAGGGCTGACCAGGGAGTTCGGCCGCAGCCAACCCAATTCCGGCGGCACGATCTCCAGCTTGCCGGTGCGCAGCGTCCGCATGAGGGCGCGATAGGCGCCCTGCTCAGCCACCAGATCGTCAACGTCCAGGATCAGGTACCCGCCGTCGGCGCGCAGCAGGGCGCCGGCACGGATACCCGAATAGTCCGCCGGCGCCGGGCCCGCGCGCGTCCACTTCAGCTCCACGGTACCGAGCAGATTCACCAGACTTGGCGTATGTTCCTCGACGATGGGCACCAGCTCCTCCGGGCTGCGCTCCACGATGAGGTTGACCCCGTAACGGTCCACCGGGTCGGGCAGCTCGGTGGTCGGCCGCAACCGGGTCTCAATCACGTCGTCAATGATCTCATCGAGAAACCGGCTCACGCTGTCCTGAGAAAGATCCTGGCGCAGTTCTGCGCAATAGCGCTGCAGGAGATCGCGGGCCGCGTTGTCCTGCAGCGTCTGAATCTGCTCCAGGCCATCCCGCTCAATGCTGCTCAGCTCGCTGCCAACCGCCTGCAGCCGCTTCTGGAACTCCGGGAAGTGGGCCTCGAAATGCTCCACCCTGTCCGCCGACACCTTGCCGTCCCGGCGCAGCTTCCTAAGCTGCCCCGGCGGCACCGGCTCGCCCTCCACCAGGGGAAATATCAAGGTCTGACTCACCGGGCCCTGCTGGATGGTGACCAAGGCCATGCCGGCGCGGCGCAACTCCTGCTCCAGCGGTTCGGTCAGGGCTTCAACGCGGCTGCGAATCTCGCTCTGTACCGCAAGCTGTTCTGAGACCAGGGGCTCGCTTTCCAGTGCCTTGGGCAGATCGGTGCTGATGAAGCTGGCCAACTCGCGCAAGCCCCGGCGCAGGGCCTTGCCGCGCCCGGAGGGTAGCGAGATCAGCCGCGGCCGATCCGGCTGGGAG
>JBFFHS010000208.1:0-2684 GCA_041556855.1 Gammaproteobacteria bacterium
CCCACGAAAAACAAAGCGCTGACGTTGTAGGTCAGCTGCACGCTGGCGATTGCATCCGCTGGGGTCAGCGCGAACCCCATAGCCCCGGTTACACTCAGCACTTGCAGCCATCCCAGGCCGCCCAGCAGCCGCAGCTTTCCGGTTTAGTACTCGTAGGACGCCGCCGGGTGTTGCACGGCCCATTTGGAAAATTCTTTACAGGAGCACCCGCCAAGGCGTGGAAACAGAACTCAACAGGAAGGCGCATCGGCAGCATCCCAAAGGGCTTCAAACTCGTCCTTGGATACGTTGCTGCTTAACATAACCCCCGACAGTCGCGCCAGACCGAACCAGCCCGCCTGATTATCAGCGACCGCAAGCTGGTGGACCACCAGTCCTCCGGAAGCAAGCCCGAGCTCCCGCTGCACCCAGCCGTCCGCGTCAACCTCGGTGTACAGCGCTTCCATGCTGAGGGATTCCAGCTCGCGCTGCGTCCATTTCAGATAGAACATCTGGTCGCCATTTTCTTCGCTCACTGGAATCCTCAATTATTCTTATTCGTTGCTATGTCATTATAGCGTTCGGACCACGGCAAGCACGGTGTGTGCATCTGCGGTAACGGCATCGTTACCCACTTTGTTCAAGAGGGTTGCTCTTCTGGCGGATCGCTTTCCACTAGATATTCCATGATCTCAACATCCAGCCAGCGGCCGAACTTGAAACCCGTTTCATGCATGACGCCCACGGAGCGAAACCCAGCCCTCGAGAACAGACTGATACTGGCGGTATTCTCCGCCTCGATTCGTGCCAGCAGATTTCGAAGACCGCTGCGCTGCGCTGCGCCCAGCAAAGCCTCCAGCAACGCCGCACCAATGCCGCGGCGTTGCTGGTCGGGGCTTACGAACACGGAAACCTCCGCCGTTGCGTCGTAGCCTGCCTTGGTCGACCAACGTGACAGGCAGCCGTAGCCCAGCACTCGGCCGCGCGCCTCCGCCAGCAACAGTGGATGGGCCGGATGTTGATGACTGTCATACCAGCGCTGAGCTGCCGACCCGATCATGGGTTGGGTGTCAAAGGTGGCGACGCTGTGTTCGACGTAGTGGTTGTAGATCTCAAGGCACGCCTGTAGGTCGTCCTGCGCTGCAGGCCGAATCTGCATCGGCGCAATGACTTCCTAGGGCTTCCAGGGTGGATCCATGGGGTCGTAGCGCTGACCGAGCTCCAAGTACAGCCCGCCGCGCCGCGCGGCGACCCGGTTATAGATCGCAACGAAGATCCGCGCACCGATGTAACCGGCGATGGCATAGAGAAAGGGCAGCGCGATGACCAACCCAACCGAGGGCTCGTCTTCTACCTGCACGTCGAATATCAGACCCAGGCCCAATAGCACCGCCGCGATCAGGCCGACGAAGAAGTTCACCATGGCAAGCACTTTGCCGGCCTGGGCACCATTGAAGTTCTTGATTTCATATTGCATGACCCGAGCTCCCTCCCATTGTTATTCCAGGCGTTCATAGTTGCGCCATTCAAAACGCGGTGAACAGATACACAGAAACTTGAGCTGTGTGCTACCCGTATTGGTAATACGCTGCCGCTCGTCCGCGGGGATCAGGACCACGTCTCCGGGCCCCACGTCGTCCACCAGCGCATCGCCCACCTCCACGCGGCCGGCACCCTCAAGAATCACATAGCGTTCCACGGTGCCGCGCACGCGATGCCAGGCCGTCGTGGTTCCGGGAGCGACCCGCGCCCGGGCCACCGAGGTGGCGCCATCGGCCGCGCTGTTGGCCAACTCCAGGATGTGGCAGCGCTCCTCGGAGAAATACTCCCTGGTCTCGTCCGGCCGAAGAATCGCGGGCTGCACGTGAACGCCGCGACCGCTTCAGGCCCTGAGCGGGCCCGGCGCCTGGCCGCTGGCTACGCCCAGCCAGTTACCGCGCATTGGCTGAAAGCCTTGGGGGGCAATGGCCGCGGCCGCCGGCGTCACCAGCAGGTCCTGGTGAAAAAGATCAGTCACGCAGTGTTCCTCGGGCCGATGTGCTCAACCGTCTTGTTAGGCCGCCATGATAACGCATGGCTTCCCGGGAGCGTCTGGTCGGCCTGCAACCAGCGGGACCGCCGCGCGGGCAATGTTGATCTGCGCCACATGCAAATCGGTCATGGCTTGAGCCCCAAGCCAGTTGGGCCGGCGCATTGGAATCATCTGTCATTGAGGGCGGCGGCGGGGTGGCGCCAGCAGGTAAGTCAGCAGCACGGCAGCCCCGAACACGGTATAGATCAGGACAAACACCCAGCCCGGCGCCTCATAGAAAATGAGGCGATGCAGCCAGTACTGGACGAAGCTGCCCTCATAGGAAGCCTGATCCCCTAACCGGCGCAGCTTAGCCTCCCACACCGTGAGGGGGCAGGCACGCCCCAGCCACGCCTGCAGCACGACCACGGCGATGCTGAGCAGATGCAGACCGCGGAACCATGGATTGCGAATCCACGGCCAGCGGCGAAGGATGCCGGCAAGAATGGCAACGAACCCCAGGACCACGAACAGGATGAACAACCCGTGGATGACCAGCAGGCCATCCGCTCCCCATTGATACCAGCGCGCCACCGCTCCGCTTCACTCCAGGGCCGCAGCAATCAGCGCTCGCTTCTGCTGGGCATTGAGTTTGCGGATGGCATATTCGCGCTGCTGGGCGACACCTCTATCC
>JBFFHS010000209.1:0-2591 GCA_041556855.1 Gammaproteobacteria bacterium
CAGGGGTAGCTCGGTGTCGGCGATCCCGAACCAGCGTGCCAGGGTCGCGGCGTACTGATCCGCCGACGTGGTCGGGATCATCCGGCCGCCGCCGACATCCTGGGGCCCGTTGATCTGCAGCAGCGGGTAGTCACCGAACAGGGTCTGGCCCTGCACCGCGCCACCCGCCACGATCTGATTGGCGCCCCAGGCGTGATCGGTGCCGTCGCCGTTGGAGGTCAGGGTACGACCGAAATCGGACTGGGTGAAGGTGGTGACCTGCCCGGCTACGCCCAGCTCCACCGTAGCCTCGTAGAACGCCCTGATGCTGGCGCTGATGTCGCCCAGCAGGTTGGGCTGATCCTGGTTCTGATTGTCATGAGTGTCGAAGCCGCCAGCGGCCACGAAGAAGATCTGCCGCTCCATGGCCAGCGTGTCCCGAACGGCGATCAGCCGCGCCACGGTCTGCAGCTGGGCGCCCAGCTGGGACCCGGGGAATACCGTGCTGAGCACAGGCGCGCTCGTAATCGCGTCTGTGACCAGATCCGCGGCCGACACCGCGCGCTGCTGGATGTCTGCGAAGGCGCGCTCGTAGATGGCAGCATGGTCTGCGCCGATGATCCTCTCAAAGGCCAGTCGCTGCTCCAGGAAGATGCCGCTGTCCCCGAAGCCCGCGAACGTCAGCGGCCCGTTGGGGCCCATGGTGTAGGGAATCGTTTCCGCGCCGGCCTGAAAGGGCGTGTTGCCGAACAGGGAGATGTTGGTCGCCAGTTGCTGGTTGGCCACATTGTTCTGCAGCAGATCCGCGACCCGGCCCGCCCAGCCCGTGCTGCTGGTGCCGGCGCCCCTCAGGGACAGCCACTGATCCTGCTGATCGTTATGGGAAAACAGCTGGGGCGGCAGCGCCACGGACTGGCTGAAATACTGATCCTTGGTGGTCGGCTCCACCAGCGGGCCGACGTTGTTGATGAAGGCGGCCTGGCCGCTGTTGAACAGGTTCTGAATGCCGCTCATGGCGGGATGCAGTCCATAGGTAGCGCCGTCCGGATTCAGCGGGTTGATGGGCAGCAGATCGGCCTGAGGTATGGCCAGATTCTGGCGGGACGCGGCGTACACGCCGTACTCGGCATTGCTGCTGGGAACCAGCGTGTTGAAGGCATCGTTGCCACCAAACATGAAAACGCACACCAGCGCCTTGTAGTCGGAGAACGGCGCCGACTGGCTGACCACCTGGGTGAATCCCGTGCCGGGCGTTGCCGCCAGCAGCGCAGCACTCGCCCCGGACATTTGCAGGAACTCGCGACGATTCATTGTGGCCATGGCGTCATTCCTCTCAGCGCTGAACGGCGAACTCGGGTGACGTGGTCACCAGATAGATGGTCTCCGCGGCGCGCAGGGCGGCGTCACTGGCCGGGATGCGCTCCACCATGCCGGTGATCTCCGTGCGCAGGGTGGGGGAGATCTGACCGGCGAGCAGTTTGTCCGCCACCATATCCACCAGGGCATCGATGTCACCCGCTACGGCAAGCTCGGCACCGATGTCGATGAATACCGCGTCGGGCTCCAGTTCCCCATTCTCGGAGTTGCGCACGAACGCCTGGTTGAACATGAAATTCGTGAGCAGCGTATTTTGATATTCGGTGGCGATGCCCAGCTCGGGAGCGACCAGCCCCGAGTCTGCGATCTCGCCCGGTGGCGCATAGTTGGGGCTGAAAAAATTGAACACCGACGGCGACTGCAACGGCCCCTGACCGAACAGAATGTAGGCGCCGACCAGAGGATAGCGGCCGCTGGCAGAGGTGGCGTCATAGGCGCGCCACAGCTGGGTGACCCGCAGCAGGGGCTCCTTCATCTTGCCATCGATGTCGCCCGCCAACTCCGGGCGCGCTTCCGCATCCAGCAGGATAGCCTTAACCACCGCGCCCAGATCACCGCGAACGCCGCCGCCGTTGTTCTCAAAAACTTCGGCAATCCGCTCGATGTACTGCGGCGAGGGGTTGCTGGCGGCGAGCCGCTTGATCAACTGGGTGGCGATAAAGGGCGCGACGTTGCGGTGCTCGAAGATGTTGTCCAGGGCCGCCGCCAGATCCGCATCGCCCGACTGACCGGCCGGCAGGGTGACGCCGCCCAGCAACAATTTTGCCCCTGTGTCATGAAAATCCGGGTAGAGCTGCATGGGAATGGTCTGATTGAAAGCGGTACGGCGAGCCTGCTCGAAACTGGTCGCGTTGGCATAGTTCCAGCCGGTAAAGACGTGAGCGAAACCCTCGATGACCGCCTGGTCGTAAGTGGGTATGGGATTGCCCTGAGCGTTGGTTTTCACGCTGCCGTCCATGTTCAGCTCGATCAGGCCGATGGTGAACAGCTGCATGAATTCCCGCGCGTAGTTCTCATCGGGCCGGATGTTCAGGGTGGGGTCGGGTTTCTGATTCCCCAGCATGCTCAGATACACTCCCATCGCCGGGTGCAGGGTGACCGCTTCCATGAGGTCGCGAAAATTCCCGAAGGCGTTAACCGCTAGCACGTCGTAATCGTCGGCCAGGCTATAGGGCGCCTGCTGCAGTGCGCTCAGCTGGGACACCACCATGATCTCCGACAGCGCAAAGGCGACC
>JBFFHS010000210.1:0-2558 GCA_041556855.1 Gammaproteobacteria bacterium
TGTGCCCGTGACCAACCGCAAGCCACTGGAAATATTGGAGAAAATGGGCCTCGATGGCGTCGATGGCGTCGATGACGGGGAGCCTGTGCGCTGGTTCGGGCGGGATTTCAGTGTGCTCTGGTCGGGGGAGCCGCAGCATGTTTATCGCCGGGCGATCACGCCGGCCAAGCTCTGCGCTGGCAGCCGCCGGAGGCGGGTCGTGCCGCCAGCAAAAACTTGCAAACAACCCGGCGGGTTATCATGACGGTGCGTCGTATCACTGTACACACAGCACGGGATTTGCCATGAGACAACTTGTTTCCATACTCGCCGCCAGCTTTTTGCTGGCTGCAGGTTTGCCGGCGCCGACCGCCGCCCAGACTGCCCAGCCGACCGTGCTGATCACCGGCTCCAGCAAGGGCCATGGCCTCGCCTTCGTCAATGATTATGCCGAGCGAGGCTGGCGGGTGATCGCAACCTGCCGAACGCCCGCCGAGGCCCAAGACCTGCAGGCTCTAGCCGCCCGATACCCCAACGTTGTCGTGGAAGAGTTGGACGTCACAGACTTTGCCGAGGTGGACGCGCTGGCGCAGAAATACAGTGGCCAGGCCATCGACGTGCTGAATTTGAACGGCGCGATCAACACCTTCCGCGTCGGTTTGAACGCGTTTGGCGCAACGGACTATGACTGGCTCGAGCAGGTGTTAAAGGTCAATATTGTTGGCCAACTTTATGTGGCTGAAGCTTTTTTGGAGCACGTCGCCGCCAGCGAGCAGAAAAAGATTGCGGTCATGAGCGCAGAGGGGGCGTCCATCGGGCGGGTGCGCTCGTCCCTTGCGCCGTCCTATCGAGCCAGCAAAGCGGGCCTGAACATGCTTATGCGCACCTACGGAGAAGCCGTGAAGGACCGCGGTGTCATCGTGGCCATTATCGCTCCCGGCACGGTGGACTGGCGTGACTACATGAATGCTGAGGATCCATCCGTCATTCCGGAGGACTATCGGCGCAGGCTGGCCGCTGGCCGCATGGCGCCGCGCTCGGCCATTTCCGCAATGATTGACCTGATCGACGGCCTCACGATCCAGGACATCGACACTTTTCACCTGTGGAACGGCGAGGAGCTGCCCTGGTAACGGACGTCTGCCGAGAGCAACACCCCTAAGCCTGAGTTTTCCCCTCACGGGTCGGTGGTTTATGCTGACCCATCCGCGTAAGGCGGCGTGCCCTAAAATCGGGGCATACGGGGAATAGGTTCGGCAGGGGATGACCACCGACAACGTCAGCAAAAGCGCAAACCATCTGGGTGTGTCCCGGCGCGGGGTCGTGGCGGGTACCGCGGCGCTGGCGGCGGGGCTTGCGGGGTCGGGAGCCTCGGCCCAGGGGCCCGAGCGTCGCAATCCCATTCTCGGCCATGCCATTGCCACCATTGGCGTCCCCGACGTGCCGGTCGCCCAGCAGATCTACGAGAAGGCCATCGGTTTGGCCGAGGCAAACAGGGGCTTTGTGAGCGAGCGGGTCGCCACGGCTTGGGGCGCGCCGGCCATGCGGGGGCGGCCGTGGGTCATGATGCGTTGCGAGAGCGGTGATCCAAGCTTCCACATTCGAATCGTTGAGGTGGATCCGGTGCCCGGTTATCGGGCCATGGCGACCTGGGGCCTGAACGCCATCGAGATGATCTCCAGCGATATCTACGCGGTGAACGAGCGAGCCCTGGCGGCCGGGCTTGAAGTGATCGGCGAGCCGCGACCTCTGAGCGAGGCTTTTTCCAGCGTGCACGCGATGCAGGTGAAAGGGCCGGGAGAAGAGGTATTCTATTTTGCCAGCGACGTGACCGGAGAGAATGAGTTCGGCCTGATTGAGCCCCAATCATTGGTGGACCGGATGTTTAACGCCGTGGTCGGCACGCCCAATATCACGGCGGGTCGTCTCTTTTACAGCTCGGCGCTGGGTATGGATCTGGGCAGCCTGATGGCGTTCAAGGTTCGGATGGTGGCAGACGCGCTGGGCTACAGTCGCGATCGCGCCATTGAAATAGGTGCGGCACGGGGGCGACAGCCGGGTAGCTCCGTTGAGCTGGACGCTTACCCCGTGGCGCTATCGGGGCCGCGTCCCCGGGCGCCCGGGCAGCTCCCACCCGGCGTGTCCATGATCAGTTTGGCCACCGATAACTTTGATGCGATCAAGGTATCGTTGATAGCGGCGCCCGAGGCGCTGTATGGCGGCGGACGAGTAGCAAGCTGCGTCGGTCCGGCCGGTGAATGGATCGAACTCATCGAAGCAGAATCCACCTAGCCCTCAAGTCATGGGAGGCACTTATCATGAACAAGCTGTTTACCCCGTTTATCGCCGTGGTCACGGCGCTCGGGTCTGCCGCCGCCGTGGCTGAGCTGACCATCAAACGCTGGAATCCAGAGGGGCTGGACCAGCCGGTGGGCTATTCTCAGGTGGTGACCGTTGAGGGGCAGGGCAAGATGGTCCTGCTGGGCGGCAAGGCCGGGTTGACGGCGGACGGTTTTATCCCCGAAAGCCTCGCTGATCAGTCAAAGCTCACCTGGGAGAATATCGACCTTGCGCTGAAA
>JBFFHS010000211.1:0-2530 GCA_041556855.1 Gammaproteobacteria bacterium
GGGCATCTCGCGACCCATTTCGCGGATGTGATTGACGTAGTTGATCCCGACGCACAGGGTTTTGTCCGGGTTGGGAATAACGGGGGCGAATTCGACGCTGTCGGTGCGAACCGGTTGGCTATCGGCTGCGGCCTTGGCGACGGCGCTGAGGGCGTCGCCAGCAAGCGCGGCGCGCAGGTTCGGGTACCGGCTGAGCATAGCGCGCGGTACCGGGTAGAGCTGATCGCCATCTACCACAGCGTAACTGGGGGTATTGCCGAGGATGATGCTGGCCACGCGCACGGGTCAGACTCCTTGTAATTTTGGCTCGGTGCTGACGGGCCGGCTGGGCAAGGCCGCGGCCGGCCGGACGATGAAATAGCCCTCGGCCTCGATCAGGCGCACGTCGGTCTGATACAGGGTGGCGAGATTCGCCGCGGTGAGCACGTCCCGTTTCGGCCCATCGGCAATGATCTTACCCCGATCCAGCAGAATGATGCGCTCGATGGCCGGCGGGATCTCGTCCACATGATGGGTGACCAAGAGCACGGCGATGCCCTGTTGCATGAGCGCCTGCAGGGTTGTCAGGCAGATAAAGGCGGAGCGCAGATCCAGACCGGCCATGGGCTCGTCCAGCACCAGCGTGTGGGGCGAGTTCACCAGTGCCCGGGCGAGAAGCAAGCGGCGCTGCTCGCCGGTGGACATCCGACCGTAGGGCGTTTCGGCCAGATGCTCGATGCCCAGGCGTTCCATCATGGTTGCTGCGGCTGCCGACTCGGCCGCGGAGAACGCGTAAGAGACATGACGAATACCCTCGCTGGCGGCAAAGCCCGACAGCACCACCTCCCGGCCGGGGATCACTCCGGCGTAGTCCACCTGCAGATCGTGGGAGACCAATCCCAGATGCTGCCGCAACTGGCGGACGTTCCAACGCTCCTGGCCCAGAATGCGCACATAGGCATCGGCGCTGGCCACCGGGTAGAGCTCCCGGGTCAGCAGGCGCAACAGGGTGGTCTTGCCGGCCCCGTTGGGTCCCAGGACCGCCACATTCTGCCCCTGGGGTATGGTGAGGGAGAAATTCGAGAACACCGGAGTATCCCCATCCCCGCGCCAGACCGTGGCGTTGTGAATTTCCAGCAGCGGTGGCGCGTTTGACTTCGGCATCGTGGAATTATCGCCAGCCCATGAGTGTGGCTTCAATGGCCAAGCGCCGGCCCATCTACCGATGCGCCCGGTGAACGCCGCCGCCGCCGAGCCAGAGGACCTGGAAAACCTTGGGCCTTGATGGGCCTGCCCGCGGCAGGGGCAGGCGGGTCAGGTCGCCTCATCTGGGTGCTCGCGATCGCTTGGTTGCCGTGGGGCATCGGCGCGGTAACATCACCCTGAGACTCTGCGAAACCTGGTTCACAAGGAGAACAACATGCCCTTAGTCCCCGCGGCCGGCAGCCCACTCATACCGCAAGCACCCGGGGCCTTGCACGTGCTGGATGCATCATCCGAGACGGTGCACTGGGGCTATTTTGATCCGGGCCTTGCCCCCGTGCTGCGGGTGGCCAGTGGCGATCTGGTGCAGGTTCAGGCCGTCACCCATCACGCGGGGGATGCGCCGGATCTGATGATGGATGACGCAGTACGGGAGATTTACACGGGAATTCCGGAGAACGACCGCAATCCGGGCGTGCATATCATGACGGGCCCCATCTGGGTGGAAGGGGCCAAGCCCGGCGACATGCTGGAAGTGCGCTATCTGCGCATGACGCCGCGCTTTGACTACGGCTCCAATCTGGCCGCCAACTGGGGGCACCTGTACCGGGAGTTCGGGGAGAAGGAGCGGGTCACCATCTACCGGGTGGATCGCAACGCCAACACCGCCGAAGCGCTGTACGCCTATGACTTCCCGGGCACATACCTGACCCCGGGCACCATCACGCATTGCCCGGCCTGCGATCGGGAAGCAGCGCTTGAGGGTGTGCGGGTTCCAGTGCGGCCCCATCTGGGGACGGCGGGGGTTGCGCCCAACACGCCCGGTCGGACCAGTTCCATACCGCCGGGGGCACACGGGGGCAATATCGACAACTGGCGCATCGGCGCCGGGGCCACCATGTATTATCCGGTGGCCGTGGACGGCGCGCTGTTCTCGGTGGGCGACCCCCATATTTCCCAGGGGGATGGTGAGATCAGCGGCACGGCGATCGAAGCCTCCCTGGACGTGCTCATGCAGATCGTGCTGCGCCAGGACTTCGCGTTTCCCACGCCCTTGTTGGAAACACCCAACTGGTGGATCGTGCACGGCTTCGACGAGGATCTGAACGTGGCGATGAAGCATGCCTCGCTGGATATGCTCGGTCTTCTGACCGACCACCAGCGGCTCTCACGCAACGACGCGTATTCCCTGATGAGCGTGGCGGCGGATTTCGCCGTGACCCAGGTGGTGGACGGCACCCAGGGGATCCACGTGCGCGTGCCGCGAGCCATCTTCCCCGCGCGGGGCGTGGCGGAAGACCCGGAGTAGCCTCAGTGGTGGCCGGTGGCCGCCAGGGACCGCTGAGAC
>JBFFHS010000212.1:0-2505 GCA_041556855.1 Gammaproteobacteria bacterium
CGGGATGGCGGCCACGTGATGGGAATAGCGCTGTCCCCCGGCGGCTCGCCGTAACGCATCGCCGGGTGGCCGTTGATGCGTTCCGTCAGCCGGGCGGTCAGTTCATCCGGCTGGTAGACCACATCATCCCCCAGCCAGCGGGTGCTGAAGGCCCTCCGCGGCGCAGTGTTGCGCGCCGCCCGGGGTCGCGACCCATGGACGGTGTTGGGGTGCATGAACAGGCAGTCGCCGGCTGCCAGCGTCCAGGTGAGTATCTGGGCATCCGGTGCCGTCACCTGATCCAGCAGTTCCTGCCAGGGTCTGTAGCCGGGTGGGATGGTGTCAGTGGGGGGAAAAAACGTTGAGTAATAGCGGCCGTTGCCGCCATGGGAGGCACGCACCGAGATCAATGGACCGTCGTCGACGCCGATGTCCGTCAGCGCGATCCACAAAATGACCATCTGCTCGCCCCAGAACGGCCAGGTACAGGTGTCGTTGTGCCAGGGCGTGCCCTCCGCGGCGGCATCTTCGGACTTTACGAAACTGGCATCGATCCAGTACCGGACCCGCCTGCTCTGCATGATCGCGGCGCACATCTCGCCGGCGGGTGAACGACTCAGCCAGTGGGCAAAGCGCTCATCGTAGGGCACCAGATTCTGGGCGATGGTGCCGCCGCCGAACGCCTCCTGAACGCGAATGGGATTTTGCCAGTTATCCGAGGGCGGGTCCGCGACAATACCCCGGCGCTGTCCATCCAGCACGGTGTCAATGGCCGCGCTCAGCGGTTCGACCCAATCGATGAAGGCACCGGGAATCATCACCGTGCCATCCCGTTGGTAAGTGGCAATGTGCTCGGCGGTGACCAGAGTCCTTGGCATCACGCTGCCCGCAAGAATTCCAGTACCCGCTGATTGAAGCCTTCAGGATCGACCTGGGGAAAGAAATGGCCGCCGAAGGGCAGGACCGCAAGCTGCGCGCCGGGGATCGCCGCAGCCAGCTCCTTAGAAAAGGGCAGCGGCGTGATCTGATCATCGGCGGCACAGATCACCAGCACCGGATGGACAATGTCGCCCAGCCGCGCGCGTAGATCATGGGCCATCACCGCGTCGATGCGGCTCAGCTCAATCGCCATGCCGGCGAACTGCTCGACCCGCTCCGCCACCAGCGCTTCCAGCGTAGCGCCCCGTTCCTGCAGGAAGGCCGCCGGCAGCGCCCGTAACGTGCCATCCAGCATGTAAGCGGCGGGGCCACAGGTCTCCAGCATCTGCCGACGCAGCTTGAACAACTGCTCGAAAAAGGGATCGTAGCCCGCCCAGGTGGCGCTCAGCACGATCCGGCCCACCCGCTCAGCGTGGTTCAGGGCCAGGGTCTGGGCGATGGCGCCGCCGGTGGAATGACCCACGATGTGGGCGCGCTCAATGGCCAGGGCATCCATGAGGGCGAGCACGTCGCTGGTCATCTGACCGACGGAATAATCCATATCGGAACGGGTGCTGCCGCCTGTGCCCCGGTGATCGTGCAGTACCAGCTGGAAATGCTTGGTCAAGGCGGGTCGCTGTTGATGCCAGAAGGCAAGCCGCCCCCCCAGACCTGCGATGAGCAGCACCGGCTCGCCGCTGCCCTCCACTTCAACGGCCAGATGAGCATCGCTGCCGATGGCAACGCGTTGTTTTTGCAGATTGGCCGCCATCAACGGGCGCGGGGCGGCACGAAGCGCTGCTGTTCCATCAGGTCATCCACGTTGTCGGGCCGCGGGAAAGCCGCCGGCATGGCCTCCCCTGCCTGCCGGGGACGGCCAATACCGCGAAACCAGTGCTCCAGGCCTGGCGGCATGAACACCCAGAACATCGCCATATCCACCTCGCCGGTGTTGGTAATCACGTGGCGAGCGTAACGGCCGAACAACACTGTGGTGCCCTTGGTGGCCTGGTAGGTGTGGCCCTCGATTTCCACCTCGCCGCTGCCTTCGTACACGAAGACCAGCTCGTGGTTCTGCTTGTGGCCGTGCTCGCGCACATGACAGCCGGGCGGCAGGATCTGAACGCCGCTGGTAAAAGAGTCATAGGGCATGGTCTCCGGCGTAAGCTTCATGGTCACGTAGCCGCGAGAGGGCAATGGCTGCCAGTGGGAATCGCCCTCGTCGGGGCCGATCACCGCCCACCAGGGTTCCGTTGCTCGTTGTTCCATTGCAGCCTCCTATCGTCGGTTACGGGATCGGCCGGTACAAACACCATACCTCAGCGGCTCCGCCTCTTTCATGGGCAACGACCCGGCAGCGTGGACACTCAGGCTCACTCCCCCCCATTCTCGTCCATCTACTGCTTCATGCTGTCAAGGGCCGTGACGAAGGGCCGCGGATCATCGAAGTCCGGAGTGCCCTCACGGCGCTCCGCTGCGCGGGACGGCTTGGGAGGGCTGATCTGGTCGGCGCTGCGATGATGCTGTGGATGTCAGCTCTTCGGCTTGCGATCCCGGGCATACATCTCGTAGCTGGAGACGTTGGGCTCCTTCCACTCGGTCGGTGCC
>JBFFHS010000213.1:0-2344 GCA_041556855.1 Gammaproteobacteria bacterium
CAGCATCGTGCAAAGGTGCCGCGGTCCGGCGGGCTAGTGTCTAAGATGCAGAGGAGTCAGCATCTCCGGCGTGCTTAGCGCGCTTTCTGGCAATTTCTTCGTCTTCCAAGGGATTCCGGCCATAGTCCAGCATCCACAGAATGGTTGCCGTAATCCCAAAGAACAAAGAAGTCACCAGGGCTACCCCGACGTAACCGATGCCGGCGCCCAGACCGATGGCAATCGCGGCAAGAATGTAGATGCCATCGATAGGATCCGCCAGCCGCACGCGGAACCGTATCGCAGCCACCAGGGCGGCAAGCCCGAAGGCCAAGGGCAAGCTGTCCTGAACCAGCAGAACCGTGCTGGTCGCACAAATTGGCAGGATAACCAGGGCCCGGACGAAATTGGCCTTGAATCCGCCAGCCCGACGCGTCGCCATGTACACCCAGGTGATGGGCACAACGGCAACGACCGCGCCAGAGATATAACCCGCCAGGGTCAAGCCCGCCCGCACGGCGCCGGCTGCCTCCAACTCGTCCGTCAAGGACAGTCCAGGAGCACCCCCCACGGGAAGATAGTCCACCGCAGCCGGATAAGTTAAGGCCAAACCATACAGGCTGCCAACGGCCACGCCAAAGTAAACGACCAGGCGAACCAGTAGCGCAAGCGGTTGCGACATATCGGTAGTCAGTTACCCGGGCCCCGTCACGAGCAGTTTAGCACGCTGCATGGGGCTGACCTCACGGCGATTCACCCGGCGCGCCAGCCAGGCGCCGCGGCGGGCTGGCGCGGTGCTCACTCATCCCCGATGCGAAGCCAGCTCTCGCCGCGCTTCGCCAAGCAGGCTCAAGAAGATGCTAAAGCTCTCATCAGCCGCCAGCCGCTCGGCCATCAGAAGGTCGAAGGCCTCGTTCTCCAGCAATCGGAGGCGCTGGTCCAGACCGGCTCGCTGTTCCTCGCTGAGCGACTCACTCATCAAACGCTGCCGCACGTCGAGCACCTGGCGGTAGAAGCGATCAATACGATTCTTGCGGCGTACCCTCGCGAAGCGGAACAGCGCCAGCATGGCGCTACCGACCGCTACGAACGCGGTGAGCACCGCCTCCACCACGCCGGCGAAGCGTTCGTAGACCGTAGGCGCGTTGCGCCTTTGGAAGGCGCGGGTACCCGCGTGCGCGGCGAACGTCAAACTCGCCTGATCGAAATCATCGGAGAGGGCGCGAAACCACCCGGGTCGCTCGGCCGCCAACGCGTTACGCAAAGCCAGCAGACGCTCGACCAGGTCGTATACCGTAGCGGCTTGCAGCCGTTCCGAGCCCACCAGGACAGTGTCCACGGCGACGGTAACTATCGGCTGCAGAGTTTTTTTCCCGTAAACGCCTTGCGGAATGATGAACGGCCGCAACTGAGGAAACATCAGCGAGACCGCGTCCACTGCGCCGCCCCTGCCAATCTCAAGGGGCGTCCCAAGGCTGAACAGTTCGTAGTCCGAGAGCCGGTCGATGCGATCCGGCGAGATGGGCGCGAACACCACCACGACGTCGGGTCCGCTGTCCAGATTGTTTGCGAAAGTCAGCTCTGCCGGTGTCAGACCCAATCGGGGCAGGATCCGCTCCAGCATCGCGCGGGTGGGTGATCCCGGCGTCCCGGCGAAAACAGTCGCGCCCCTCAGTAACGTCTGCCCATCGCTGGCATCCAGGCCGCGCCGATAGGCGATGTGCAGCACGCTGGAGTAAACCGGCAGAACGGTCCGCACGGTCGGCCGAAACGCCACGTTGTTTGCCACCAGCGCCAGATCTGCCGCACCCCGGTCGATAGCGTCCAGCGCCGCCGACCCCTCCAGCGGCAAGGGCAGCAGATCGACGGCGACGGCCGTATCGGCAGTCAGCAACTCGGCCAGCGCACCCGCCACATCCCGGTCAACGGGCAACGCGCCGGCCACCAGCCGCAGGCGCGGCACTCGACCGTCGCAACTTACCAGCAGCAGCGCCAGCCCAATGAGCGCGAACCCTTTCATTCCACGGCTGCCCAAACGGATCGAAGACGCGGCCGTGCGGGCCGCGGAATAGCGCTTGCTATTCTGCGGCCTCATCGGGTTTCGATTCGGGGTTCCGCGGCGCCCCGGCCAGGGCCGCGAGACGCCACGGGCCGTCAGCCTCCTTGCAGGCGCGGTACACGCCGCGATTCTCACGCCCTCCGGCCCGACTGTGCACCTGGGCGATGCGACACTGCATGGCCTTTATGTCTTCGGTGCGCACCAGCTTGATCTCGCCGCCCGCCTTGGTTGCCGGGTTGCTCCAAGTCACCGTGTCGCCGTCAGCCGTGTCGTCCAGAGCCTTGGCCACGGCCGCCTGAAACAGGC
>JBFFHS010000214.1:0-2342 GCA_041556855.1 Gammaproteobacteria bacterium
GAAGACGCCGGCGGGCGAGAGCACGGGAATATCCACTCCGGCTTCCCGGTAACGGCCCAGCCAGTCCCGCGCGTAGCTCTCCGGGCCGGCGATACCCAGGGCATCGATCTGCTCGTCGCTTAAGCCCTGTTCCGCGTCGAAGCCGTAGGGTGCCAGGGCGGCTGCGTAATAGGGCAGCTTGAGATAGCCCTCAATGGTGCGCCGCAAGAGGGGCCGGGCTTCCTCCCGAGTATCCCGCAGCACGGTGTTTACAAAGCTCACGACCGGGACGGCGGCCGGGTCCCGCCCGGAACGGGCAGCGCCCTCGGCCAGCAGCGAACGTACCAGCGGCACCCGCTGCTGGGGCGAGAGACTGAGTATCACCCCGTCACTGACCTCGCCTGCCAGGCGAATCATATTTTCGCCCAGCGCGCCGATGAAGAGCGGCACGTGGCCCGCGGGCCAGCCCATGCGCACCTGACGGGCCCGATAGCGCTCCGTCTCCAAGGCCACGAATTGATCCACCGCAACATCGTCGGCCAGCATGCCGCGCAGCAAGGTCACGTAGTCACGCATGCGGGACAAGGGCTTGGACATGTCGTAACCCAGCCCTTCCACATTCACCGGCTGATGGCCGGTGCCCAGGCCCAGCAACAAACGGCCGTCAGACAAAGACGCCACGTTGGCGGCCGCCATCGCCAGAGCATAGGGATGACGCCAGTAGATGTTGGCGATACCCGTGGCCAGCTTTACCCGCTTCGTCGCCTGGGCCGCGGCCGCCAGCGCCGTCATTGCTTCCGTGTAGGCCTCCGTCAGCACGGCGTACTCAAAGCTCGAGTTGCGCTCCAGCTCACTCACCAGGGCGACGAACTCGGCCGCGTCATTCAGACCGCGCTGAAAAAAGGCAATGCCAATAGCTGCCATAGGGCCCTCCTAGTCCATCGCCAGCTCAGCCAGCTCATAGGTGGAATCGTAGATCGGATAAGCGATCTTCAGCGGAATCAGATCCTCGCCCATGCACCATAGCTCCTCGTTGGCCGGATGGGGATCACCGAGCACGAAGGCAAAATGATCCGCGCTGAAGGTGCCCGCCGGCACGGTCAGGTTGGTGTTGCCGAAATACGCCATGGTCAGGTCGTGGCACGCCAGCATCGGGCCGCTGCCCCCGTCGGGCTGAGGCGAGGAGAGCATGATGTTGCGGGATGTCTGCCGGGCCGGGCCCGCGCGGTCGAACTGGGACAGATGCCAGAAGTCGCAAATGATGGGGTGAGCCCCAAAGGATGGCGGTCGATGCCCCACCTCCATGCGCTGGCGGATCCGCCCCTCTGCAGCGGTAAAGCCTTCGCATTCCCCCCCTCGCTCGTCGAAACGAAACCAGCTGGAACCGACGAATTTGTCGTGAATGGTCAAGCGCACGAAACAGTCCAGGGGCTGCCATTGAGACCCCACCGAGTAGATCACGTCCCGCAACACCTCGTGATCATCCATCTCGCACATGGCGCGAAGGGTGCGCGCGCCGTCGCCGTGCTTGGTCACGGTAAACCACTCGCGACCGATCTCCTGGCCATGGCGCAGGTAAAGGATCTTGCCGCGGATGCTTTTATGCTCCACGCGATTCAACCTCCTGAGTCGGCGGCGTCGCGGGCCCGGTAGGCCTGCTTCGCCTGCTGGATGGCCGCCCATACCTGTTCGGCGCGGCCACCAAGTTCCCCGATGAGCCGTTGGGCCACCGGCGCCGTAGCCACCTCCCAGGCGGCCCGCTGGCTGGCATCAATCTCGTGGATGACAAACCCGAGCTCATCCGCTTTTGCCAGGTCTTCCTGCCACTCGGCCCGGGTCAGCGCCCGCGCCGGTTCCATGTCCATCCAGCCGTTCTCCACGGCGGCGCGCTGCAGCTCGTCGAGGCCGTTCAGCCAACGCTGGTTGGCCAGCAGTATGTTCACCGTATACGCATGGCGCGTCAGCGTCAGATGGGGCGCTTCCGCCGCGATACCGGTTCGTGCGTAGAGAATCAGCGCGTTGGCGCCCGCATCCACCAGACCGGTCTGCAGACCCGTGATGTTCTCGCTAAACGGCAGCGGAATCACGTCAGCGTCAAGCGCCTCGGCAAAATAGCGGGCGGCCAGACCCGCGGAGACGCGAAACCGAACGCCGCGGGCATCCTGCGGCACCAGAATCGGCTGCTTGCCGTACACGTGATGAAAGCCGATCTCGTCCCAGCTCAAGAACTGCAAACCCTGCTCAGCCAGCAGGGGCGCGTAGACATCGATGAGATGATTGTCCAACAGATAATCGGCCTCGGCGTGACTGTCGAACAGAAAGGGCGTCTGAATCAGGGCCAGTTCCGGAACCAGACTGCTCAC
>JBFFHS010000215.1:0-2269 GCA_041556855.1 Gammaproteobacteria bacterium
GCAGGATCAAACGTCTGTTTGGAAATCCCCGCCAGCTTCAGCGCCAGCGTGTTGGCCACGCTCAGGTGGCCGGAGATATGGCCAATGAGAATGGGATGCTCGGTGCTGACGCGGTCAAGGTCCTGCCGCGTGGGATGGCGCCCCTCCACAAGCAGGGTGTCGTCATAGCCCCTGCCCCGAATCCATTCCCCCGCAGGTGTCCCCTCGGCCCGCTCCCGCAGCTTCGCCCGCAGATCGGCCATGTCCCTGACCGTGCCGATAGGCGGGCTGTTGAGGTCCACGAAATGCCGCTCCAGCAAGCCCGAACTGGGGAAATGCCCATGGGCGTCGATGAAACCCGGCAGCATGGTCGCACCCTGAAGATCCACCGCGCGAGCATCCGGATTCACCGCCGCGGCAACCTCTGCGCGGCTACCCACGGCAAGAATACGCTCGCCCCGCACGGCCACCGCGCTCGCCACCGTATCGGCGGAGTCCAAGGTGATGATCGTCCCGCCGTGATACACCACGTCCGCTGCCGGGGCGGCCTGAGAACAAGCCAGGCCAAGCAGCATGAAAGCGGTGCGCACTGTGAGCACGGTTGCGCGACCGGTATCCAGCGCTCGGCCGGCGTCGTCAGCCAGCCGAGGAACGCCGCTGAATGATCCGCTCGAAGAAGGACGGTCCCTCATCGAACTGAGGCGACTCCTCGAAGCGATCGGTCAGCGCCCGGGCCCGCTTGCGGTATTCCGGATCCAGATCGTCAAAGGACCCGACTTTCACGGCGTCGAAGTGCCAGATCACGTGGCCCGGCAGGATATCCATCTCCGAGTAAGGCGGCCGCTGGGCGGAGAAGATATTCCAGCCCGACGTGCGCCCCATGGGCGTCTCCACGTCCGTATCAAAGATCTCCGAGGCATCCCCGAACATGGTGACGTATTCCAAGGACGGCTGGGGCAGGATGGGCGGGAAATTGGATCCGCTGCGCAGCCGAATGATGTCCCCGTCCAGCGACCAGTCCAGTTTCACGGGCTTGTCCGGGTAGTGCTCGGGAAAGACCCGCTTCATGCTGCCGTAGTAGTGCCCGGTGGGCGTATACCACTCACCCTCCTTGTGGCGGATGAAGCTGGCCGGCAGCTTCACTATCGCGCCGTTGAAGGGGCTTTTGACCTCCTCGATGAACTCACCCGTCTCAAGATCCGTAAAAAACGACACCGTGGAGGAGTAGCGCACCCAGGTGGCGTCATCCACCTGTCGCCACCAGGCCGACTCGCTGCCGTGCATGCCGTAAAGCTCGGCCACGCCGTCGGGCTTTACCGCGAACACCTTGCCGCGGGTGCTCCAGATCACCGGAGCCGAACCCGACGTGCCCACCAGGCGCACAAACGCCTTGTTCTGCTCCGCCGGATCCTCGGGCAGCGTGTAGCGGGAGGGGCGGGCAGCCGCCAGCGCTGTGCCCCCAGACAGGCCGGTCAGTCCGGCCAGCGCGCCGGCCTGGGCCAGCTCCCGCCGCGTGAATTTTGCCGCCATCCCCTGATCTCCTTTCCGCTGGTTCAATTGGTTTCGCCGGCGCCCTTCTTGACGCCAATCCCATGAGCCGACACGACGTCCCGGGGTCGCCACAACGACCTGAGCCGGCGGCCCAACAGGCGCGCCGCGGTCAACCGGACGAACACCCGGCCGGTTTGCCGATTCTGCCCCATCTTGTCGACGGCCCATTCTGCAACGATGTCCACATCGTCGCCGATAATATTGACCACCCTGGCCCGCGCCGCCAGGGCTTGCCCCGACAGACCGCGCAGCGACTTCAGCACCGGCTCGGTCATCAGCAGCCCGGGGCTGATTCCCCCGACCAGAATTCCTCGCGGCAGCAGCTCGGCGGCCAAGGCGCGCGTCAGATAATCAACGGCTCGCTTGGTGGTACCGTAGGCGACCATGGCGGGCACATAACGGCCATCGGAGCCGGCGCCGTAAATGTTATAGATGGCGCCGTCCGCCATCACGGTTGCTGCCGCCCGGCAACCCAGCAGCGTGCCAAGCACGTTCGTTTCCACCATGGCGCGCAGCGGGGCCGGTTCGGCCTCGGCCAGACGCGGCCCACCGTAGGCGAAGCCCGCGTTGTTGATCCAGATGTCGATTCCGCCGAAGCGCTCGATCGCCTGCTGCGCCAGGTGCGCGGCGCCCTCGGCGCTGCCGATATCGGTGACCACAACCAGGAGTCGCTCGGCAGCGGCCGGCAGCTCCGCACTGTCCGCGGCGACCGGATGGCGGGCGCATACCGCCACGTTCC
>JBFFHS010000216.1:0-2220 GCA_041556855.1 Gammaproteobacteria bacterium
CCCCATTCACGACAAAGAAAAACCCCGCCGGGGGCGGGGTTTTTCGTATCGCCCGCCCTCGCGGGCGCCGACCGTGCGGTCAGGCTGGCTTGCGAGCGTCGATGGTGCCGAAGCCGCGGCGCACGGGCTTGCCTTCGGTCACGTCGAAGCCGGCCGCCGCGATCTCGGCGGGGAAATCCAGGGAGCCGTACTCCAGGCGCCAGACCTCGGCGTTCCAGCGATGATCCACCCAGGTGCGGAACTTGCGATAGGGGGTGGGGTTGCGTCGCTGGGGCCCACCGAAATCCCAGGGTGCATAGACCCCCCCGGGACGGGTCACCCGATAGGCCTCGCGCACGATCTCCCGGCTCGCTTGCGCCGTCACCTCGTGATGCATGATGTAGGAGGTCACGACATCGAAGTAATTGTCCGGGAACTGGGTGTCCTCGGCCAACCGCTGAGCAAAGTTGACATCCACACCCAGATCCACCGCGCGCATGTGAGCATAGCGGACCATGGGTCCGCCCACGTCCACACCCCAGACCTCGGCATCGGGGAAGCGCTCCTTCAGGGCAATCGCTAGCTGGCCCACGCCCGTGCCCATATCGAGAATCCGTAACACCTTGCCGTCGGCAGGCGCAGGCACGGCCGCGGCGAAGGCTTCCTGCACGCCGTCCTGATCATTGCGGTGCTGGTAGAAGCTCTTGGTGCCAAAGTGATAAATGTGTCCGGCCAGGTCGTCGCCCACGTACCCGCCGGGCTGGATGTGGATCTCGTGCCGGGTGTACTCAGGGATGTCCATCTCTGGATTGAGCTCCAGGGTGCCGGGGCCAGCCTGGTCCGCAGCTTCCATCTCCGTCAGATAGGTCTCCGCGTTGCCATGGAATTCCGTAATCAGGTTGCGCCACATCAGCTGCTGGGTCGTGCACCAGGCACGAATGGCCGTACCGATAGTGGGATCCGGCTCAAAGATCTCCCGGAGTTGCTCGATGGGCAGATCGGCCCGGCTATCGATGCCATTGGCCTTCAAGATCTCCCGCGAACGGCGCTCGGCGGTTCTTGCAATCTTGGTATTGGTAAAACTGCGCATGCCGGTGAGAAACTGCTGCTGGGACTCCAGATCCAGATTGGCCAGGCGTTCTGTGCGGCCCGTCTGGCCACGGGGTTGATAGTCCCAAGCGTTGGTCTTCGTTTTGGCCGCGGCCTTGCTACCGGAAGCGCCAAGCAACGACGCCACGGCGGCTGAGGCACCCAGCAGGGTTCGTCGATTCAACATGGTCAGCCCTCCTGCTTGGTTTCGCGGGCCAGGGAGCCGAAGGCCCGCTCGATGAAGGCGTCGCGCTCGGCCAGTTCCGCAGCCTGCTCTTCGTCGCTGGGAGCATAGGCCTCGATCATCTCGTTGGTCACCGAGCCATGCTCTTCCAGGAGCTTCTCGATAACTCGCATGCGACGCCGGTTGCTCCAGACCTCCGCACCCAGCGCGATCATGCTGGTCATCATGTTGTCCATGACCGGATTGCCCAGGAACACTGCCTGGTCCGTGTCGGCCTTGATGAAATCGGTGGCGTAGGTTGGATGGCGCTGGTCGTCTTTAGCCATCTGTCACACTCCTTCGGGATATACCGCTTAACATGATGCGCCCCCTGAGGTGGGCGCCACAACTGGGGTGAACCGCCAAACCGCCACGCGGCGGATCGAAAGACCCGGGTTGACGGCAGCAGCGGCTTCCCAGGCTTGTTCCTAGGGCTCGCCTTGCCTGGCGGCAAAGGCCGCCTTGCCCTGTTGAATCCGACCGTAGAGCTCGGCGCTGGCGCCGCCGATGCGCTCAATCAGCGCCTGGTGCAGCGGGCGGGCCAGAGCCCGCCAGGCCGCCAGTTCCGCCGGCGTGGGCTCATAGGGCGGCAGGCCGCGGCGGATCACCTCCTCCAGGGCCTCCTGCTCCTCCTGGCGCACCCCGGCGCGCATGACATCAGACGACAGAAAGGCGTCGCGCACCAGCCTCTGGCGTGCCGCGGGGAGCGCCTCAAACCAGCGTTTATTGGCCATCACCATGCCCGGGTTGATGGCATGCCGGGTCAGGGTCAGATGAGGGGCGTGCTGATACATCTCCACCGCGGCGTACATGGCCGTATTGGTGGCACCACCGTCGATCAGCCCGGTCTGCAGTCCCGGAATGACCTCGGCGAAGGGCAGCGGAATGACGTCGGCGTCAAAGGCGCGCAGGAACAGCACCGCCGCGTC
>JBFFHS010000217.1:0-2013 GCA_041556855.1 Gammaproteobacteria bacterium
AAGGGCGGCAGCACCACGCCTGCCACCAACGGCGGCGACATTCTGATCTACATCACCAAGGGCCGCATGCTGCGCCACGAGGACGGCAAGACCTACGAGGTGGTCGCCGGCGACGCCATCCGTGAGGAAGCCGGCAAGACCGGCTACTGGGATCTGCTGGAAGAGTCCGAGTTCATTGCCACCAACATGCCTTTAGACCCGTCCATTGATCGCGCCTATCCGCTGCGGGACGAGTCTGCCGAAGTGGGCGTTGATTACGAATAAGCAGCAGGAGCTATCATCATGAAAATGTCAGCCATGGGCATGGACGAGAACGGCCGGTCCATCCTCACCGAGATCGATATTCCGCTGAAGAAGGTGAGCGAGACAGAGTTCATCAGCGAAAAGCAGGATGCGGCCTACTGGGGGTTGGCGTTGAGCCAGCCATCCGAGCCCTTCGCAGGCGGTCCCCACGAGATGCATCTGACCAACCAGCCGCGCATCGTCGGCGTCATGGCGGGTCATGCGGAAATCACCCAGCAGGACGGCGTGGCCTGCCGCCTGGGCACGGGTGAGTTCATCTATGTGGATGGCCGGGCGCTGCATCATTCGTCCTTTGCCCGCAGCCGGGAGCCCGTGATCACGCTGAACGTGACCTTTCACGGCACTGAAAACTACGAGTTCAAGTAACTCGTGGCCCTCACAGCACAAGGGGAGTTCCAGCGCGGCTGGAAGATCCTGCTCGCCTCCAGTATGGGCATCGCCGCAGGCTTGAGCGGCATCGCCTTCTACACTTTCGGCGTCTTCATCGTGCCCCTCACGGAAGCCTTCGGCTGGACGCGGGGGCAGGTTTCCACGGCGGCGAGTTTCCTCATCGTGGGCACGGCCTTCACGGCGCCCATCGTGGGCACCATCATCGACCGCTACGGCGCCCGGGCCGTGGGCCTGTTGTCCACCCTGCTGCTCGCCGCAGGCTACTTCGCGCTCACGCAGCTTAACGGCAGCATCTGGATGTTCTACGCGGCCTGGCTCACCATCGCTTTAGTGGGCGGCGGTACCACGCCGGTGGTGTGGACCCGGGCCATCAATATCTGGTTCGAGCGTGGCCGCGGCCTAGCCCTGGGGTTAACCCTGGCCGGCTCCGGCATGACCGGCATCTTCGGACCGCTGTTCGTCACCGTGGTGATCGGCGCCTACGGCTGGCAGGCGGGTTACGTGGGTGTCGGCGCGCTGATTCTGCTGGTGGTCATCCCTGTGCTGTTCTTCCTGTTCCGGGAGCGGCTGCCCGATCGGGAGATGGGCAGCGAAGCGGCCAGCGCTGCCCATGAGCTGCGTGGCTTTACCCTGCAGGAGAGTCTGCGCTCGGTGCCGTTCTGGATCATTGCCGGAGGTTTTTTCCTTGTTTCGGCCGTGGTGGCGGGGCTGTTGATCAACGTGGTGCCCATTCTGATCGACCGCGGCCTGACCGACGTGGAAGCGGCGGGGATCGCGGGAACACTCGGTATTGCGGTGGTCATCGGCCGGGTGGGCATCGGCTGGCTGATCGACCGGGTCCGGGCGCCGCTGGTGGCGCGGGTCCTGCTGGCCTTCACCGCCGTGGGTTGTGGGCTGTTGACCCTGGCCGGCACGCCCACCTGGGTTGCCGTGGTGAGCGTCATGTCCATGGGGCTGGCAGCGGCCGCCGAGGTGGATCTGCTGGCCTATCTGACGGCCCGCTATTTCGGCATGAAGTCCTACGGCAAGGTCTATGGCTGGCAGATCAGCTCGTTCTATCTGGGCGCCACCTTCGGGCCGGTACTGGTGGGCCAGGCCTATGATTATTTCGGCAGCTATCTGCAGGTGCTCTACACGTCTGCTGCGGCGCTGCTGTTCGGCGCGATCGTGGTGGGTTCCCTGGGTAAGCCGCCGGATTTCGGCCCCGACGTCGGGCATTGACGCCACAAAAAGAAAGGCCGGAACCCGCAGGTTCCGGCCTGTTCGTCGCCTAATTTGCCTTGACTAAAAGTTATAGGTAGCCCGAATGCCCCAGCTTCG
>JBFFHS010000218.1:0-2003 GCA_041556855.1 Gammaproteobacteria bacterium
CACCAGTGCCGCGGCCTTCTCCACCGAGACGTGCAACGGATCCGCCTTGTGACCCATGCACAGGGTCGGGACGCTCACCAGCGGCAGCCGCTTGAAGGTCTGGTGGCGAAATACGGCGTTGTAGCCTTTGTAGTAGTGGTCCCTGGCCTTCATGGTCTCGATGACATAGCTATTGATAACCGCCGCCGGCCAGGGTTCTTTGCCCAGATAGTGCTGAGCGTCGCGCTTGTAATACGGAAAGTACAGGCCCATGTCTTTTATGAAATTCCAGGCCCAGATGAAATGCTCGCCGTTGGCCTGCAGGTGAATGGGCGGCGCGTAGTGCTCCAGCATATCGGCGGCCAGGGCTGGCTCGAATAACGCCACGCCGTCGAAAATGAGTTTACCGACCCGATCCGGGTGGGCAATTGCGATCTCCATGCCAATGTTGGCCCCGGTGTGGCTCCCGTAAACATCGACTTTATCCAGACCCAGGGCATCGAGAATGCGCACCACGCTGTCCGCGTAATATTCAAGATCCGGCGCGTCCGGCTCAGGCGGCACCGACTCACCAAACCCCAGAGTATCCGCGGCAATCACCCGACGCGTGTCCCCCAGAATTCCAATAAGCTCAGATAATCCCAGCGAAGAACCCGGGCCGGCATGCATCATATAGAGCGGCAGCGGGCCGCCCGACCGCCATTCACCGGCATGACGATAGTGCACCAACCCCTCCGCGATGCGGACAAACGCGCGTTCAATCTCCATGGGCATACCTCCCTCTGACTCCTTCCGATGACGCCTTTGCATGGCCCTGGCAGAGCAGCGCCGGCAACAAACTTAACGCGACGGTGGGGCGAACGGAACCTCTTACGTCAGCAGCATTCGGCCCAGCCCTGCAACAGGTGGTTGGCGACACGATGACCGCTGTACTCCGCTGGTGCAACGTAGTAGAAAGTGGATCTGCCGGCGCCGCAGCCGCGGGGCTGCTTCGGGTGACCCTTCATGACTGCACAACAGACGCTACGGCATTCCCTAACCAGAAAGCGCTTCGTGAGCTGGCGCATGCCGTGGCACGTCCGTATCACCGCCCTCCTCGCCCTTGTGACGCTTGCCGCTCCCGCCCCGGCGGACTTCTCGGTAGTGGAGGCCACCATTCCCCAGATGCGGGCGGCTCTGGAAGCGGGCGAAACCACATCCCGGGAACTGGTGACCCAGTACCTGGTACGAATCGCCACCTATGAGAACATCCTCAACGCCGCCATCGCGGTCAACGCCGAGGCACTGAAGATCGCGGATACCCTGGACGCAGAGCGCGCCGCGGGCCGGCTACGCGGGCCGCTGCACGGAATTCCCATCGCGATCAAGGACAACATCCACACCATCGACATGCCCACCACGGCGGGCACGCTGGCCCTCGACGGTTTCGTGCCACCCTACGAGGCTACCCTGGTCCGGAATCTCCGCGCTGCCGGCGCCATCATCCTGGCCAAGACCGTGCTCACGGAGATGGCCAACTGGATGGTACTGGGCATGCCGAACAATTACTCGGCCCTGGGTGGCTATGCCTTCAATCCCTATGATCCGCGGCGCGATCCCCGTCCGGGCAGGCACGATGGCCGCGGCGTGCTGCCCACCGGCAGCTCATCATCCGGCGCGGGCACCGCGGCCAATCTGTGGGCAGCCAACATCGGGACGGAAACTACCGTATCCATCATCGGTCCCGCGTCGGCCGCCATGCTGGCGGCGATCAAGCCGACCGTGGGCCGCATCAGCCGCTGGGGCGTCATCCCGGTGACCTATGATCAAGACACGGCAGGGCCCATGACCCGCAGCGTGACCGATGCAGCCGTTCTGCTGGGGGTGCTGGAGGGCACCGAACCCGACCCTAACGACCCGGCGACGGGCATCTGCACCCCCCCGGCCAACAATGACTACAGCGCTTTTCTCAACCCGGATGGACTCCGGGGCGCGCGAATCGGCGTGCCACGCGCGTGGTTTGTGGACCCCCATCTCCTGCCGGG
>JBFFHS010000219.1:0-1591 GCA_041556855.1 Gammaproteobacteria bacterium
AGTCGTAATCACCGCTGAGCTGAAGCCGCTGGGTCTGATGGCGACCGCCCAGCATGCCCGGCGGGCTTCGCAGCATGCCGTTATCCAGATTACCCACGGCACCGGAGGTGAAACGGGCCGGATCAACGAACAGCCTGTTCAGCGCATCTATCCCCCCCTGGCCAAAGGCAGACTGCTCGACGGTGGGCCGCACTGTGAGCGGCGCAACAAGGGCTGCGCCATCAGGTAGCTGGCCGCAGAAGCTGGCCATCGGCAACAAGCTCTGATCCCTGGGGTCAGGGTCAGGGTCGAAAATGTCACCCGTGACCACATTGATGTACTGGCCTGACCATTGGATGTTGCAGTCCCCGGGTAATACACCGACCAAGCGGCTGTCCACGCCGATCGACGTGCCGTTGTCGTCCGCCGTGACGTGGTAACCGGACAGCTTGAACCTGAGGTTATCGGTGGGTTCCCAGGTCAGGGTAGCGGTGAAGGTGGTGTCCTCAAACACGGCGTAGGGTTCACCGTCCTGAGTATCGAAGTCGCCGCCGTCTTTGTCATAGCCCGCGTAGACCCGCAGACCCACCGTGTCGGAAAGCGGGCCGCCAAAGCCGATCTCGGCTTTGTACTCGGCTTCCTGGGAGGGTGAATACTCAAGGCCAATGTTGGTTTCCCACTCATCGCCCGCCTCCCGAGGAATGATGTTCACGGCACCCGAGAACGTGTTGCGGCCGAAGTAAGCCGTCTGGGGGCCCTTGATCACCTCGACCCGTTCCACGTCCGCCAGGGGCAGGAAGGCGCCGCCGCCGGCGATGTAGGAGCCATCCCAGAACAACGCGCCCACCTGGGTGGCCGGCGTGATGATCTGCTGATTCATGCCGCGGAAGCGGATGGAGGGATTCTGGCGCCCGCCCGTGGCGGTCGAGCCCTGGAACTCCAGGCCGGCGACGAAGGAGGACAAATCCTCCGCATCATCGATGCCTGCATTGTCTAAATCATCCTGGGACACGGCGGTCACCGACACCGGGATCTCGAAAATGTTCTCGGCGCGTTTTCGAGCCGTCACGACGACTTCTTCGAGGCCTGCGCCCTGGGCGAAGGCTTGTTGCGTGGCCGGCAAGGCCAATGACCCCATTAACGAGGCCAACAAAATAGTTCGGGTCTTCATCCAATGTCCCCCTGGACCATGCTCTGAAAATAAACGCTTTGCGCGGGAATGATACCCGCACCGGGTAACCCTCACGCACACATTCCAGCGAGCAAGTCTCCGGGCTCGTGCGCCCGGGCCTGTCTGCTGGTTATGCCTTCATGCTGCGCTGCAGATCCTAAACTATAGACAGAAAGACGCTGGAAAAACAACAGTAATCTGTGCACGGAGTGAAACAAAAGGGTATTTTTGTTGCGTTCGCGCAACAAAAAGCGCCGAGCTGGCGCGCATCCAGCAGCCGCTCAGACCGGTATGTACTCCCCGTCCAGCTTCTCCTGATCCGCCAGCGGCGTGACCGTGCCGCGCTGCGGCCTGCTGTACATCCGGCCGTCCGGCAGCTCACGGCCGGCCTCCGCCGGGGGCACGAAAATACCGCGTTCGTAATAGGCCGCCAGCAGCTTC